>JAGAIM010000033.1 GCA_017626555.1 Bacteroidales bacterium
AACGCCAATGCCTTTGTGGAATATATGTATCCTTTGAAATTCGGAAGCATATCAGCAGGAGTAAGGTATGAATACCTTTCATTCAATTATTACGAAAACAACATTCTTCAGGAAGATCAGAGCCGTACCTACAGTAATTTCTATCCTAATGCATCATTCAATGCTCAGGCTGGTAAATTTCAGTTCCAGCTCAGTTATGCAGTAAAGACATCGAGACCTTCATATCGGAATCTGACAAATGCCATCCAGTATATCGACAGATATAGTTACACGAAAGGGAACCCCTATCTGGTGCCTGAGATCAATCACGATTTATCATTTGCTGCAGTTTGGAAGTTTCTTCAGTTCTCCGCAAGTTATCAGGTGGAGCAAAGGAAGATTCTGCACTGGGGAACAGCACCAGAGGATCTTGAGAACATAATAATGCTGCACTATACTAACTTTGGCAGGAACATTCCGAGAGTACAGGCTATGCTGTCGGCTTCTCCTACAATAGCATTCTGGTATCCGAGACTGAATGTCGGAGTACAGAAACAGTGGCTGGAAATAGATTATCTTGGAAAGGCAGCGGAACTTGGCAAGCCGATTCCATTTGTGGGTTTCGGAAACACATTCAAGATACCTAAGGGCTTTATGGCTACTCTGGATTATAACTATACGGGTAAAGGAAACCAGTATATATATGAATTGATGAAACCTACGCATCAGTTGGACATATCTCTTAGAAAATCATTCCTCAATGATGCTTTAAGTGTCGAACTCAAGGGCGTTGATCTGTTCAAAGGTCGCAGCGATATTGTGCGTATGATCAGCGATATTTATGAGATTCACCAGAAGAATGAGTTTGATTCCAGAGAATTCGTCCTGACTATAAGGTACAACTTCAATAGTGCAAGAAGCAAATATAAGGGTACAGGAGCAGGTGAACAGCAGAAAAGCAGGATGTAGATATGCATTTATGATTATTGGACAGTTAAATTCGAAGTGAATTACTTGTATTTCTGCCCCCCAATTATATTTGCAGTATGGAACGAAATGGTGCGGTTTTGCATCTATATATAGACAGTTAAACGAACTTATATGAAACGAATCTTGATTTTGCTGGCAGCGATTGTCTGCCTTTGCGGATGTGAGAAGATCTTCACGCCTATGAGTGTCACCCTATCAGCAGATGGCGAAACTGTGACAGTACACACATCCATTCAGCCACAGACATTGGATATTCTGAATTACGACGGAGAAGGCGTCAAAATCCCGGAATATGATGAGGAAAGCCAGACCTATACAGTCACGAATGACTGGCTTACTGCAAGCATTTCTGAAGCATCTTATGATAACGGGCAGTACGAACTTGTCCTTACAGCCGTTAAGAATACAACCGGAAAGCGAAGGACTCTCTATGTGGGAGGAATGGACAAGAACTATCAGGACAGCATGGAAGTTACACAGGAATAATAAGGCATTATACTATGAAACGAATCTTGACAATTATGGCAGCGATTGTCTGCCTTGCCGCTTGTGAACAGAAAGATGGCGATTGGAAGCCGATGAAGTTGGATAAGCAGGAACTGACATTCACCTCGGAAGGTGGTGAGCAGGTGGTAACTGTGACTAATTACAGCGGATGGTGGATCAGTGGTGCGTATAATGACAACAATAAGCAGAACTATATCTATCCGACATCAACCGATGGTGAGGAGGCATATACTTATGACATCCTTGACGGAGGCTGGTACCGTGTGACTATTCCGGATAAGGGGCGCAGTAACACAGTGGTCATATCTGTTGATCCAAACGATACTGCTAAGCCGCGTACTGCAATCATTGATATGACGTCCGGAGATGTGTTTACGCAGATTAGTGTTGCTCAGAATTAAGTCAGAATGATTTTTGAGAGGCTTCGTTGGAGTTTCGGAAAAAGTATGTATATTTGCAGCATCATTTAGTATTGAAGCCGAAAGGCTTATAAGGAAAACACAAGATAAGGTATTCAGCCCCCAAATACTGAATGCCTTTTCTTTTTTTATGAGGGATATTGCAGCGACAATAAAGCCGAGGGACGTACTCAGTCAAGTCAGATCGTGTTTTACAATTTTTCTTATTAAAGGCAATGTTGCCTAAATCAATACTAAATGAAAACAACGATCACACTTTCTCTGAAGCTCCGTTTAGAAGCGGATGCCGATAAGTTTGTCAAGGTCAAGTCGCACAAGCGGGTTGTCAATGGCAAAGTTGTGAAAGTTCGCTCTCACTACAGACGCATTGGGGGATGCTGATTAGTGTAGATTGAACTTGACCGCATCTTAGCGGTTCCTCTTCCCCTCGGTGTTTAATATGCAGGAATGATGCTGGTAGTGGCGTTGTTCCTGCTTTTTTGTTGTATATTTGTCTGATTAACGGAGAGATTTCTATGAGAATCAAGAATATACTGCTGATCATCACGGCAATGATGATAGTTTCCTGCAATGGTGGGCGGAAGAGCGAGACCTTCAGGCTGCTGGAGGATGTGGATTCGTATATTGATGCGAGGCCGGACAGTGCTTTGGCGGTGCTGGAAGGGATGGATGTACAGAATGATGTTTACGGACAGATGCTTATGCATTATGCACAAGGACGTGCTCAAAGTGCAGGCGAAGATTATCCCGCAGCAATCATAAGTTTTTTCAATGCAGAAAAAATAGCGAAGGAATTAAACAATCCATATGTTTTAGGACTGATATACCACTCTGTTTCTGGAATATACGGAAAGACCTACAACTACATAGAGCAGCAGAATTATGCCCAGATGGCATACGACTACTTTGTTTTATCTGGTAACGAGGATCATATCCTATCCGGATTAGAAACTCTGACTGAGGCGCATTACAACAATAAAGACTATGATAGAAGTGCAGAGCTCGCCCAGAAACTGATTGAGAATACCAAGACAAACAATCGAGAACAAATCAACAACAGAGGATTAAGGCTTTTAAGCAGATCGTATATAAAATCTGCGAAATACTCAGAAGCAAAAGATGTTCTGTTAAGGCTTAAGAGTCAGATGGGAGACCTGACGACTCAAGATTATCGCAATCTATGTTTGGCCTACATTAAGACTGGAGAGCTTGATAGTGCCAATGTATATAGGCGATTTGCCCAAACGGATGAAGATAAATCATTATGGGTAGTTATCAAGGATCCTGCTACAGGGACACCTTTTGCCAATATTTTTGACTTGGAAGAGCCGATGTCTTCTGCAGATACTGTCATACAGAAGATAATCAATCAGAACCTTGCCCAGACAGTCGCCAATTATCACGCATACGAGCAGAATATGCAGGAGGCCGAACTGAAAAGTGAAAGAATGAGCAAGGTCGTCATAATCATAATAGCATCAGTTCTGCTTGTATTTCTCTGCATCTGGTACCGAATGCACCTTAAGGCACACCGCAAGGAAATGGAGATGAAAATGCTTGAAGCTGAAAACATCCGCCACATCCTCAAAGTAACCAAGGAAGATGCTTCTGCAATGCAATCGTCGGTAAACCAACTGTTCGAACAGAAGTTCAAGTCAATCGACGAACTTTGCAACACATATTATGTATATCAAGGATCGCAGCACGAAAGGGCCAAAATCTACAATAACGTCATCAGCATCATTTCCAATCTGAGCAAAGACAGGAAGACAATCTCCGAACTTGAGACGTTCGTGAATACATACAAAAACAATCTGATGTCCGACTTCAGGTGTGAGTTCCCAGCACTCAAGGATGAAGATTACCTGCTGTTCCTGTATATAGTCGTAGATTTTTCATCACGCGCTATCAGCATACTCATCGGTGAGTCTTTGCCTGTTGTGTATAACCGAAAGTCATCCTTGAAACGAAAGATCCAGCAGTCTGCCAGTCCTATGAAAGAGAGTTTCCTTGCTGAATTTGCCTAAAAACACCCTGTTTCCAACAGACAAAAATACACAAATAGAATTTTACGCCACTCATATCACGTAATATATTATTTCTCAGTAATTTACAAAACCCCACAAATAGAATTATAAGGGTGCTTTTTAGCCCTCATCTGATCTTCTCATAGTAACTTTGCATTACAATAATGCTTATTATCGGTATGAGAAGATTTATCATTGTTCTACTGTCAGTCATAATCACTTCTGGTGGGCTTAGCGGACAAGTGACTTCCAGTATAAGAGGAGTCGTCAGGAATGCCTCTGGCAAAGGCGTGCCGGATGTCAATGTGTTCGTGTCGCAAGTAGAGCAGAAGTACAGCGTATTTGCATCCTGCCTGACTGATTCATACGGAAGATATTCACTTTCTTTCATATCCTATGCCGACAGCGTGTGTGGGAACTTGTCCAGCCTTGGAATAATTCCCGAAAGTGCTGTGATTGAAAATCGGTCTCAGGAGAGGGATTTCATTGTTGAAGAGATGGTGCAGGAAATAGAGCAGGTTGTGGTCCGAGCCCCGAAGGTATATTCGAAAGGAGATACAATCGGTTATTATGTGGCAGCATTTCAGTCGAGAAACGATGTAACAATAGGACAGGTCTTGAGAAGACTACCGGGAATCAGCGTTTCGGATGCAGGACAGATCTCATATAAAGGTCAGCCTATCAAAAACTTCTATATTGAGGGTCTTGACCTTATGAAAGGTCGTTATGGTATTGCTACAAACAATATTGATCCCAATAATATCAGTACCATTGAGGTTCTTGAAAGCCATCAGGACATCAAGGCATTGAAAGATCTAAAGCCCGAAGAAAGAGCATCAATAAATCTGAAACTTAAAAGCGGTGTCAAAGGCGTATTTAACCTAATTGGCACTGCTGGAGGAGGCTATGAGAATAGATTGTTATGGGACAATGAACTTATAGCCACATATTTTCAGAGAAACAGCCAGTTGCTCGCCACATATTAGGGCAACAATTCTGGAAGTGACCTTGAAACTGAACTACGTTCATTTGACGATTATGATTATTCCAGGACATCTACTATTTCAGATATTGCAATGCCTGCCACACCAGGAATAAACAAAAGATACTATTATTTCAATCAATCACATTCGACTACATACAACCAAGTGTTCCGTGTAGGCAAGAATGGTGAACTTGGAATTAATGCAGCTTATCTTAATGATCGGGATGAACGCAGCAATCAATCTGTGACTACGACACTTCTTCCTGATGGATCAAAGAATGTCGTTGATGAACGCTTCAATGGTATGCTCCATAGAAATATTGCCAATGGCAATATTACCTATATGCAGAACACTGAGAAGAAATACATCAAAGAACAGTTGAAATTTGACTGGCTATCAACGGATGGCAGTAGCAAAATCTTTACAGGAGAAGATATTGTACAGGAGAATAGTATAGAGAACTATCGCCTGCATAACCTATTTCACCTGACCAGTCGAACAGGAAGCGACAAAGGTGTTGAGTTCCTTTCAAAGATCAATCTTGAAAAAAGGCCTCATAGTTTATCTGTTAATCCCAATTTGTTCCCTGATATAATTATGTCTGAACAAATGTTTCAGTCTGCAGAACGTAGGAATATATCAACAGAGAACAGACTAGATTTCTTATCTGCAATAGTTTGGGGAAATCTCCAAATTCATCCTACCATATTCTTTGATTATACCCATAATGGGTTAACGAGCAGTTTGAATAAATATCATAACGATTTGAGATTGACTTCCATCAATACCGGTATTGGTGTTATTGCGAATTATAGGATCAAGAGATTCTATGCCGACCTGTATGTTACTGGTAATTACAGATACTTCAATCTGAATAACAAAGATACTGATATTGAGACGGACAAACACCGTTTTGTTGTAGAGCCACATCTTACTTTGAAATATGATATAGATGGAACAAATGAACTTCGTTTTAACGCAAGTTTAAGCCACTCAAATCCTGCAATAGAAAACTTATACGATTCATATATTCTAACATCATATAGACAATTATCTGTGTATGAGAATAATGAACTATACCAATCTCAGGTGCAGAATTATACATTGTCATATGATTACAAAAACATCGTTTCAATGCTTTTCTTTGGAGTAGATGCAGGTTGGACACATAATCGTCCCGATGTCCTTTATGGCAGTTATTATGATGG
>JAGAIM010000034.1 GCA_017626555.1 Bacteroidales bacterium
GTGATAGATACAGCATCACGACGCTGAACGGCCTGCCGATAGCATCTCCCAACCCTGACAACAAGCTTGTGCCGCTGAACCTTTTCCCGTCATCTACTGTACAGAACATCACTGTAAGCAAGGTCTACAATGCGGAGACTTATGCAGACTACAGTGGGGCCCATATCGATATCGTCACAAAGGTCAATATTCCCGAAGACTTTCTAGAGCTAAGCCTCAATACAGGTGGATCTGTCAATACAATTTTCAGAAAAAGATACCAGATGGACAGGGGAGTGTCTCTCTTCAGGACATCCAGGCTTGAATCGCAGGTTCTTGATATGCCTCTTGTCGACTTCGACGAATACGTGAAGTCAAATGATATCTTCAAGTCCTCATTTGCAGTAAGTCAGAAGACGGCGCTTCCATCAATCGGCGGAAACGTAAGCATGGGAAAGAACTTCAATGTAGGCGGCCAGACGCTGAGCATCCTTATGTCAGCAAACCTCAGCAATGACTATCAGAAGGTATCAGAGGCATTTCAAAAGACTTTGGAAGCTACCGGCAATGTCCAGAGCAACTTCACCTACGACAGTTACGATCAGGCGTTGAAGGCATCGGCTTTAGGACATGTCGGATATACGCTCAGAGAGTCTGACAGAATCGGCTATACATTCTTCTATGCACGTAATGCCAATGATACTTATCAGCTTCGTAATGGAGAAGATGCGGAAGGCCATCTTCTGACAGGAAGCAATAATGTGACTCATGTGTATTCGCTTCAGAATCATCAGTTGAACGGACTTCACTTCCTGCTTGACTCCAGGGTGGAGATAGATTGGGCTGCATCATACGGAAAGACAGGTAGTTATGAACCTGACAGAAGGCAGGTCATGTACATCCATGAGGAGGGAACGCTGAAGCTCTTCAAACTGAACAGGCAGGAGACCATGCGATATTTCGGAAGTCTTGATGAGGATGAATGGAACGCAGACCTCGGGTTGAAATGGAAATCGGGTGACAGCAACTCTTTCAAGGCTGGCGTAAGCTACAAGGACAAGGGAAGAGAGTATATGGGAACCCGTTTCTATTATAACCTCAATCGTCTTGATCCGGAAATAACAGGTGTCTTCGATACAGACTCGTTCCTGAATCAGGGTAACGTGGCTAGCGGCAATATAGTGATAGAACGCAAGAAGCAGCCGAAGGACAGTTACCGTGCAGGTACCGATATCCTGGCAGGATATCTGACCGCGGACCTCTATCCGACAGAGAATCTTCTCATTAATCTGGGAGTCAGGTATGAGTATGCCAGGCAGTGGGTCAGATACGCATCAGACGGTGGCGACTGGTTCGGCAGGAAGAGTGCGATTGAGCATGGAGACCTTTTCCCGGCATTGAATATTAAATACACCTTCAACGATACCCATATCCTGCGCTTTTCCGCATCACGGACAATCACAAGACCATCATTCATAGAAATGGCTCCGTTCCTGTATCAGGAATCCTACGGGTCTGCACAGATAAGGGGTAACGAGGATCTGAATAACGCATACAACTATAATCTGGATCTCAGATACGAACTCTTCGGTTCCGACGGTGACATGCTCAGTGTTACAGGCTACTTCAAATATCTTGATAGTCCGATCGAACGGATACAGGCACTTAACGGAGGCGCCACGCTGCACTCATTCCGAAATGCGGATAACGGCTTTGCTGCAGGTCTGGAAGTGGAATTCCGCAAGAGGATCGCCAAGGATCTTAATGTAGGAGCGAATGCAAGCTACATGTATACCAATGTGAAGCTTCCGGAAGGAGGAGCATACACTAACAAGGAACGTTCGCTTCAGGGAGCATCTCCAGTCCTGATCAATGCAGACATCACATGGTCTCCGAGATTCGGTGATGAGAAGGCCTTGAACATGGTCCTGCTCTACAACATGCAAGGCAGCAGGATACACGCGGTGGGCGTGTCGCAGTTGGGAGACATCAGGCAGGACGCAGTTCATACTCTCAACTTCAATGCAAGCTACCAGTTCAACAGGCACTGGTCTGTACAGCTGCAGGCAAGCGACCTCTTGGGACAGGATATAGTCTTCAGGCAAGATGTGCCGCTGACAGGACAGACCGTAGAAGTCGAGCGACACAGATATGGCCAATGCCTTGAGATAGGAGTTACATTCAAACTATAGAAGAAAACATTACAACAACCATTTTAAATCAACATTTTATGAAAAAGAATTATTTTAAATTCAGTTCATTGGCTTTAATAGCTGGAATGTGTGTAA
>JAGAIM010000035.1 GCA_017626555.1 Bacteroidales bacterium
ACATCCAGTAGTCCACCCCAGGATGTGGAAAGTTCTGTCTGAACTGTATAGGAGAGTTCCTTACGGTCCTCAATAAGTCCTTTGACTAGCAGAATAGGGATCTGCAGGCAGCATGCGATGAGCAGTACCATCAGGCCCTTGCCGATGAGACCGCTTCTTTTCTTTGTCTTTTGTGGTTCCATAGTTGTATTTGTATTAAGTAAATTACCTTGTATTCTATTGATGTGAATCACATCTAGGGTTCGCCCAGAACATCATGCGTACCATCCTTTGATTAATAGTGTTAGATGTAGGGAAGCCTATTTATTTACAGATTGGCAATCAACGTCAATATGAGTGATAGGACAATTGATATGACAACCGACTTCCATGTGATTCTGATTCTGTATCTCTGCTTCATGGCTTCTGATTTGTTTCCATGCTGCAAAACTATAAGGCTATGACGAAATGGTTGTTCGCCAGAACGGACTGGTCAAGTACTTATTCAGTAGGTATATGTTCCGTAGGATCCAGCCAGAACATAAGCCGCCAGTTGAAACGCTTCGGCGGGTTGCAGGTGCCGGCTGTTCCGAACGCTTTCCAAAAGTATGGGATGGGAGTTATTATACCGTAGTGTACGTGTGGCGGAGTAGATACGGCATTGCCGGATTTTCCAAGCGTGCCTATGAGTTCGCCTGGCTGTACGTAATCCATCACCGTACAGTCGATGGTATTCAGATGAAGATACTCATGGATTCTCCATTTTGGTCCGAGTACGAACACACTGTTACCGGCCTTGCCCGGCATGTTCTTGGCGTAGATGACAAGCCCTCCTGTCTGTGAGACGACAGGAGTCCCCACCCTACCGAAGATGTCGATTCCAGTATGAGGGCAGCCTCTCTCCCCTCTCGTCCACGGCCAGTACCAGAAGCTCTGATGATTGTAATCTGCAGGTGTGCAGCATGGCATTGCCTTCCTCTCAGGTATGAGGTAGCCTGCTGCAATGACAACAGTAAGTGTTGTGAATAAGATCTTAAAAAACTTTCTCATCTGTATTTTCACATTGATTCAAGGAATAATGTCACAGATGAGAAAAGGTAATCATTCTTATGTCAGAAATATCTGATTATGTCCATAAACCATCCTGACGGATCGCTAAGGATATCAAGAGGGTACTCCCAAAAGACTCTTTTAAGAGCCTTCAGGACTCCTCCTTTGGGCGTCGCCATAATCAATGATATGACAGCCAGATGTACGAAGGTGATGAAGGCTGTCGATCTAGCCTTACCGCAATTCTCAATGTCCGGCTGAGAGAAACGTGTCTGCTTGATGAATGAGTGCACGTGAAAGGCGTACGAGAAAGCGATAAGTGCATCAAAAATTATCATATAATGGCTGTCACCGGCAAAACGGAACGGGAACAACATGAAGGTATATATCGGAATGCAGTACGGCGAAAGAGTAATCTGCACATAACCGACCGGCCCCGTCAGATAGCTCACATAACATTCCCTGTCACGTACAACGAATTCCTTTATCTTCCCAAAGAAAAGAAGAGCCGCCAAGGTATGTGTCAGCTCGTGTGTGAACTTCATCAGCCAGTTCAGATTGTGCTTCATTCTCGGAATAAGAAGGAACAGCATGAAGACGCCGTACGCCAGAAAGCCTGCGAACAGTCCCACATAGTTACCGCTATGCCTCCAATCGAATCCGACTCTGACACACATGTCTATCACGTTCTTGCCGAGTGAGGTTACAAGCACAAGAAGGAAAAGGACAGCTAGAAACCCGAACAGCCCGGTAGAAAGAAAGTATTCCAGTTTGGATAGTTTCTCTTTCATCGCTAATCTTTCTTATCAGTGTCCTTGTCTTCAGTATCAAGTGCAGCAATGGCTATGTCAGGAATCTCGCTGTACTCTCTCTCCTCTTCGAGAAGTTCCTTCAAGGCCGCCCTTTCCACTGCAGCACGAACGGCATCTTCGGCGAACTCATCGCTTTCGAGAAGCATGCTGGCTATGTCCTTGAACTTTTTCATACACCGGTTCTTTTTTGTCTTTGCAGTGTCTGCGTTCCTGAGTCCCAATATGCTGGCAATCTCATCCATAGGCTTGTGATCCCAGTAGAATCTTTTAAGAAGCATCTGGCAGTCCGGAGGAATTGAAGAGAATACCCTGTCAAGAAATTCATCCTGAGCCTTCTGCTTCTCATCTAACGGCATCTCGACATCCTGTTTATCCTCATGAAGATTGACAGTAATAGTAATCTCTTCTTTCGAAGTCAAAGGGCGTCTCTTTCGGATCAGATTGAATGCCGTGAGCTTTCCTATCTGTACAAGACAGGTGAATACCGAACCTTCACGGGAAACCGTGAACTCGCCTCCCTTTATCTTCTGCATCAGTACCAGACACGAATCCTGAAAGATGTCCTCTATGTCATCCTTTGCAGTCGGGCCAAACGAAAACGTCTTTCCGATGATCGATGCAAAGCCTTGCTTCATATTCCTGCAGATGTGTCTCCAACCGCGCGGATCATTCTGCATTATGCTCATCACTATTTGTGCGTCTGTCATCTCAACTGGATTTTAATGCCTTCGGACACAAATGTAATGAATAAATCTCAAAGGAAGTCAAACACTTTTTACATATAATGTCTGAAAGCCGGAAAGGTAATCAAAGTCTAGATGTCATATACAGAGACGTAGTCTGCCTCCTTCATATACTTTTCTATTTCCTTGTCGAGCTGATCGATATAATATCGGTAATACTCCTCACAGTCGGGATCCTCAGCGATATCCTCTTCAAGCCACGCTTCAGTCTTTTTCTTCAGACCGACAAGTATCTCGATAGCCTCATTCAGATGCCCCGAATGGTACATTACAGATGCTCCATACTTGGCACGCTCTGTATTGGCATACATCTCATCAAAACCCTGCGCGATCAATGCTTCAAGCAGGGCATCCGCCATTCCAAGGGCCTCATTCCATCGTCCGACCTTGCTCAATACCATTCCGAATTCCCGGACTGTTTCAGGAAAGACTTCCGGAATATATGGATGGTCGACTGATGAAAACTGAATCGACCCGACCTGCATCCAGTATTCGAAAGAGAGATGGTCGCAGTAGGTGACAATTGCAGAATCAGGTTGCTCGAACTCCTGGATAAGCGGCCACCCTATTTCCTGAAGAAATGTGAATCTGGCTGTCGAATGAGCCAGATGTACCAATAGGTCACCATACTTCTTCATATACAGGTCATATGCATCCTTGTATCGTCGGTTTGTGAGATGCTTCGTCATATTCATCCATGTCACCGCAGCAGAATCATATGTAGCCTTGTTAGCCTCCCAAGAAAGACTGGCACGGAGGGTCTCCTTATCCAGTACGGATGATTCCAGGATCTCTGGAGACACGGATGACAGCTGCTTTTCCGGATCCACTTCTGCTGACACCTCATAATACCATCCAAGAATCTCTTCGATGAACCTCAAGGCATCATCAATATCTTCATCATTCAGCGAATACTGTTTGTGGACAGTCTTTTCATCCAGCCGAACTTCGCTCCCTTTTCTGTATCCGGCACATGATGTGAGCAGGATACCCACAGCTACAATAGCTGATACTAGTCTGATACTCTTCATGGAT
>JAGAIM010000008.1 GCA_017626555.1 Bacteroidales bacterium
ATCCACCTCTTCCCATTCCGAACAGAGAAGTTAAGCTCACCATCGCCGATGGTACTGCCCCACCAGGTGGGAGAGTAGGTAGCCGCCACTTTCTTATACGAGTCCCTGACATCTGATGATGTCGGGGACTTTTCGTTTATGGCAGAATGTTTGAAATATCATTATCAGATATTTAAACGAACTGCTATGTTTTATAATTTTCTTTTTCCCCAATCATTCAGAGGGAAGGGAGTTTCCCTTCTGATTCTTCTGATCCGAGTCGTTTTCGGTGTCTTGTTTATGATCCACGGTATTGATAAGATGGTGAATTTCAATACTTTGGTAGAAGGATATCCAAGTGTCCTTGGCTTTGGCAGTTATATGACCCTGATGGTGTCTATATTTTGCGAATTCTGTTGCTCTCTTTTCCTGATCGCTGGTCTCCTTGACAGGATTATCACTATTCCTATGATTGTGGCGATGGGTGTTGCTTTTTTCGATATTCACGATGCTATCCTGCCCGAAGGTGAACTTGCCCTGATTTATTTCATAGTCTTCATAATTCTATTCTTATTCGGTCCTGGAAGATATTCATTGGATTATATGATTGATATGAGGGTTCAGAAGGATCGCAAGGATTTACATTATTCTTAAGTCTCTTTTGTATTTTCTTTTAAAAATGATAACTTTGAAATCTGCAGTTTGTCGCTGCGGATTTAATTTTGATTTATGTCTCAACTAATTGGTAATATTTCTCAAATTATCGGTCCTGTAGTCGATGTTCATTTCAATGTCGATAGCAGCGAGTCTGAACTTCCTGCAATTCACGAGGCTCTGAAGATATTCCGGAAGGATGGTAGAGAACTGATTGTCGAAGTTCAGCAACATATCGGTGAGGATACAGTCAGAACCATTGCTATGGATTCCACAGACGGATTATCTCGTGGTATGGAAGCAATCTGCACAGGATTCTCTATTACTATGCCTGTCGGAACGCAGATCAGAGGCCGTGTTATGAATGTTGTGGGTGAGACCATAGACGGAATGAAGGAACTTGATCGTACCGGAGCCTTTCCGATACATCGTGAGCCTCCGAAATTTGAAGATTTGACCACATCTCAGGAAATACTTTTTACCGGTATAAAGGTCATTGATCTTCTGGAACCATATCTGAAGGGAGGAAAAATAGGACTTTTTGGCGGTGCAGGTGTAGGCAAGACAGTTCTTATCAAGGAATTGATCAACAATATTGCGAAGCAACATAACGGTTTTTCTGTATTTGCAGGTGTGGGGGAACGTACAAGGGAAGGTAACGACCTGCTTAGGGAAATGATTGAGTCAGGAGTCATCAGATACGGAGACGAATTTTTGAAGAGTATGGAGGAAGGCCATTGGGATCTGACCAAAGTTGATTATTCGGAAGTGGAGAAGTCTCAGGTGGCAATGGTCTTCGGACAGATGAACGAGCCGCCAGGAGCACGATCCTCTGTGGCATTGTCAGGTCTGACTCTTGCTGAATCTTTCCGTGACAGTACTTCTGCAGACGGACCGAAGGATATTCTTTTCTTTATTGACAATATTTTCCGCTTCACGCAGGCAGGCTCAGAAGTTTCGGCACTTCTGGGACGAATGCCTTCTGCCGTGGGGTATCAGCCTACATTGGCTACGGAAATGGGACAGATGCAGGAACGTATCACATCCACTAAGAACGGTTCAATCACTTCGGTCCAGGCAGTATATGTGCCTGCTGATGACCTTACCGACCCGGCTCCGGCCACAACTTTCAGTCACCTTGACGCTACTACGGTATTGAGCCGAAAAATTGCTGAATTGGGCATTTATCCGGCAGTTGATCCGTTAGAATCGACATCCCGTATTCTGGATCCGAATATAGTGGGCAAGGATCATTACGAAACTGCTCAGAGAGTAAAACAGATACTTCAGAGAAACAAGGAACTTCAGGACATAATATCGATTCTGGGTATGGACGAACTCTCAGACGAAGACAGGCTTACTGTAAACAGGGCCAGGAAAGTGCAGAGATTCCTTTCGCAGCCGTTTGCAGTGGCTGAGCAATTTACAGGAGTTCCCGGGACTATGGTGCCTATGGAGGATACCATAAGAGGTTTCCGTCTCATCCTTGACGGCGAGGTGGATGACATTCCGGAGCAGGCTTTCCTGAATGTCGGTACCATTGAAGAGGCGATAAGAAAAGGAGAAGACATCCTTGCTGCTATAAAAGCATAGAAATATGTCAATCGGTTGTCACATATCATTGGCGGTACTTACTCCAGAGGCTACACTTCTTGAAAAGAATGTGAGCAAGGTATCTCTACCTGGTACTAAGGGGTGTTTTATGATTCTGAAGGATCACGCTCCGATAATTTCTTCACTGGATGAAGGGTATATCGTCTTTGAATCGGTGGATGGAGAGGAAAAGATATATATCAGATCAGGTTTCGTAGAAGCCTCGTATAATAAGGTAACAGTATGTGTTGAAGTATGAAGCCGATAAAAATCATATTGTTTCTGATTGTACTGTTCTCTTGGTTCCATCCTCTTTATGCTGAGGATGTGTCAGGTCGTCAGTATGACGATATTGATGTCGGTGAAATACTTTTCGGTCACGTGGGTGATTCTTACGGATGGCATATAACCGAGTGGAATGGTCAGCATATATCAATACCTCTGCCCTGCATTGTCAGAAGCAGTTCGGGTTGGCATTGCTTTATGTCATCCAGACTTGAACACGGTCACACTTATGAAGGTCTTTATATTGCACAGGAGGGCAAGTACGAAGGAAAGATAGTGGAACATAGCCAGGATGGGACGGAAGTGCGTCCTTTTGACATATCTATAACAAAAAATGTGGCTTCCTTGATATTCACTGCAGTTCTTCTGATCATACTTGTGCTTCTCACCGCCCGCTGGTACAGGAGGCACGATGCTTCTCAGGAGGGCGCACCCGGCGGTTTTGCGGGGCTGATGGAACTTATGATAATGATGGTGAACGATGAGATCATCAAGCCTTCTGTGGGCGAGATGCATTATAGGAAGTATGCCCCTTATCTTCTTACGGCATTCTTCTTCATATTTCTGTGCAATCTTCTCGGTCTTGTGCCGTTCTTTCCAGGAGGTGCAAATGTGACGGGAAACATTGCTGTGACTATGATGATGGCTCTATTCACATTCATCGCTATTAATCTTTTCGCAGACAGGCATTATTGGAAGGAAATATTATGGCCGGATGTACCGCTTTTCCTGAAATTTCCTATTCCGATAATGCAGACAATAGAGTTGTTCGGACTCATATCTAAGCCTTTCTCTTTGATGGTCAGACTTTTTGCAAATATAATGGCGGGGCATATGATGGTATTGGGTTTAGTGTCCGTTATTTTTGTGACCGTGAAACTGGGGCCAGTAATCAATGGCTCAATGACAGTGATAGCGATGCTTTTCGGTCTGGTGATCAACTGTCTGGAGTTGCTTGTAGCCTTTATTCAAGCATACGTTTTTACGATGCTTTCGGCAGTGTTCATAGGGATGGCGCATCAGGGAGATGCCCATAAAGAAATATCATAATAAATACGTCAATCAACAAACTAAAAATTATAACTATGTTACTTTCAGCAGTTTTACTACAAGCCTCAACGATAGCCTGGGGAGCCATCGCGGGAGCAATCGGAGCCGCAACAGCAGCACTTGCAGCGGCCTGGGGAATCGGAAAGATCGGTCAGTCGGCTATGGAGTCCATCGCTCGTCAACCGGAAGCAGCAGGAAATATCCGTACTGCAATGCTTATTATCGGTGCTCTTGTAGAGGGTGCCTGCCTCTTTGCTATCCTTGTCTGTCTTCTTGCAGTTGTATAGCGGCTTATGAACCTGATGTTGCCTGACACCGGTCTCCTGTTTTGGATGACCATAATATTTGCTATCGTATTCTTCATACTTGCCAAGTTCGGATTTCCTGTCATAACCGGTATGGTGGAGAAGCGTAACAAGCGTATTGAAGATGCACTCTCGGCAGCCCGTAAGGCTGAGGATGCTCTTGCACACCTTCGTCAGGAGCAGGAAAGGATTATGGATGAGACAAGGGCTGAACAGGCCCGTCTTCTCCAAGAAGCCGCATCAGAACGTGAGTCTATGATGGCAAAGTCAAGAGATGAGGCTCGTATTGAAGCAGCCTCCATCATTGCCGAAGCCAGACAAAGGATTCAGGAGGAAAAGGAATCGGCTTTGAGGGATGTCCGCAGGGAGGTGGCTATGATGTCTGTTTCCATAGCAGAGAAGATAGTCAGGAAGGATCTTGCGACGGAAAAAGGACAGATGGAACTTATAGACAGGCTTGTTTCTGAAATTAAGGAACCAAACACTCCGGATGTTATGAATTGATATGAATTCAGGGATTATAGCATCGAGATACGCTAAGGCGCTTCTTAAATATGTGCAGGAGACCGGTAATGGGGATAAGGTATATTCCCAGGCTGGTGTTCTTGTAATGCGTATGGAGGAGGTCCGTCAGTTGCGCGAATATGTTGAAGCGTACAGGGAAGTAGAGCCGGAAAGGAAATTCAGTCTGCTGGAGGCTGCACTGGGCGAATCAATGGCCGATGAATTGAGGAGATTTCTGACTTTGGTGATAGCACGCAGAAGAACGGAATACTTTCTTAGGATGCTGCATTCCTTTATTTTGCAATATCGTATCTCATTGAATATCAGAGTTGGTAGTCTGATTACAGCCTTGCCTGCAGAAGGGTTGAAGGAGAAACTGGAGGAATTTACCGGCAGCATAACCGGAGCCTCTGTGCATCTTGAAATGAATGTGAATCCTGATATTATCGGAGGTTTTGTCTTTACGTTGGATGATGTGAGGATGGATGCCAGTGTCCGGACGCAGATCAGAAGGATCAGGAATCGTCTTGTAGAAAAGAACAATAGAATCGTATAGGAATTATGACAGATACAATAAGACCATCCGAAATATCGGAAGTGCTTCTCAGTCAGTTGAAGGAAATATCTTCCGACATCCGTATGGATGAAGTCGGGCAGGTACTTCAGGTCAGTGATGGAGTGGTGAGACTGCACGGATTGTCCAATGCCGAAGCAGGTGAACTTCTTGAATTCGATGAAGGAATTATGGCCGTCGTTATGAATCTTGAGGAAGACAATGTCGGAGCGGTGCTCCTTGGGCCGACAGACAGGATCAAGGAGGGAATGTCGGCCAGACGTACAGGCAGAATAGCATCTGTGAATGTCGGTGAATCTATGCTGGGTCGTGTCGTGAATCCTTTGGGCGAGCCTCTGGATGGGAAAGGTGATATCGGAGGCGAACTCTATGAGATGCCTTTGGAAAGGAAGGCACCAGGTGTGATATTCCGTCAGCCTGTGACTGAACCTTTGCAGACAGGGCTGAAGGTGATAGATGCGATGATTCCTATCGGACGAGGACAGCGTGAACTGATCATCGGCGACCGTCAGACTGGCAAGACGGCAATTGCCATAGACACCATCCTCAATCAGAGAGATGCATATCTGGCCGGGAAACCTGTATATTGCATTTATGTTGCCATAGGACAGAAGGGTTCCACGGTAGCATCGATAGTGAATACTCTCAAGGAAAAAGGTGCTATGGATTATACGATAGTTGTTGCTGCTACCGCCGCCGATCCTGCTGCACTTCAATATTATGCTCCATTTGCGGGTGCAGCCATCGGAGAGTATTTCCGAGATACAGGACGTCACGCTCTGGTGGTTTATGACGATCTGTCCAAACAGGCTGTCGCATATCGTGAAGTGTCTCTTATCCTTCGCCGTCCATCCGGCCGTGAGGCATATCCCGGAGATATATTCTATCTGCATTCCCGACTGCTCGAAAGAGCAGCGAAAATAATAGGTCAGCAGGAGGTCGCTGAGAAAATGAATGATCTGCCGGTATCATTGCAAGGCAAGGTCAAGGCAGGAGGATCTTTGACAGCCCTTCCGATAATTGAAACTCAGGCAGGAGATGTCTCGGCCTATATTCCTACCAATGTCATATCCATCACAGACGGTCAGATCTTCCTTGAAACGGATCTGTTCAATCAGGGATTCCGTCCGGCAGTGAATGTGGGTATATCTGTATCCCGCGTGGGTGGAAGTGCCCAGATCAGGAGTATGAAGAAAGTGGCAGGAACGCTCAAGATAGATCAGGCTCAATACCGTGAACTTGAGTCTTTCTCCAAATTCAGCAGCGATATGGATCCAGTTACGGCAATGGCTCTGGATAAGGGACGTAAGAACAATAAGTTGCTAGTTCAGCCACAATATGCACCAATGCCGGTTGGAGAGCAGATAGCGGTGCTCTATTGTGGTACTAAAGGGCTTCTGAAGGATCTGTCCCTTGATCAGATAGACGATTTTCAGACCACATTTCTCAGCAAGATGAGGACTTTCCACTCGGAGGATGTCCTCAAACCGCTCTCGGAAGGCCGGGTTGATGAAATGATTACTGCAATTATAGAAAAAGAGGCATCTTCCATCACTAATGGAATGATGATGTAAATACCTTACAATGGCATCTTTAAAGGAAATAAAGACCAGGATAGGCTCTGTGAAGAACACGCTGAAGATCACTTCTGCAATGAAGATGGTCGCCTCGGCCAAACTTCACAAGGCTCAGACCGCCATTGGCAACAAACTTCCGTACGAACAGAAACTGCATCGTATCCTGGCCGGACTCCTTCAGTCGGATGAACTTCGCACGGCGCTTGTCAAGGAACTCGGCTTTGGAGAGAAAGGCAGCCGGGCACCTGTCGTCCTTCAGGATGTCGAAAAGGACGGGCTTCCTTCAATGCCTGATGTAAAGAGGGTCGCACTTGTCGGCTTTTCTTCCAACACTTCCCTCTGCGGTTCATTCAACGCCAATATAATAAAGAAATTCAACGATACCGTAGTTCAACTTCATCTTCGCGGCTACTCAAAAGATGATATCGATGTATATACCGTCGGTAGAAAGGTATCTGAGGCAGCAAGAAGATCCGGCTTCATCCTCAAGGGTGATTATTCCGACCTCGCTGACAAGCCATCTTATGACCGGGCATCTGATCTGGCAGAAGTGCTCATAGACAGTTTTGCGCAAGGCGAAGTGGAGCAGGTCATATTCATATACAGCCATTTCGCATCTCCGGCGTCCCAGCCGGTAGTCCGGACAAACTATCTCCCTCTTGCTTTGAATGATTATTCTTCCGAAAACGGACCGATGGACTATATCCTCGAACCTGATCCTCTTTCACTGGTCAAGGACCTCCTGCCTAAAGTGCTTCTGCTGAAGATATATACGGTCGCTCTGGATGCAAACGCTGCAGAACACGCTGCCCGCACTCTCGCAATGCAGATAGCCTCCGACAATGCCAAGGATCTCATTACTGAACTGACTCTGGCCTATAACAAAGGCCGACAGCAGGAAATTACAGCCGAAATCCTCGATCTGCTGGGCGGTACGTTGGCATAAAACCTTCTGATTATCAACTATATACAAATTATGCCTGCTGCAAATTTACAGCAGGCATAATTCGTAAGATTCTGAGTACCAGAATTTTATGTGTTACCGAAAATTACGACAATTTATGTATCGCAAGACCGCTGCGGAGTTTAGGCTCGAACCAGGTGGTCTTAGGCGGCATAATGTTGCCCGAATCGGCGATATCGACAAGTTGCTGCATAGACACCGGATAAAGCGCGAATGCAACCGCCATCTCTCCGTTATCGACTCTGCGTGAAAGTTCTCCGAGACCGCGGATACCGCCTACGAAATCGATGCGCTTGTCGGTACGGAGGTCCTTGATGCCGAGAATCTTGTCGAGCACGAGGTTGGACAGGATAGTCACGTCAAGCACACCGATCGGGTCGTTATCGTCATAACGGCCTTCCTTTGCAACCAGCGAGTACCACTTTCCGCCGAGATACATAGAAAATTCGTGAAGTCTGCCTGGCTTATAGATTTCAGTTCCCTCTTCGCGAACCTCAAAATCCTCTGCCAGAGCAGCGACCAACTCTTCCTGTGTAAGTCCGTTTAGACCTTTTACCACGCGGTTATAGTCGATGATCTTAAGTTGGCTGTCCGGGAATACTACAGTCATAAACCAGTTGTATTCCTCCTCTCCGTTATGATTTGGATTCTGAGTCTTCTTCTCTGCTCCCACGAGGGCTGCAGCGGCTGTACGGTGGTGACCGTCAGCAACATAGAATGCAGGAATCTCTGCAAATATCTCCGTGATGCGGTCGATATCTGCCTGCTCGTCAATCACCCAGAAATGGTGACCGAATCCGTCAGCAGCAACGAAATCATACTCAGGTTCTCCGACAATGTATTTGTTAACGATAGCGTCGATCTCGTCATTGTCCGGATAAGAGAAGAATACAGGCTCTATGTTGGCATCCTGAATGCGGACGTGAATCATACGGTCTTCCTCCTTGTCCTTTCTGGTGAGTTCGTGCTTCTTGATCTTGCCTTCTGCATAATCGTCTGTATGTGCGCATACTACAAGTCCGTACTGTGTGCGGCCTTCCATAGTCTGTGCATATACGTAATAGTATGGCTTCTCATCCTGTACAAGCCATCCTTTCTCCTGCCAATCCTTGAAGTTCTGAACAGCCCTGTCATACGCAGGCTGGCTGTGCTCGTCAATTATCGGATCAAAGTCGATTTCAGGCTTTGTGATGTGCAGAAGAGACTTTTCGCCTGCTTCGGCCTTGGCTTCCACTGAATTGAGGACGTCATACGGTCTTGCAGCTACTTCCTCTACGTACTGCTTTGGCGGGCGTATTGCCGCGAATGGTTTTACTCGTACCATAAAATAATTCTAAAAAGGTGTTTCAATATGCAGAAACACCTTTTTTATTAAAATATTACTATTTGTTTACCTGGAACTTTGTGCAGCCTGTCGCAAAGTAATTCACGATCTGGCTTGCAGCCGCGAGACCTGCATTGATGTTTGCTTCTGCTGTCTCTGCTCCCTGCTTCTTAGGAGTAGCGAAAATCTGCTTTGCATACTTATCCTTAAGTTCTGCGTATGCAACAGGGGCAATGTCAGTCGCATATTTGAGGTCGGCTCTCTCTGCAAGGGCCTTGTCAAGGCCTTCTTCGCAGATGATTTCCTTGCGTGCTGTGTTGATAAGGCAGCCACCCTTAGGCATCTTCGACAGGAGGTCGTATCCGATCATCCCCTTGGTCTCCGGTGTTGCAGGAATATTGACTGATACGAAGTCTGACTTGCTGTAAAGTTCCTCGATGGTAGGAACAGTGTTCCATCCCTGATGCTTTTCAGCCGGCTGAGGTGCAAGAACGATAACGTTCATTCCGAGGCCGACAGCCTTCTTTGCTACAAGTTGGCCAATATTTCCGAAGCCCTGGATACCGATGGTCTTGCCGCTGAGTTCGCATCCTGTGCCAGGAGTGAACTGATTACGTGACATATAGATCATAAGACCGACAGCGAGTTCTGCCACAGCATTGGAGTTCTGACCTGGAGTGTTCATAGCCACGATGCCGCGCTCAGTGCAGGACGGAAGGTCTAGATTGTCATATCCTGCACCTGCACGAACTACGATCTTGAGTTGCTTCGCTGCTGCTACAACATCTGCTGTAACCTTGTCTGAACGTACTATGAGAGCGTCGGCGTCTGCTACGGCAGCAAGCAACTGCTCCTTCTCTGTATATTTCTCAAGTAGTGCGAGTTCGTGGCCTGCGCCTTCAACAATCCCGCGGATGCCGTTCACAGCCGCTGCTGCAAATGGCTTCTCTGTTGCTACCAATACTTTCATAACCTATTTCTTCGATGCTTCAAATTCCTTCATACAGTCAACGAGTGCCTGAACGCTTTCCTTAGGACAAGCGTTGTAAATCGATGCACGGAATCCGCCTACTGATCTATGACCCTTGATGCCGACCATACCGCGCTCCTTTGCAAATGCCATAAATTCGTCCTGAAGGCCCTCGTAGCCAGGTGCCATAACGAAGCATACGTTCATAAGCGAACGGTCTTCCTTTGCTGCTGTACCTACGAAGAGAGGGTTGCGGTCGATTTCATCATAAAGAAGGGCAGCCTTCTCCTGGTTCATCTTGTAAACAGCCTCTACACCTCCCATTTCCTTGACCCATTTGAGAGTCTCGTTCATCACGAAGATAGAGAATACAGGAGGAGTGTTGAACATTGAACCACCGTCGATATGTGTCTGGAGGTTAAGCATTGTAGGGATGTAGCGGCTCACCTTTCCGAGAAGGTCCTTTTTCACGATGAAGAAAGTCACACCTGCAGGACCTACGTTCTTCTGTGCACCACCGTAGATCATAGCATACTTGCTTACGTCAACAGGACGGCTCATTATGTCAGATGACATATCAGCGATGAGAGGAACAGGACAGTCTATATCCTCGTGAAGTTCGGTACCATAGATGGTATTGTTGGTTGTCACGTGGAAATAGTCGAGATCGGCAGGGATCTCGTAACCCTTTGGTATATAGTTGAATGTGGTTTCAGCAGAAGATGCTACAGCGTATGCGTTGCCAAGTCCCTTAGCCTCTTTCAGAGCCTTCTTGGCCCAAACTCCGGTCTCAAGATAGCCAGCCTTGTTTTCAAGGAAGTTCATTGCTACATAGAGGAAGCCGAGACTTGCTCCGCCACCGAGGAATACTACCTCGTGAGTATCCGGAATGTTGAGAAGTTCCTTCCAGAGAGCACGGCATTCATCCATAACTGCATCCCACTCCTTCGATCTATGTGAAACGCAGATTACCGGCATACCTGTGCCTGCGAAATCCTTAAGAGCCTCGATTGCCTTGTCAACAGCCTGCTGCGGCAGTACGCAAGGGCCTGCATTGAAGTTGTGTACCTTTTTCATTGTCTTATGTGGTTGTTAAAAATTGTAATCAAAATCGCGTTAAAGATAATGATTTAATTTAGAAAATATGTTTTGAGTCGGTAATTTTTTCGCAATAGTGGCATAAAAGTGAAATTTCGTTACCTTCTTCGATGGTCTTGAACCAGGTGCTTATAGGCTGGTGGTTTGTGACGCATTTAGGATTGCGGCACTTTGCAATGCCGTGAATCTCTTCCGGCATCACAAGTTTCTTCTTTTCCACTACCTTGAAATCACGGATTACATTGACTGTCGCCTTTGGTGCGATGAGTGCGAGTTTGTTCAGTTCCTCGTCCTTAAAGAATTTGTCCTCAATCTTTATGATACCTTTCTTTCCGAAGAACTTGCTGGTGAGGTTTATTCCTATGGTTATCTGATTCCCGATCCCTTTCAGGTCGAGGATATCCAGAGCCTTATATACGTTTTCTGCGGGTATATGGTCCAGTACGGTGCCATTCTCCAACGCGCTTACTACCAATTCTTTCCTTGTCATAATTCTTTGTCTGTCATCTCGAACGAAGTCGAGGGGTCTGTTTAACGATATCCGAGCAGGTATGAAATGATTGCCATACGTACATAGAGTCCGTTTTCAGCCTGCTTGAAATAATATGCATATGGAGTGTCGTCAACATCCTGGGCAATCTCGGTGACACGTGGGAGTGGATGAAGGATCTTCATATTGCTTCTGACTTCCCCGAGCATAGAGGCGTTGAGGGTATATACATCCTTCACCCTTTCATACTCCATCAGATCTGTGAACCTCTCCTGCTGCACTCTGGTCATATAGAGGATGTCGCAGTCGTTCAGATGCTCGTTGAGAGAATCCGTTTCTATGTATTCTATGCCCCTGCTGTCAAGAAAATCCTTGTATTCCTTAGGCATTTTGAGTTCATCGGGTGCCGTGAATATGAATCTTGGATTGAAGTGTGACATCGCTTGAAGAAGCGAGTGTGTGGTGCGTCCGTATTTAAGGTCGCCTACCATATTTATTGTCAGCCCTTCAAGTTTACCCTGGGTCTGGAGAATGGAATAAAGGTCTAGGAGGGTCTGGGACGGATGCTGGTTGGCACCGTCTCCAGCGTTCACCACCGGAACAGAAGCCACTTCTGACGCATATCTCGAACTTCCTTCGAGAGGGTGCCGCATAACGATCATATCCACATAATTTGACACCATCTTGATCGTGTCCTTGAGGGTCTCTCCCTTACTCTGGCTTGTGTTGCTTGCATCAGAGAAGCCTATCACTTTCGCTCCGAGACGGTTTATTGCAGTCTCGAAACTGAGCCTTGTTCTTGTCGAAGGTTCGAAGAACAGGCTTGCTATCACCTTGCCTTCCAGAAAGTTCTGTACCTTGTTCTGTTCGAACTCTCTGGCTGTTTCCAGCACGTGCAGGATCTCCTCCTTGCTGAAATCACGTATTGAAATCAAACTCTTTCTGCTCATATATTAGAAACTGTTTTATGTCCTTTGTCATTAAATCTCTTCGATTCTGCATCCTTCCACATCCCCCATCCTCTCGAGGAATGTGTCAGTCAGGGAAAGACGCACGCTCGTATCCAGGCTGCACTCCATATCGAACTTCTGGTTCTTCTGCTCCAGCCCCATATCCTTCATCACCTTCATCACTCCATTCATATTCAGGTATCCGAAGTGTACTCTGTACATTCTGGAGGCAATCTTTTCCACAATCTGTGCATTTTCCAGGGCATCTGCAGTGGAACTCTTGTATGCCCGGATAAGACCTGGAATCCCTAGTTTGATGCCTCCGAAATACCTCACCACCACAACCAGAATGTCACTAAGGCCGTATGAATCTATCTGACCGAGAACCGGTCTGCCGGACGAGCCGGAGGGTTCTCCATCGTCGTTTGCACGGAACTTGTCTCCTTTGTAACCGAGACGATATGCATATACGTGGTGCCTTGCGTCATAATATTCTTTTTTAAGGGCGGCTACTATCTCCTTCACCTCCTCCTCTGTCTCAACGGGATAAGCGTGGGCAATGAATCGACTTCCATTGTCCTTGAAGAGTCCTCTGGCTTCCGAGGCGATGCTTTTGTATGAATCCTGTATTTCCGATGTACCCATACCAAATCCAAAAATAATAAAAATTTTGTCTAAATTTTACGTTTTGTTTGATTTTTTGAATGTTTTATTTGATAAAGACAATCATCTTCGATAGTTTTAAATCCTGTGCATACTTTTCGTCATTTTTTGTGTAGGCTGAAAGAAAAAATTATTATCTTTGACTTCGCTTCCGCAGTTTGTGGAGGCGTTTTTATGCAATATTCAATTCTAACTGACTATGATTCTTAAATATAGAGTGTCGCTCCCGGGTATAAAGGGATTTGCAAGGATTTACGAGGTGAAAGGCAGTGCCTCGCTATATAGTTTTCACAAGCAGATGAGGGCGGATATGGACTTCCCTCAGGATCAGGTGGTGCTCTTCAAGTCTTTTGACAAGGATGGCGAAGTTGTGGCACGATACAGTGTATTTACCGATTTCGGATTCGGTACTATTGACAATGTGACAGCGGAACAATGTCATAAACGAGGAGAAGATAAGTTCATATACTTCTATGATACAACCAATGTGAAAAGCGTGATCGTCACCTTTGAAGGTGAGGCGGATGAACGCCGCAATGTAATATATCCGTTGCTGGTGGAACAGAAAGGACCTAATCCTGTTGAGTTCGAAAACGGATATGTTGCATTTGAGGATCTTCCTGATGAGAAGCGTAAGAATCCGGATGATGAAGACTTCGATGATGACGATATTGACGTGGATGAGGAAGATGCAGATGAGGAGACAGAGGAGATATATGGCGATGATGACGATGAATAACGTATGCAGTTAATGAACTGATTTTCATTCGGTTATTGAATATGCCTGCTGCATCTGTACAGCAGGCATTTAAATTAAATCATTAAACGTCAGTTGGTTATGAGGCGCAGGTTGGTGATCGTATTGGGCCCCACTGCGGTGGGAAAGACAGACTATAGCATCGAAATGGCGCTCAGGTACGGGTCGCCGGTGATATCCTGTGATTCGCGTCAGATATATAGGGAGATGTCCATAGGTACCGCCGTACCTTCGCAAGACCAGTTGGCTGCCGTAAAGCATTATTTCATACATTCCCATACTGTCACGGATCTTTACACGGCAGGAAAATACGAGGTGGAGGCTCTTGAACTCATCAACAGACTGTTCGCTGAAGGATATGATACTCTTGTAATGGCTGGAGGATCAGGTTTTTATGTAGATGCTCTGGTCAACGGACTTGATGACTTTCCTTCAGCAGACCTTCAGTTGCGCTCCGAACTTACTGCTCGCCTCAAGGAGGAGGGTGTTGAGGCCTTGAGGCTGGAACTTAAGGCATTGGATCCGGAGAGTTATGCATCCATAGATATAGCGAACGGACAACGTGTGGTAAGAGCGCTGGAGGTATGTATTATGTCAGGAAAGCCATTTTCTTCTTTCAAGACTTCATCGCGGAAAGAACGCAATTTCGAGATAGAGAAGATCGGATTGACCAGGCCGCGTGAGATCCTTTACGACCGGATCAACCGTCGCGTAGTGCAGATGATAGATGACGGTCTGGTGGATGAGGTGCGTTCTTTGACCCGGTACCGTGATCTGGCTGCACTGAAAACCGTAGGATATAAGGAAATCTTCGACTGGTTCGACTATGAGGCCGGACTTGTTACATCCGAAGGATGGGGACCTACCGTACCTGGGGACGGACCGGTTACGTCTCTGGACCGCGCCATAGAACTCATTCAGCGCAATACGCGTCATTATGCGAAACGTCAACTTTCCTATTGGGGACGCGACAAGGATATAAGATGGATCGAACTATAAAACACAGGAAGACTGCTATATAAGTGACGTGCCACCCACGGCTAGGGGGTGCCCGAACCTGTGAGGGCGGGGGTCACTGGTATAGCAGTCTTCCGGTGTTTTATGATCAATTGGCTACTTCACAGAGGAACTTGATTCGAACGAGTCTCACTTCATACTCGTCATAGTCCGACCCCAGATCGGCCATCGCATCCTCAAGAGACTCGGACTCTGCTTCGTCGTGGAAATAATCGTATATCTCATCAACGATATCATCGTCCAGTGACTGACTTATATAATAATCCAGATTGAGTTTGGTTCCGGATAATACGATTGCTTCGATTTCGCTGAGAAGTTCTTCCATATCCATACCCTTGGCATCTGCGATGTCTTCTAGAGGAAGCCTTCTGTCAATGCTCTGGATGATGAATACCTTGTTTACAGATTTGTTTACGATGGACTTCATAACGAAGTCGTCAGGACGTTCTATCTCATTCTCTTCCACATACTTGGCAATGAGTTCTATGAACTCCTTACCAAACTTGCGGGCCTTGCCTTCTCCTACTCCCTGACAATTCTTCAGTTCGTCGTAGGTCATAGGATACATTATCGACATATCTTCCAATGAAGGATCTCCGAATATGACCCAAGGTTGGAGTCTCTTCTTTTTTGCCACATCCCTTCTCAGATCCTTGAGCATAGTAAGCAGTTGCTCGTCTCCTCCTCCGCCACCTCTTGCACCTGCCCCGGATATAGCATCGTCATCATCGTCTTCTCCTTCAGCAAACTCCCTGTCTTCTGTCAGCATAAGGGCGTATGGTTTTTCGTAGAATTCCATACCTTGCTTTGTGACGGAAATGAGACCGTATGACTCGATGTCCTTGTGAAGAAGATGCAATACCATACCTTGATGTATGACGGCGCACCAGAATTTCGCAGAATGATCCTTTCCTGCTCCGAAAAGTTCCAGTTTATCGTGCTTGTATGACTTGATGATCGAATTCATCTCTCCTGCAAGTATGTTCGCGAGGTGCTCGATCTTGAAATGTTCAGGTAGCGTCCGGATGAGTTCGATTACCATTGCCATTTCCTCGCGTCCGTCAAACTGTCTCTTCGGATGCAGGCAGTTGTCGCAGGCTCCGCAGTTTTCAATCTGGTAATCTTCTCCGAAATAATTGAGCAGCAGTTTCCTGCGGCAGGAATTGGACTCGGCGTATGCCACGGTCTCCATAAGCAGTTGCCTGCCTATTTCCTGTTCGGCGACAGGCTTGCCCTGCATAAACTTCTCCAGTTTCTGTATGTCCTTGTAACTGTAGAAAGTGATGCACTGGCCTTCTTTACCATCACGTCCGGCACGTCCTGTCTCCTGGTAGTAGCCTTCGATGCTCTTAGGAATATCGTAATGTATGACGAAGCGGACGTCCGGCTTGTCAATGCCCATTCCGAATGCAATGGTGGCTACTATGATATCGACGTCCTCCATCAGGAACTTGTCCTGATTCTCCGCACGCGTCCTGGCATCAAGTCCTGCGTGATATGGTGCTGCCTTTATTCCGTTGATATTCAGCAGTTCTGCAAGTTCTTCCACCTTCTTGCGGCTCAGGCAATATATGATTCCCGATTTGCCTTGATTCTGCCTTATGTATTTTATTATGTCTCTTTTAGGGTCGGATTTGTCCCTTATCTCATAATAGAGATTAGGCCTGTTGAATGATGACTTGAACACAGTTGCGTCAGTCATTCCGAGATTCTTTATGATGTCGCTCTGCACTTTCGGAGTCGCAGTAGCCGTGAGTGCTATGATCGGTGCAATGCCGATTTCTTCAATTATCGTCCGTATGCGTCTGTACTCCGGTCTGAAGTCGTGTCCCCACTCCGATATGCAATGAGCCTCATCGACAGCATAGAAGGAAATCTTTATCTCCTTGAGCATAGCAACGTTTTCAGCCTTGGTCAAAGACTCAGGAGCCACATACAGAAGTTTTGTGGCGCCGGACATAAGGTCGTTCCTGACCTCGTTTATCTGCGCTTTGTTCAACGAGGAGTTCAGAAAGTGAGCGATGCCATCGTTGCCGGCTACAAAGCCTCTTATGGCATCCACCTGATTCTTCATAAGCGCAATCAATGGTGAGATCACAATGGCAGTACCTTCCATAACGAGGGCAGGCAACTGGTAGCACATAGACTTACCGCCGCCTGTAGGCATTAGGACGAAGGCATTGTTGCCATCTACAAGATGCCTGATGATGCGTTCCTGATCTGCTTTGAAGGAATCAAATCCGAAAAATTCCTTAAGTTTGGCGTGTAACATTGCGGAATCACTTGACATAAGCCGACATTTTGGATTATAAAATTATAAACTTTTTCTTGAAAATTCAAAACTTTTTTGGTGAAGACCGACTTTGTGAACTTCCATTTCTCAGGTTTTATTATATATGTAGGGCAATGATGTAACAAAAATGTGGCTTTGTCCAAAAAATCATTACCTTTGCAAGTTGTATTGACAATTATTTATAAACAAATAAAATTTTAAGACAATGAAGGCAATCAAATTTTTCGCAATCGCGGCTTGTGCAGCAGCACTCGCAGTATCTTGCAACTCCGCTACCAGCGAGGTTGCAGTTGAAGCAGAACTCCCTACAGCAGCGGAGACTGATTCTGTAAGTTACCTCATCGGTATCAATTTCGGTTCATTCCTCAAGGGCAATAACTTTGCAGAGGAACTTGGCGAACTCAATATGTCAGAGATCAAGAAGGGTATGCAGGATTTCCTTGCTGCAGAGGGTACACCATACGATCCTGAATTCGGTGAGCAGTTCAAGATCAACCCTAACGAGATGCAGCGTCTTCTCAATGGCTTCATCTCAAAGAAGCAGTCTTACAAGGCAGCAAAGAATCTTGCAGAGGGTAAGGCATTCCTTGCTAAGAACGCTCTCAAGGAGAATGTTGACACAACTGCAAGCGGTCTTCAATATACAATCGTAGCAGAGGGCGCAGCCGAGAAGGTGGCTCCACAGGATACTGTATGGGTAAACTACAAGGGTACTCTCCTTGACGGAACAGTTTTCGATGAGAACGACTCTACTCAGTTCGTGGCTAACCGCGTAATCAAGGGTTGGACAGAGGGTCTTGGTCTTCTCGGTGAGGGTGGAAAAGCAACTCTCTACATCCCTGCAAACCTTGCATACGGTGAAAGAGGCAACCGCTCTATCGAGCCTAACTCAACTCTCATCTTTGATGTTGAGATCCTCAAGGTAGGCAAGTTCGTTCCTAAGGAAGACAAGTAATAATGGCTCTTGAACTTGAGGGCAGAATCGCCCGCAAACTCAATGTCCAGACCGGAACTTCGGCAAGAGGTGCTTGGGCAAAGCAGGAGTTCATCTTTGAATACCAGGAAGGTAACTTCCCATCTCAGGTTTGTATGAATGTCTGGGGTGACGATAAGGTGAAGGAACTCGACAAGTATCAGGTCGGTGACAAGGTTAAGGTGTCCTTCAACATCAGCAGCCGTGAGTACAACGGACGCTGGTACACTGATGTGAGAGCGTGGAGGATAGAACCTGCCGGTGCATCTCAGCCTGATTATGCAACCGGAGCCGTTGCTGGTGGAGCCGGCTATATGGGAACTCAGACCCCGTCTCCGTCCCAGGGTTATAACTATACTCAGTCAGCAGGAGCCTATTCTGCTCCGACCGGCGCACCGATGCCGTCAGCAGATGATATGAGTTCTCCTGTAGAGGACGATCTTCCGTTCTAAGATGTTGTAGCGGATTTTCAGAAATCTGCACATTTATAAGCAAAACCGCTTGCAATACCTTGAAAATGGTGTTACAAGCGGTTTTGCTGTGCTGTGTGCTGCAGAGGGTAATGCCCTGATGCTCAATAACATATAGCTACTGCGTGCCGCACTATGGGGAGCACGCAGGGATGGTAAGTGCTTGGATGGTAGCGGGTTAGGCTATGCTTGGCTATAGCGGCAACTGGACGAGCCGGCGCTGCTCATAGTGTGCGGTCCAGCGGAAGCCAAGTGATTTCAAGAGTTCTCCGTGAAAGGTGAAGCCGGCACCTACTCTGGTCGGCTCGTGGGAATCGGAACCGAGGCTGATGATTTCTCCGCCCATTTCACGGTATCTGAGGAGGACATTGTGATCAAGTTCTACGATACGGCCGCGGTGCCCTTCATAACTCTTGGTGTTGATCTCAAGGGCTTTGCCTTCGTTGATGAGGTAGCGGAACATTTCGTCGAAGATGTCGCTGAAATCGCGGTAGAGGATGGAGGTGACGGGATAGGGAGCGTAGCGGACGATGTAGTCGTAATGTCCCATAATGTCGAAGTCGCCGAGCCAGGTCATCTCCCTGTAGATTGTCTCAAGATAGCCTCCGTAGGCCTGTTTCCAGTCTTTTCCTTCGTAGTATCCGCCATAGTAGGGGTCGGTCTGTTCGATGTAGTGAACCGAAGCGAGTACTTGATCAAATGAATTGCTGCTGAGGACGTTGCGGATCTGCTCGTGACATTCTTCGTACATTCCTATCTCTATGCCCTTAAGAATCTTGAGATTGTCTCCGAGGATATTCTGTACACGGCTGATTTCAGCCTGCTGCTCCGGAACATTGAAATATTCCTTTTGCACATCTTCGAATTCAGCCTTCAACGGTGGTACATAATGGTCACAGTGGTCACTGAAGCAGATACCTCCAAGGCCGGCCGACATTGCAGCACGGGCGCTGGCCTCCACGGTGGTCATTTTACCGTCGAAAGAAAATTGGCTGTGATTATGATTATCGAACAAAACCATCTTATAAACCTCAGAAACGGCCACAAAAATACTAAAAAATTCCTATTTTTGCATTTTATGTGCAATGGTATGCTTCAGATGGAGGGTTATGTTCTTCGGACAGTATGCCTTCAGTGAAGTGTTATGTCCAATATTTAAATGAAAGACAAATGTTTACGTTTGGTTATAAAAGCAAGGTAAATGGTCCTATGAGGGCTTTCATAGCCCTGGTGATAGGCATTATGATGGTGGTCTCACCTGCAAATGCTCTGACGACTGTAGTAAAGATCATTGCGGCCTTTATGCTCGCTTCCGGAGTAGTTTCTCTTGTGGTGGGTCTTAAGGACAAGGAAAAAGGTTCTCTTCCATTGATGTCATTCAATGCATTGGTTGACCTTGTTCTGGGTCTGCTGATGTTCGTGTTCCCTGGAGTGATAGCCAAGTTTATGATATATCTTATCGGCTTTGTGCTTCTTGGTTTCGGTATTGTGCAGATTCTCGCTCTTTTCAGTGCCAGACGTATCGTCGGAATGGGCTTTGGAGCATTCATTCTTCCGATCATCGTTACATTGGTGGGAGGTTTTATTCTCTTCAATCCGTTTGCCGAGTCTGTGATGACTATGATTGCAGGTTCTGCTTTGATTGTGTATGGAGCATCCGAACTCTTCTCGTCCTGGAAGATGAAGAAGGCTATCGATGAGTACGAAATCCATCAGGCGCCAAAGCAGGAGCAGTCTTCGCAGCCGGGAAATCCGCTGTCCTCTGTTAAGGATGTTGAATACGAAAAGGTTGATGAACAGTAAGTTATGATACCTCAGGAGACGGTAAACAAGATTCTCGATGCGGCTCAGATCGTAGATGTGATAGGGGACTTCGTGACATTGAAGAAGCGAGGTGCCAACCATATCGCGTGCTGTCCGTTCCATAACGAGAAGACTCCGTCGTTCTCTGTTTCCGCGTCAAAGGGAATATATAAATGCTTTGGTTGCGGAAAGTCCGGAACGGCAGTGGGTTTCGTTATGGAGCACGAGAATATGTCTTTTACCGAGGCTCTGAAGTATCTAGCGAAGAAATATCATATAGAGGTCGTAGAGAAAGAAGAGACTGCTGAGGAAATTGCGCAGAGGCAGAGACACGAGAGTCTTTTGCTTGTGTCGGAATTCGCGGATAAGTTTTTCCAGGAAAGCCTTCATACACCGGAAGGTCAGTCCATAGCCTGGCAGTATTTCAAAAGTCGTGGTCTTGAGGATGAGACGATCAGAAAGTTCGGCCTGGGCTGGGCGCCTCTCAGCAGGAAAGCATTGTCTGATGCGGCGCGTGCGGCCGGTTACAAGGAAGAGTTTCTTGTTGAATCCGGTGTAAGCATAAAATATGACGACGGCAGGCTTGTTGACCGTTTTTATGACCGTGTAATGTTCCCGGTTCATTCTGTGAGCGGACGTGTCATAGCCTTCGGAGGCCGTACACTCAAGACAGACAAGAGTGTTGCAAAATATGTGAATTCTCCCGAAAGCGAGATATATGTGAAGAGCAGGTCGCTCTATGGAATATATTTCGCAAAGAATGAGATTTCCCGTCAGGACAGGTGTATCCTTGTGGAGGGATATCTGGATGTCCTGTCGATGCATCAACTCGGAATCACCAATGTGGTGGCTTCCAGCGGTACATCGCTGACTGTGGACCAGATCAGACTCATCAGGAAGTTCACCAATAACATAACCATCATCTATGATGGAGACGGTGCCGGTATAAAGGCTGCCCTCAGGGGTATAGGCCTGGTGCTGAAGGAAGGAATGAATGTCAAGGTCGTGCTTCTTCCTGATGGTCAGGATCCCGATGACTTTTCTAAGAAACATAGTCTGGAGGAGGTAAAGGACTATATATTCCGGAATGAACAGGATTTCATAAATTTCAAGACGGAACTTCTGCTTGGCGAGGCCGGAGGCGATCCATTGAAAAAGGCGAACCTCATCAATGATATAGCGGATACGATAGCACTGATTCCGGATGCCGTGATAAGAGCCGTTTATGTACGTAGCAGTGCCGACCGTTTCGAGATAGATGAGAAGATACTGGCAGACAGGGTAAGCCGCACCCGGACCGATATGCTCCTGGCCGATGAAAAGCAGAAGGAGCGTGAAAGGCAGCGCGCTGCCGGAACGAACAGGGCTGTGCCTCAGCCGGATATGCCTTCCGGTGATGATGTGCCGCTTCCTTCGCCGGATGATTTCTATCAGGACGGCTATGCTGAGTCTGTTACTGATAATCCTCCTGTAACCCCTCCTGACGTTTATGAAGGTCCGATAGTGATCAATGAGCCTTATCTTGCTCCTTGTGAGAGGGAACTTCTTGGATTCATCCTGGAGGAAGGATGCTCGGATCTTAAGTTCGACGTCGATTCTAAATATTATATTGAGGGAGAGACTGTCAATGTTGCAGAGTTTATTGACGGGATTTTGGCCGATGATGAGACCGAATTTATAAATCGTTCATTCAGAAGGGTTTATGATGAATATTTCCGAATGTATGATGAGGGGCTTTCCCAGCAGCAGATCCAGTCACGTCTCCTTAACAGTATGGATGTGGAAATTTCTGCCGTGGCGCGCGAACTCCTCATCGAGAAATATCAGATCACGGTCAAGAGTTACGAGCAGTCGATGACCTCCACCTCTACCAAACTTGTGCAGTTCATCCCCAAAGCCCTTCTGGCCTATCAATGCAAGAAGGTCGAACTTATTCTCCGTGATCTCACTGCGCGTCTGGCATCAGAGACAGATCCCGAACGTCAGATCGGACTTCTCTCCGAAATCGGTGATTACAATAAAGCCCGCACAAGGCTCAATAATGAATTAGGAAGAGTATAAATAATATAATGACAATGGAAAAGAAATTCAACAGAACGCTTGTGACCTGCGCGCTTCCGTACGCGAACGGTCCTGTCCACATCGGCCATCTTGCCGGTGTTTATGTGCCTGCAGATATCTATGTGAGGTACCTCAGGATGAGAGGAGAGGATGTCCTTTATGTCTGCGGCTCGGATGAGCACGGAGTGCCTATCACCATCAAGGCTCAGAAGGAGGGATGTACTCCTCAGGACATTGTGGACAGGTATCACAAGATCATAAAGAATTCATTTACAGGACTTGGAATCAATTTCGACATCTATTCCAGGACATCTTCAAAGACCCATCACAAGAATGCGGCTGACTATTTCCGCAAACTTTATGATGAGGGCAAGTTCATCGAGAAGGTGAGCGAGCAGTATTATGATGAAGAGACCAAGACATTCCTTGCGGACAGATATATTACCGGAACCTGCCCACGTTGTGGCGCGGAGGGAGCATACGGCGACCAGTGCGAGAAGTGCGGTGCTACACTCAGTCCGGACGAACTGATCAATCCGAAGTCTGCTCTCAGCGGCGGCGAACTCGTGAAGAAGGAGACCAAGCATTGGTATCTGCCTCTGGATCAGTATGAGGGATGGCTTTCAGAATGGATTCTTGAAGGACACAAGGAGTGGAGGAGCAATGTTTACGGCCAATGCAAGAGTTGGATCGACGGCGGTCTTCAGCCACGTGCGGTGAGCCGTGACCTGAACTGGGGCGTTCCTGTACCGGTGGAAGGATCTGACGGAAAGGTGCTCTATGTGTGGTTCGATGCTCCTATCGGTTATATCTCCAACACCCAGGAACTTCTGCCTCAGAGTTGGGAGAAATGGTGGAAGAGCGAGGATACAAAACTTGTTCATTTCATCGGAAAAGACAATATCGTTTTCCATTGCATCGTGTTCCCGTCTATGCTTAAGGCTGACGGAAGTTATATCCTTCCGGACAATGTGCCGGCAAACGAGTTCCTTAATCTCGAGGGAGACAAGATTTCGACATCACGCGGATGGGCTGTATGGCTTCACGAATATCTGGAGCAGTTCCCTGGCAAGGAGGATGTGCTTCGTTATGTGCTCACTGCCAATGCTCCTGAGACAAAGGATAATGATTTCTCCTGGAAGGATTTCCAGGCTCGCAACAATAGCGAACTCGTTGCCATCCTCGGCAATTTCGTGAACCGTGCAGTGGTGCTTACACATAAATATTTTGAAGGGAAGGTACCGGCTGATCTCAAGCCGGAGGCGATTGATGCCGAGACGCTTGCTCAGATCCAGCCTCTCAAGGAGGAAATGCAGAGATACCTTGACGGATATAAGTTCCGCGAGGCTCTCAAGGAGGCAATGAACATTGCCCGTCTTGGCAACAAATATCTGACTGATACAGAGCCTTGGAAGGTCGCTAAGACCGATATGGACAGAACTGCGTCGATTCTGAATGTTTCTCTCCAGATATGTGCATCGCTTGCGATCGCATTCGAGCCATTCCTTCCGTTCTCGGCAGAGAAACTGCGCGGTATCCTGAATGTGGGCATCGCAGCCGGAAGCGATCATCGTGCCGGTGAGGAAGGATCTGTAAGCGAGAATATTTATACTGCTTCCGAGGGGGCGGCTCTTCATACAGGTGTTGCATACGAGGGTCTCACTCTTTCTTGGGACGATCTCGGCAAGGCCGTTCTTCTTCCTGCCGGTCATCAATTGAATCCGGCGGAACTTCTTTTTGCAAAGATTGAGGATGAGACAGTGGATGCTCAGATCGCCCGTCTGAATGATATCCGTGCAGAGCGTGAGGCTGCGGCAAAGGCTGCCGAGGCTGCTGTGGTGACTCCTCAGAAGGAGGAATGCACATTCGATGATTTTCAGAAGATGGATATCAGAACCGCTACAGTTCTTGAGGCTGAGCGTGTTCCAAAGACTGACAAACTGCTGAAACTTACTATAGATACAGGCATTGACAAGAGAGTCATTGTTTCCGGTATTGCAGAGCAGTATTCTCCTGAGGAGATGGTGGGCAAGCAGATATGTATCCTTGCAAACCTTGCTCCGCGCAAGATCCGTGGCATCGAGTCGAAGGGTATGATCCTGATGGCTCGTCAGAACGATGGTAAGATGCGTTTCGTTACGCCTGCGGAGACTCTTTGCAATGGTGCGGAGATAGGATAGCATTATTTAATTTTCAATGACTTCTATCCTTTTAAATCAGTACATTGATAAGGAGAGATTCTCCTGCGGCTACACTATATCCGGTAGATAAGTTATGATAAAGACGGAGTATTATAAGGATCTGACGAAGATGAACACCTTCGGGATGAGGGTGAAGGCGCGCTGTTTCATTGAGTATGATTCGGTGGCTGATCTTGTGGATATCGAGTTCGATGAACTGGCAAGGCCTGTGCTGCATATAGGTGGCGGCAGCAATCTGCTTTTCACCGATGATTTCAAGGGTACGGTCCTGCATTCGAAGATAGATTTCATTGAAATTCTTGACGAGTGCCATCGTATTCCGGAGGCCCCCGCCTTCGCAAGCTCAGGCACCCCCTACCCGGGGGTGGGAAAATGCCTCCTTCATACAAATGGCACATCGTCAGCAGATTTCAGCCAATCAAGCAAGGTGCTGGTATCAGTCGGTGCGGGAGTGGTCTTCGATGATTTCTGTGAATGGGCGGCGAAGGAAGGCCTATGGGGAGTGGAGAATCTGTCGTATATTCCGGGAGAAGTCGGTGCGTCGGCTGTGCAGAATATCGGTGCGTACGGGGTTGAGGTGAAGGATGTCATCCGTAAGGTTTATTGCTATGATACTGTTGAGGAAGAGTTCGTTCATTTCGATGTGGAGGAATGCGGATATGGCTACCGTGATTCGATGTTCAAGAGGCCTGAGGTCAAGGGTAGGTATATCGTGACTCACGTGGTGTTTGCTCTTTCTCGCGCTCCGCAGCCGAAATTGGAATACGGCCATCTGAAGGAAGCGGTTGCAGACTGTCATTTCGAGCGGAGCGGTAGCGGAGACGAGAAATCTCTTACACCAGCAATGATCCGCAAAGTGATCATCAAGATCCGCAAGGAGAAACTTCCGGAGCCGTCGGTGAAGGGTAGTGCGGGAAGTTTCTTCAAGAATCCTGTGGTGCCGATGGAGCAGTTCCTGAAGATTGAGGCTGCGGCTAAAGCCGAGCACGGTTCCGATTACAAGGTTCCTCATTATGTCTTAGGTGGTTATGAAAATGTGACATCTGCCTCACCTGCCATCTCGAATGACCCGTCTGTCATTTCGAGCGAGGATGCAGTCCGTGTCGAGAAATCTCCGTCAGTCAAGATCCCGGCAGCCTGGATGATAGAGCAGTGTGGCTGGAAGGGAAAGCGCAGCGGTGGAGCGGCCGTCTGGGACAAGCAGCCTCTGGTGATTGTGAATCATAGCGGAGAGGCGTATCCGGAAGAGATTGTCGGATTGGAAAAACGTATCATTTCTTCAGTCAAGACCAAGTTTGGAGTAGAACTCCATCCTGAGGTGGAACATATATAAAAGCGGACTAAAACTATGAAGAAAATCATATTCTTTTGCTTGATGATTATTTGCTGTGCTTGTGATCCTTCTCAAACACAGGCCGGGAAGTACTCCATCAGTGGTGTCATCAGTGATGCGGAAGGAAGTCTGGAGCGCCTGATGACCGGTGTGAATGCAGTCGTTACAAATAGTACAGGAAAGCAGGTGTATAATGGAGAGGTGATTCCTGAAGGTGTCGTCGGAGGCAGTTATTCGATAAAAGGCATTCCTCAAGGTGAGTATGAGGTCGTGTTCCAGGGAGATTATTATAAACCTGGTTCGTACGTTGTTTCTGTTTCAGGTGATACGGAACTGGATGTGGAACTCGAACCGATCCATCTGATGACCATCGATCAGAATGAAATCCTTTTCGAGCCGCGTGTCAATGACCGGATTTTGACTATAAGGAATCTCAGTGAAACTCCGATAAGTTTTGGTATAAGGGCGGATGTGCCTATGGGGGATCTTTTTTTTCTTGAGATGTCTGCTTCTGGCTTGAAACCCGATGGCAGAGGATGGCACGGCACGGTTGATCCAATGTCTTCATTGGATGTCAATATGAAGATATCCAGGGCTTCAATGGAGAATGTCGAAGGCGTTCTGCATATATTCTCGACTGCTCCTTATACCTGGGAAAAGTATGATATACCGATGGTCATAGAGACATCTGAAAAGGATATGTATGCAAATCTGAGGGGAACGGTAAGGGATGTCGATGGAATGCCTCTTGAGGGAGTGGCGGTCTGGAATAGTTGTACGGAAACCCTGACTTATACTGATGAGAACGGTGAATACAGTTTTGAATCATTGCCTTACATCAGTATGATAAGGACGGAGGTTTATTCGGAGTATCACCAACATCAGTCGCGATCTGAAGAATATGCCGTCAGGGAGTTCGTGATGGACTTTGTGCTGGAGCCGGTGCATAAGCATATTACTTTCGACAGAATGAATATAGATTTTGGAGAAGGCAGGATAGTCGAGGGAGCGGAGAAGGAGAAGATAGAAGTCAATGCGACTTCCGATATGGGAGAAATGGTAACGTTCAGCATAGTAAGCACGACACGTGAGGCCGATTTTGCTGTAAGTTACAATCCGGCATCCGGAGTCATAAAAGATACCAAGAGGTTCGTTTTCACCTTGGATCGCGGACGGTCGAAGGGTTTGGGTGAATATACGCGTCACATCGTTCTGCATACAGAGGATGCAGGCTCGTATGTATTCCGGATCACATACACAAACATTGAATAAATTCAGAAGAAACTATATATGAGTTCATTCGTAATTGAAGGCGGCCACAAACTTAGTGGCACGATAAGGCCGCAGGGTGCAAAGAATGAAGCCCTGCAGGTGATAAGTGCAGTACTTCTCACAAAGGAAATTGTCAAGATTTCCAATGTGCCGGAAATCCTGGATGTACGCAATCTGATTCTCTTGCTGGAGAGTATGGGAGTAAAGGTGACAAGGCACGAGAAAGGGGTATATTCGTTTCAAGCCGATCAAGTCGATGAAGACTATATAATGAGTGCTGATTTTGTGGGTAAATGCGCCAAACTGCGTGGGTCTGTAATGGTTGTCGGACCTCTCCTGGCTCGTTTCGGAAGGGCATATTTCCCGAAACCGGGTGGTGATCAGATCGGTCGCCGCAGGGTTGATACTCATATTCTGGGCTTTATGAATCTGGGCGCTTCGCAGGAATATGATATTGATAAGAAGGCTTTCTATCTTCACATTCCTGAGGGTGGTGCTCTGGAGGGAAGATATATGCTTTTGGATGAAGCATCGGTGACCGGAACTGCAAATATCGTTATGGCAGCCTGCCTGGCCAAAGGTGTGACGACCATATACAATGCTGCCTGCGAACCATACGTTCAGCAACTTTGCCGGATGCTTATACGTATGGGTGCAAAGATAGATGGCGTTGGTTCTAATCTGTTGACAATCACTGGAGTGGATTCTCTGGGAGGAACAGACCATACTATCTTGCCGGATATGATCGAGATAGGTTCCTTCATAGCACTTGCGGCTATGAATCAGAGTTCCATCACGATCAAGGATGTGGCATACGATGAACTCGGAATGATTCCTGAGGCTTTCAGGAAACTCGGTGTCAATCTGGAGCGCCGTGGTGATGATATCTATGTGCCGGAACAGGAAAGTTATGTGATAGATTCCTTCCTCGATGGCTCGATTCTGAATATTGCGGATGCCCCTTGGCCGGGACTGTCCCCAGACCTTTTGAGTGTGATCCTTGTGATGGCAACTCAGTGCAAGGGAAGTGTCCTTATCCATCAGAAAATGTTCGAGAGCCGTCTATTCTTTGTCGATAAACTCATCGATATGGGTGCCCAGATCATTCTCTGCGATCCTCATCGTGCAGTTGTTGTCGGACACGACCACCGTTATCAGTTACGGGCTGGAAAGATGTCTTCGCCTGATATACGTGCCGGTATCGCTATGCTGATTGCTGCGATGTCTGCCAAGGGTACGAGTGTTATAAGCAATATCGAGCAGATCGATCGAGGCTATGAAGAAATCGATGTCCGTCTGAATGCCCTCGGTGCCCGGATCTCCCGCCAGTAAAAGGGTTTCCTCCCGGGATTCTCTGTCAGTCTGAGATTTCGCAGAAGCCGTGAGAATTTCGGCAGGATGTTCCACGGAATTTTGTGGAACATTTTCTCGGAAACATTTGGATAATTCTGTCAGATTTTCTGAGAGAATTGCCCTTATATAGTTCTCTACTAATGCTTAGGAACTTTGCATCCGTAAACATTAAACTTAATGTATATGGAAAATAATGCAAAGATCGAAGTGGCCCAGCGATATGTGGATATCCTGACCAATGCCGGGTTCAAGGCTGTGTTTGGCGATGTGGCGAACAAGGATGCTGTGATGATGATTATCAATCAGTTCTTGCCGAAGAATCGTAAGGTGGAGCATATAGATTATCTTCCGACAAACTATCAGGGACCTGTCCTATCCTTGAATAAGGAGCATCAGTACGATTTTATGTGTCGTGACAACTCGGGCGCTTTATTCATTGTGGAGATGCAGTGCTATACCGAGAAGGGCTGGTTCCAACGCTGTGTGAGTTATGCCAGCAGGGCATATTTCAGAATATACGTTCCGCGAAAAAACAACTGGCGACTTGCTTGCCGAAACGATTGAATGGTATGATGAGGGCTAAACTGGAGGAAGGCATTGAGCAGGGACTGGAGAAAGGCCGCTCTGAAGAACGAACCGATATGGTTCTGAAGATGTACTCGAAAGGTATGACTCTGATGGATATATCTTCTTTATTGGACATATCAGAATCAGAACTTAAGTCAATCATCGATACAATTGATTCTAAATAGTTTTAAAGTTATTTGATTGATCATACTCATTTAATTCCGCCAGCGACTCAGTTTGTTCTGGCGGAATGTTTCTTTTCGTCATAAAAAACCTACCGTTCGTCAAAAACTTTAAACAATTCATCCTATATAATTATATATATAGGGAAAATCTTCGTATATTCGTAGGATGTGTAAGTGTGTGCACTTGAATTGAAATACGAAAATAGTTATGAAGATATCAATCAAGAGTTTACTGATGGGAACGGTTGCAGTTGCCGCAATGGCTTCGTGCGCATCTGAGAATAGTGCGCTGCCAGTGCCCGAGGCTCCGCTTGAGGAGTGCGTCTATATGGGCGACAAGACAGAATTTGCAGTTTGGGCTCCGGATGCAGAGGCTGCGCAATTGAGACTTTATCATTCGGCTTCAGATGAGGCTGCCTTCAAGATCGTGAATATGAAACTCGGCAAGGAAGGGCTCTGGAAGGCTACTGTCAAGGAGGATGTGAAGGGTGCTTTCTATACATTCCAGGTGCAGAAGGACGGTCAGTGGCTTGAAGAGACAGAAGGAATCGCAGCAAAGGCTGTCGGTGTGAACGGTATGCGTGGTGCTGTGATTGATTGGGATGAGACCGATCCGGAGGGTTGGGCAGAGGACAAGAGCCCGAAGATAGACCCTTCTGACATCATCGTTTACGAACTTCAGCACAGGGATTTCTCGATACATCAGACTTCAGGCGTGGATAATAAGGGCAAGTATCTTGCTCTGACGGAGGAAGGTACAAAGAATCCTGACGGACTTGCAACAGGAATCGACCACCTCAAGGAGATAGGAGTGACATATGTCCAACTCCTTCCTTCGACCGATTTCGCGACCATAGACGAGACCCGTCTTGAAGACAATCAGTACAACTGGGGATATGAGCCTCTCAACTACAATGCTGTGGAAGGCTCGTTCTCGACAGATCCGTACAATCCTGTGACCCGTATCAAGGAGTTCAAGCAGATGGTCCAGGCTCTGCACAAGGCCGGCTTCCGCGTGATCCTTGATGTGGTTTACAACCATACGACAAATGCTGCGAACACAGGTTTCGAGCGCACTATGCCAGGTTATTTCTACCGTATGCGTGAGGATGGATCGTTCTTCGACGGTTCAGGCTGCGGCAATGAGACTGCTTCGGAGCAGGAAATGTTCCGCAAATATATGGTCGAGTCTCTGGAGTGGTGGATGAAGGAGTATCATATCGATGGATTCCGCTTCGACCTTATGGCCATCCACGACATCGAGACTATGAACCTCATCAGCGAGCGCCTTCACGCCATTGATCCGGACGTGGTGATCTATGGTGAGGGTTGGGCTGCTCAGGCTCCTGCATATCCGGCTGAAGAGATCGCTCTCAAGGCCAATACCTATATGATGGACAAGGTGGGAGCATTCAGCGACAATATCCGTGATGCAGTGCGTGGCCCTCTCGGATGCGAGAATGCCGGTTTTATGGACGGAGTGGCAGGCAACAAGGATAATGTGATGTTCGGTATTGCCGGTGGTGTGGAGCATCCTCAGGTGAGTGTAGAGCGCTGGACCAACAATCCTCTTCAGCACGTCAGTTATGTAAGTTGCCACGATGATCATTGTCTGCGTGACCGTCTCGAGGAGGCAACTGATGCGACTGAGGCAGAGCGTCTGAAGATGGTAAAACTTGCTCAGACAGCGGTTTACACCTCACAGGGAATTCCTTTCATCTTCAATGGTGAGGAACTTTACCGTCACAAGCAGGGTGTGAAGAACAGTTATAATCAGCCTGATTCCATCAATGCGATCGACTGGACATACAAGACTACTTACAGGGATCTCGTTGACTATTATGCGGCTCTGGCTGCTATCCGTCACGCACATCCGGGCTTCTGCCTCGGAGATGCTGACCTTGTGCGCGAGAAACTCCAGTTCATTGATACAGAGGATCCTTGCGTGGTGGCATTCCGTATCAGCGGCCTTGAAGGCATAGACAGCGCCAAGTCTCTCACTGTCCTTCTCAACGGATCGAAGAAACTCGCTACTATTGGTATCCCCGAGGGCAATTACACAGTCCTTGCAAGAGGTGGCGAGGCTGATGTTGACGGTATTACTGCATACTCCGGCAACTGGATCACAGCTACCGCTACATCTGCAACCATACTTGCTGAAATGTAATACGGCATAGCCTGAGGCTTGCAGAGCGAAGCATATTCATACGCTTCTGCGAAGCGAGGCGAGCCTCAGGCTATGCAGAAAATATAAAACAAAATAACACTAAAATATGAAGAAGATACTTTTTGCAATCTGCGCCTCAGTGCTGGCAATGTCCTGCGCGACCCAGGCACCTGAGCAGCAGCCGCTTGAAAATTCGGTGGTTTATGAGATGAACGTACGTCAGTATACTCCTGAGGGAACATTTGCAGCAGCTCAGCAGGAGCTTCCGCGCCTCAAGGAGCTCGGAATAGACATCCTCTGGCTTATGCCTATTCATCCTATCGGAGTGAAGGAGCGCAAGGGAACCCTCGGTTCTTACTATGCAATCGCCGACTACAAGGCCATCAACCCGGAGTTCGGAACTATGGAGGATTTCGAGAACTTCCTCGCAGAGGCTCACAAGCTCGGCTTCCGCGTCGTTCTTGACTGCGTGGCCAACCACACTTCACCGGATGCAAAGTGGATCAACGAGTGCCCTGCAGATTGGTATATGCGTGATTCTCTGGGCAATACAGTAGTCAACTACGACTGGTATGACATCGCTGAGCTCAATTACGGCAAGCGTGAGGTCTGGGATGCTATGGCCGATCAGATGCGCTTCTGGATGGAGAAGGGTGTGGACGGATTCCGCTGCGATATGGCTTGCGAGGTTCCGCTCGAGTTCTGGCAGGAGACAATCTCTGCTCTTCGTGCAGACTATCCCGGAATGTATATGCTTGCGGAGGGTGAAGAGCCTAAGCTTCATTCTCTTTCAGGCTTCAATTCATCATACGCTTGGGAACTTCACCATCTGCTGAATGCAATCGCCCGCGGTGAGAAGAACATCCCTGAGCTTCTTGAGTATATCCAGAAGGACGCTGAAAGACACCCTGCTGATGCTTTCCGTCTTATGTTTACATCAAATCACGACGAGAACTCCTGGGCAGGTACAGAGTTCGAGAGAATGGGTGATGCTGCAAAGCTTATGGCAGTGCTTACATTCACCCTTCCTGGCGGTCAGCCTCTGATCTACACAGGTCAGGAGATGGGCTGGAACAAGAGATTCGAGTTCTTCGAGAAGGATCCGATCCCGGCTTGGGAGAAGAACGGATATTTCGACTTCTACAAGTGGCTCATCGACATCCGTCACAATAATCCTGCACTCGCAGCTGGTGACAAGGGCGGCAAGTTCGAGGTTATTTCGACAGAGGACAGCACTCTGGTATTCACCCGTACGCTCCCTGAGAACAAGGTAACGGTAAAGGCAGAGCTCAAGGCTCCTTGGTCATACGAAATCACAGCAGAGTAATATGAAGAAAATTCTCATAGCAACCGCAATCATTGCCCTCGCAGCCTGCTCGGGCAAGCCATCATTCGACCCTGCATCAGTTGCAGACGCAACCCAGGATCAGGTAACCCGCGTTGAACCCCTCTCCTGGTGGGTGGGTATGAAGACCGACCTCCAGCTCCTTGTGAACGGCAAGGGTATTTCAGAGTATGATGTTGCTATCGAAGGCGGAAAAGGTGTGTCGGTGGAGAAGATCACCAAGGCGGAAAGCCCTAACTATCTTTTCGTTGATGTGAATGTCGCTCCTACCGCTCAGCCTGGTACTTACTACATAGTATTTTCAAAAGACGGACAGTCTTTCAAATATCCATACGAAATCGCTGCCCGTGAGGCCGGCTCTGCCGAGCGTAAGAGCTTCACTACTGCAGATATGGTCTATCTCATTATGCCTGACCGCTTTGCAAACGGTGATGCGTCGAATGATTCAACCGATGATACGACGGAAGATGCCAACCGCGCAAATGGAAACGGCCGCCACGGCGGAGATATCCAGGGTGTCATCGATCACCTGGACTATATCAGCGAGCTCGGTGCTACATACATCTGGACGACTCCTTTCCTTGAGGACAATGATCCTCAGGGCTCTTATCACGGATATGCCGCATCCGACTATTACCATATAGACTCGCGCTTCGGCTCGAACGAGCTCTACAAGACTCTCGTAGAGAAGGCAAGGGAGAAAGGCCTCGGCATCATAATGGATATCGTTCCTAACCACTGTAGCTATGTGCACTGGTGGATGAACGACCTTCCTTTCCAGGACTGGATCCATCAGTTCCCTGAATATACAGGAACTAACGTGGCTTTTTCGACAAATATGGATCCTAATGCATCGCAGAAGGACCTCTATATCCAGGAAAGCGGCTGGTTCGTGCCTACAATGGTGGATATGAACCTTGACAATCCATTCGTGCTTCAGTATTTCATCCAGTGGGGAGTGTGGTGGATCGAGTATTCCGGCCTTAACGGCTTCCGCGTCGATACATATCCGTACAATGAGAAGGAGCCTGCTGCAGAGTGGTGCAAGGCCATTATGACCGAGTATCCGAACTTCAATATCGTAGGCGAGTGCTGGACTTCATCCATCCCTCAGCTTGCATACTGGCAGGGTGGAAATGCCAACAAGGACGGCTTCGACTCACATCTCCCGTCGATTATGGACTTCCCTCTCCACGACGCGTTGCGTGCAGCTCTTGCAGAGGATGAAGGCGGCTGGGGACTCGGAATGACCAAGGTGTATGACATCCTTTCACACGACTTCGTATATCACGACCTTTCGAAGATGCTCATCTTCCCTGGCAACCACGACACCGCACGTATCGGTGATATGGTACGCAAGGATCCTCGTGCCCTCAAGATCGCTATGGCTATGATGGCGACAATGCGAGGCATACCTCAGATCTTTGCCGGTGACGAGCTTATGTTCGTTTCCAACAGGCCTGACAATATCGGTGACCACCCTGGTCTCCGCGTGGACTTCCCAGGCGGATGGGCAGGCGATGAGATTGACCTCTTCACTGCGGAAGGTCGTGAGGCCCAGACACATAACACAGACGGTCTCAAGGTGGAGAAGGGCCAGGCGGCTGACCTCTTCAACTATGTAAGCCGTCTTTTCCAGTGGAGAAAGACAGCGGATGTCATCCACAACGGAAAGACAATGCACTTTATGACCCGCGACAACACATACGCATACTTCCGTTATAATGACGAAGCCGCGGTGTTCGTATATATCAACAACAACCTGGAACCGGTGAATGTTCCGTGGTCTTACTATTCAGAGATCACCGAAGGCCTTCAGGGTGGAGTTGATGTCCTGACCGGAGAGCCTGTCAAGATTTCGGATGCCACAGTAGTCTCTCCAAAGACAGCACTTGTAGTAGAATTCAAGAGGTAAGTTGTCATTTCGACCGAACGAAGTGCTGCTGTCATTTCGACCGAACGAAGTGAGTGGAGAAATCTATAACACCAGTAAATAATTATAACATATATGAAAAGAATACTTTCAGCCCTTTCATCAATCGCCCTTCTGGCTGCCTGCACAACGTCACAGCCGGCCGGCGAAGTTACCGATGTCCAGACCCTCAAGTCTCCGGACGGAAATATGGAGATGACATTCCAGCTTACAGCAGCAGGAACTCCTCAGTACGCCCTCAATTACGGCGATCAGAAGGTAATTCTTCCTTCAGACCTCGGATTCGAGTTCCGTGGCGTACTCAAGGCTCAGAAACTTGTATATAATGCAGACGGCACCATTTCAAAGGAAGACCGTGAGCCTGTTCAGCAGTTCTATGAAGGCTTCACAGTGGAAAGTGTAGAAACTGGTACATTTGATGAAACCTGGGAGCCTGTATGGGGAGAGGAGGCTAAGATCCGCAATAACTACAATGAACTCCTCGTGAACCTCGTCCAGACTTCATCAGAGCGCAAGATGGCCATCCGTTTCCGTCTTTATGATGATGGTCTCGGCTTCCGTTATGAGTTCCCATATCAGAAGAACCTCAGTTACTTTGTGATAAAGGAAGAAATGACCCAGTTCGCTCTTGCGGGCGATCACACAGCGTGGTGGATTCCTGGTGACTATGACACTCAGGAATATAATTTCACAGAGTCTCGTCTCAGCGAAATTGCCGGCAAGATGCAGCAGGCTATCAATCCTAACGATTCCCAGACTCCATATTCTGTGAACGGTGTCCAGACCTCACTTCAGATGCGTACAGACAGCGGACTTTATATCAATATCCACGAGGCTGCACTTCTCGACTATCCTTGTATGCATCTCGAACTTGATCCAAAGACATTCACATTTGTATCACATCTGACTCCTGATGCACAGGGATGGAAAGGCCGTATGCAGACCCCTTGCAACACACCTTGGCGTACAGTTCAGGTCGCTCCAAGCGCAACCGCTCAACTTGCTTCACGCCTCATCCTCAATCTCAACGAGCCTTGCGCTCTTGAGAGCACAGACTGGATCAAGCCAGTTAAATATATCGGAGTATGGTGGGAAATGATTTCCGGAAAAGGCTCCTGGTCATATACCAACGACTTCGCTTCCGTACAACTCGGCAAGACAGACTATGCATCAGCAACACCGAACGGCACTCACTCTGCTAACAATGAGAATGTACGCAGATACATCGACTTTGCTGCAGAACACGGCTTCGATCAGGTTCTCGTAGAGGGCTGGAACGAAGGATGGGAAGACTGGGCTAACTGCAACAAGGACTATGTATTTGACTTTGTGACTCCATATCCTGACTTCGACATCGAGGCACTCAACAAATATGCACACTCAAAGGGGGTACGTCTTATGATGCATCACGAGACCTCGTCATCTGTACGCAACTACGAGCGTCACCTCGACCAGGCCCTCGACCTTATGGATAAATATGGCTATAACAGCATCAAGAGCGGTTATGTAGGTGATATCCTCCCTATCGGCGAGCATCACTACAGCCAGTCGCTCATCAACCACTATATGCACGTCGTCAAGAAGGCTGCCGAGCACAAGGTTATGCTCAACGGACACGAAATGGTACGTCCTACCGGCCTCTGCCGTACATATCCTAACCTTATCGGAGCGGAAGCAGCCCGCGGAACTGAGTATCAGGCCTTCGGCGGCACAATGCCTCACCACGTAACGATCCTTCCGTTCACACGTCTCAACGGAGGCCCTATGGACTATACTCCTGGTATCTTCTTTATGGATCTCGCAGCGGTGACAGGTGGAAAGAACAACTCTTGGGTGAACGCAACGATAGCCAACCAACTTGCCCTTTATGTGACCCTATATTCACCTCTCCAGATGGCAGCAGACCTTCCTGAACATTATGCTCAGTTTATGGATGCATTCCAGTTCATCAAGGATGTAGATATCGACTGGATCCAGTCCAAGTACCTCCTCGCAGAGCCAGGTGAATATGTGGTTATCGCTCGTCAGGGCAAAAAGAACGGCCAATGGTTCTGTGGCGGTGTGACCGACGACAACGAGCGCACTCTTGAGGTACCGATGAACTTCCTCGATCCGGGCAAGACATACGAGGCTACAATCTATGCAGATGCCGATGATGCGGACTATAAGGAGAACCCACAGGCATACAAGATCTGGAAGCAGGATGTAACATCAGAAGATGTTCTCTCAATAACAATGGCACGCGGCGGCGGTTTCGCCATCAGTTTTGAGGAAAAATAATCCCCAATGGCGGCCATTAAGGAAACACGAAAACAACACTTATAACCATTAATAACAAACTAAAAAAACACACAAACAATGGAAAAATTTATTTATGAAACTCCACA
>JAGAIM010000004.1 GCA_017626555.1 Bacteroidales bacterium
AACACCTCCTTTTTGGAGTTTGTAATGACACGAGCTTCGCGGTGGATTGCAAGGTCGTAAGTCTTGCTTTTCTTCAATCTTTTTAAATATACAGTCCCGTAGCTCAGTTGGTTAGAGCACTACACTGATAATGTAGGGGTCAGCAGTTCAAGTCTGCTCGGGACTACCAAGTTCTTAAAAAATCTGGGGGTATAGCTCAGTTGGCTAGAGCACCTGCTTTGCAAGCAGGGGGTCGTCGGTTCGACTCCGACTATCTCCACATCAAAAGAGACCTGATCATCACGATCAGGTCTCTTTCGTTGTGGAGATACCGCTCTTATTTGAGCCTGATTTCCTGCAGGACGATGCCTGGGTCAAGCAGACTGATGGTAACGGTATGGCGGCCGCTTTCGAGAGATGAAATGTCTATCATTCTTGCAGAATAGCCTCTGAGCACGTTTCTGCGCCATTCAGCAGAGAAGTCATCGGTGTGGATCGAGAATGTTTCAGGATTTCCTCCGTCGATGCTGACAGCATATCTGGCATCCCTTCCTTCATACACGTGCAGATTGGCCAATGTCCTGATTTCCAGGTTTTCAGCATTTTCAGATACATCAACGACATATTCCAATGCAGGTGCTTCTTCAGGAGTGTATGAAGGCGTATCAAACGGCAGGACAACCATTCCGTCGCTGAATCCAAGTTGCTTTACTTGCTGAATCTTTCCTTCTTTTGAATTTCTGATGATCTTTCCATCAGATGCTGCAATTATTTGCCTGCTCTCAGATGGAAATGGAGGATATGCTCCTATGAATATAGCATCGATGGAGGCCTCTGCCTTAAGGTCTGTGACTCTGAAATGATTTTCACCTTTATTCAATTTCAATGTCCCTACCTTACTCCACATAGGCCCGATGAGTGGCGAATGCCATATATTGTTGATCGGTGCCGCTGAGGCTGTATAGGAAGTATTATTGATATTTACTTTGCAGAAAATGTTGTCCTTTGCTGCTTTAGAGAAGTTCTCGACAGGAGTAAGTGCGTGCATCCACAGCGGAATCTCTCCCTCTGTATCGCTTTCTATTACAATCCCTTCCGCCAAGGCTTCCTCTACATTCAGATATCCCGGTTCAGGGCCTTTCCTGATGCTTTCCATCATTTCCTCCGTGCATACAGTTGCGGCCATCCCTGGTGTATAATACCAATGATATGGATCCCATCGGAAGAAATTGCCCCATTTCCCATCGAGAAGTTCATTGTTATATTTATCTGTCCAATCATTCAGTGCATTGAACATTTCTGTGGCACGGGAAGCATCTGCAAGAGCCACCTCGGCATCGTTATATGTGGCGTGTGCCATACTCAGTCGCGCAAGCAGTTGGTATTCATTGAGCATCCAGGCTCCGTGGACTGGATATTCTACCAATTCGAAATACGCCGCCTGGAGGTTTTCCGGAATCTCTGCCTTGAGAGCCTCCGCGCGCAGGGCGATGTTTTCCCAACGCTTCAGACGCTCTCTGATCTCCGCTTCAGGATATTCAATGAACCATACGTGTGAATCTTTTCCGGCTGCCTGAAGACGATAATATTCATCTTGGATTGCGCTGATTTCTGCTGCGTATTTTTCTCCGAATGTGCGTGAAGCCCACTCCTCGATGAATCCGTGAGCCTTTTCCGGAGACCATCTTTCCAGATCCCAGGCCAGTTCCATAGCAAAGGTGATCTCTTTTTCTGCTGGTTTGATGTCTCCCACATTGAATATCCATATCTTTCGTGCACCGTATGTATATGCCTTGGTGAGTTCAGCCGAGATGAAGGAAGGGGAGAGAGGACTGAGCCATATCCAACTGGCAGGGTCTCCGTGATATGAGAGGTGATAGTAAATCCCGGCCCCTCCTTTCCTCTTCATCTCTTCAGGATTGCACAGATTGCGGGTATATCCGTGCTTGTCGTCAGACCACAGGAGAGTGACCTCGTCAGGGATCTGCAGACCTGCGTGATATGCGTCCAGAACCTCTTCGTAGGTGCATAGTACCTGCGGGATTTCCTCTACCGGTCTGTTGATATTTCTGCGGAGTATATCTCTTTGATCATCAATGGCTTGCTGCATCAGTGCGCAGCGTTCCCTGGTGCTGTTTGCACCCTCCATCGGATAGTCGTGTATGCCTCTCAGTCCTAAGGTATAGATCTTTTCATATCCTCCGTTGGTCTGGACTCTTTCCTCCCAATATCGGATCATATTGTCGCGGTTGGTGATGTAGTTGAAGTCGCCCCAGGTTCCGGCATTCTTCCATTCGTCCTCATTGTTGCGGAGCATCTGCTCGCAGTGTGAAGACCCCATCACGATAGCATAGTCATCTGCAAGACGGGCATTCTCCGGATCGGCGTTGAAGGCCTGGGAGCCATTGTGCATTGCCGGCCACAGATAGTTTCCGCGCAGTCTCAGCAGCAGTTCGAAAACCTTTTCATACACCTTCGGCCCGACTTTGCCGGACTCCTTGTCAAAAGTCTGCTCGACCCATTTTGCCCATCCACCGAAACGCTCGTCATTGATGAAGATGCCTCGGTACTGAATATCAGGTTCTTCCTGTATGAAGCGTCCGGGATGTACGTAGAGAGCCTCCTTGTGCTGAGGTGTGACATCCGCCCACCAGTACCAGGGCGAGACTCCGGCCGCTTCGCTGAGCGATGTCAGACCGAAGGCTGTTCCACGGCGGTCGCTGCCGGCAACCACCAGTACCGGATCTTTCCGCCCCTTGATGCTGACTGTCTGAATGATATATGATTCCCATTTCCCTTGGAGGGACTCTGTATCTATCAGTCCCTTCTTCGAGAATTCATCAACAAGGAATGACTTTCCGATTGTTCCGGCAATTACAACCGGTCCTTCCGGAAGGTCTCCATTTGTCAGAATCTGCGGTCTGGAGTCCGTAAGACGCTCGACATCGTCAGCAAGCAGCCCGGCAGCAACCGTCACTACACGCGCATCGCAGGTATCAATACATATTGTCGCTGCTGAGCCTGAATCAGCCAATGGGAAAGCCTCTTTGACAGGTTTCTGACTAACTTCGGGAAAGGAGGCCAGTTCCTGACCGCCATATCCGCATCCTGAAATCAGTAGTATGATTGCTGTTAAAGTGTTGATTCTCATATACTATAGAGTTGCAGATGATTAAAGACTGTTGTATCTCGGACTGAATGTGTCACCCTTTTCTATGTCTCCTGTTGTGAATCCTTTCTTGAGCCAGCGGGCGCGCTGAGCGGAGGTTCCGTGGTTGAATGTCTCCGGAACGGCATAGCCCTGAGCCTTCTTCTGAAGATAGTCATCGCCTATTCTGGAAGCGATCTCAAGCCCTTCTTCAAGATCGCCGGCCTCAAGAGAATTGAACATTTCATTGTCGTGATGCGCCCAAAGTCCTGCATAGAAATCGGCTTGCAGTTCCAGTCTGACGCTTATTTTGTTCGCTTCTGCCTGAGAGGTCTGGTTCATTGCAGTATGTGCCTGACGCAGAGTGCCTAAAAGGTTCTGTACGTGATGCCCTACCTCGTGGGCTATGACGTATGCGTATGCAAAGTCGCCTGCCGAACCGAACTGCTTCTTCATTGTCGAGAAGAAAGAGAGGTCGATATAGACAGACCTGTCTGCCGAGCAGTAGAACGGACCGGTTGATGATGTCGCTCCTCCGCAGGCGGATTGTACATTTCCCGTGAAAAGCACCAGTGTAGGTGGCTCGTATTCAAGACCCAGACGGCGGAACTCTGCTGTCCAGACATCTTCAGTTCCTGCAAGAATCTGCTTTGAAAATACAGCCAGCGCTTCCTCTTCGGGCGTTGGAACATATTCCGTCTGTTGCGTTCCTGTGATTGCTTCCAGTCCTCCGGCCTGGCGCACAACGTCAAGAGGATTGCCTCCAAGAAGCCAGGTTATGATGCCGACAATGACAAGTCCTCCAAGTCCAAGTCCTGCAGCCTTTCCGCCTTTTCCGCGAATGTCTCTGACATTGCGGCTTTCTCTTCTTCCGTCTAGTCTCATATCAGATTATGTTTTAGTGTGTAAAGTTAATGAATCATTTGAATATTGTTAACTTTGTGAATCTGCAAAAAAATCGTAATGATGAAAAACGGCTTTCTAATATCATCTGTTCTTATCGTCTTGGCAGCATTCCAGGCAGCGGCTCAAGGCCCTGAAGTCCTGATTCCCGCCCCTGCTGAAGTCACTATGAATGAAGGATCATATAAATTCGAGGAAGATCCGCAGATAACTTTTGTAAGCAGGCCACAGGGCGATATGCCAGAAGAATCATACATCCTTTCTGTAAATGCGCGAAAGGGTGTAACAATCATATATTCAGATGCTTCCGGACAATATTATGCCCTCCGGACTCTGGATCAGATGACAGCGGGAGGGACAATCCGCGAACTGCCTTGCTGCGAAATATATGACTATCCGCGTTTCCCATACAGAGGACTTCACGTTGATGTGTCAAGGCATTTCCGGAGCATTGACTTTCTTAAGAAGCAGATTGATGCGATGGCTATGTTCAAGATGAACAGGATGCATATACATCTGACTGATGCAGCGGGCTGGCGTATGCAGATCGATGCCTATCCTCTCTTGACAGGTCTTGCTGCCTGGAGGCCTGAGCGATTGTGGAAGGATTGGTGGGCAGGCGAACGTAGATATGTCCCGGAAGGCACACCTGAGGCATACGGAGGGTATTATACAAAGGAGCAGATGCGCGGATTGGTCGATTATGCCGCCCAGAGGCATATAGAGATTATCCCGGAAATAGAAATGCCTGGACACAGCGAGGAAGTCATTGCCGCATATCCGCATCTGGGATGTGCAGGAGAAGCGTACAGGCAGGGTGAATTCTGTATCGGAAACGAGGATGTCTTCCGTTTCGTGGAGACAGTTCTGGATGAGGTAATGGAAGTGTTTCCTTCAGAGTATGTCCATATCGGTGGGGATGAGGCCGACAAAAGGCATTGGAAAACCTGCCGGAAGTGTCAGCAGCGTATGAAGGAGGAGGGGCTGAAGGATGTGGATGAACTTCAGAGTTATATGATACGTCGTATCAGCAGATATGTGGAATCAAAAGGCAGAAAGATAATCGGATGGGATGAAATACTTGACGGAGGGCTGGCAGAAGATGCAACTGTGATGTCGTGGAGAGGAACCGAGGGAGGCATCGCTGCGATGAAGATGGGTCACGACGTTATTATGCCCCCCGGCCGTTACTGCTACCTTGACCATACTCAGGATGCTCCTTTCAAGGAACCGGAATCCATAGGTGGCTACCTCCCTTTGGATACGGTTTATGTTTATGAACCTCTCGAACCTTCGATGCCATTGGACAAAAAGCATCATCTTCTTGGGCTGCAGGCTAATCTCTGGAGCGAATATATCCCTGATGATGAGCACGCCGAGTATATGTACTGGCCTCGTGCGATGGCCGTGGCAGAGACGGGGTGGAGCCAGCCTGAGAATAAGGATCTTATGGATTTCCGCAGACGTGCTGTGATGGCTTCAGACCGTATGCGCTCGCTTGGATACAATGTATTTGACCTGGAGAATGAATATGGAGAACGCAAACTCTCCCGGATGCCTGCAGAGCATAAGGCAAAAGGGTGCAAGGTGTTGTATAACAAGCCTATACAGAAGCAGTATCCTGCGTCAGGCGAGACGACCTTCACCGATGGCATTATGGGCGGCTGGACATATAGTGACGGCAAATGGCAGGGCTTTCTCACCGATATAGACGTGACCATAGACCTCGGGTCTGTGATGCCGGTGCACTATGTCGGAGGCACATTTATGCAGTTGAAAGGCCCCGGAGTCTTTATGCCGGAAAAGGTGGAGATCCATATATCGTCGGGTGGTGTCACATTCACTCCTTTGGCTGAAGTATGGAATGATGTTTCAACGGAAATCCCCGATCTTCTTTTCCGCAGTTTCGACACTGTCTGCGATGTAAGGACAAGATATGTCCGTTTCTGTGCCAGACGCTCGACAATGCGCGGATTTCTTTTTCTTGATGAGATAATTGTCAATTAAAGTCCTGTTGCGCAATTATAATTGATAAAATGTGTATATTTGCACATTATGCGCGTGTATGCGTTATTTAAATATAGCGATGGACTTAGAATTGTTTCTCGACATATTGAACATCGATTCGACTTCCGGCAAGGAAGCCGTGCTTGCTGATTATCTTGCGGAGAGATTATCTGCAGAACGCAACCGTGTGGTGATGTCCGATGTTGGAGATGGAACAAAGAATCTGTTTGTGGCTTGGGGAGATCCTAAGATTGTCTTCTGCACTCATCTCGATACTGTTCCGCCATATATCGCTCCTTCTTTTGACGGGGAAATTATGTCAGGAAGAGGCTCCTGCGATGCCAAGGGGCAGATTTTTGCTATGTATGAGGCTTGCAAGGTGCTGGAATCAAGGGGATATGAGGGATTCGGTCTTCTGCTGCTTGCAGGTGAGGAAACCGGTTCTTTCGGTGCCAAGGCATTCAGAGAGCATTATCCTGGTGCGGAATGGGTTGTAGTCGGCGAGCCTACGGATAATTGTATGGCTTCGGCAAGCAAAGGTACAAAATCTTTCGAGGTGACTTTCGAGGGAAGGTCTTTCCATTCGGGATATCCGCAGTACGGACTGAGTGCTGTGGAGATGTTCAATGATTTCGTGAATGCTTTACGTAGCATCGTGTTCCCTTTAGATCCGATACTTGGGGATACTACCTGGAATATAGGGAAACTCGTCAGTGACAATCCTCAGAACATCCTCAGTGACAGACTGACCTGCAGGGTGTATTTCAGGACTACATTCGAGTCTGACGAGATGGTATGCAATGTGATGAAGAATATTGCAGGAGAGAATGCAAGGCTGAGATTCGGTCGGAGAAAGGTGCAGGATGGATCTGATATAGTTGCAAAGGATGTGGCGCAGTGGCAGAAGATGATGAGTGTAAAGCCTTTCGGCGGTGACACTCCGACTAAGTATGAGATTTTGGATGGATTTCCGTCTAAACCGGTGGCATTCGGGAGCGATGCTCCGCAATTGACCAACTTCAGAAGGAAGATTCTGTGTGGCCCCGGATCGATCCTGGTTGCTCACAGACCGGAAGAGCACATATCTCTTGCCGATCTGGAGACGGCAATCGAGAATTACGTGCGGATATATGAAACTTTGGTGAATTTCAAGAACTGAAACTTCACCGGAACACAATAAGTAAGATAAACAGAAGCAGGTATTATGATCATAAGGCGCTTCAGCGCCGTGCCACTCGCGTCAGCGAGGTTTTCGCAGAAAACTGAAGCAGCGATGGCACCCGTCGAACGAAGTAAGACGGTATGCCCCTCGGGGCTGTCAGCGCAACTGACTGGGGGTATATAACTATCATAATATTTGCTTCACAGAGGCAAATATTATGATAGTTATGAAATTCGGCGGCACTTCTGTCGCAAATTTCGAGGCGATTACCAGAGCCATCTTCATCGTGGGTGGAAGACTGGATAAAAAGCCGGTAGTGGTAGTGTCGGCGCTGTCGAAGGTGACTGATCTTCTTTATAGGATATCAGATGCTGCAGCGTCAAGGAATGTGGCCGAGACCAAGCAACTTTTGAGTGAACTCAGACTCCGTCACGTCAATCTGGCGTCAGATCTCCTGGCGCAGAGCCCGGCGTTGAGGGAGAATGCTGTGGCACGTGTCACTTCCATCTGCGATAAATTGGAAGAACTTGTTAATGCAATATGCGCTGTGGGAGAACTTTCCGACAGGAACAAGGCTATAATCATATCGAACGGTGAACTCCTTTCATCTACGATAATTTGTTTCGTGATGAATGCCAAAGGCATCCGTACCAATTTTATCGATGCCCGCAAGATGATGATTACCAGTGATGAATATCTTAAGGCCGAGCCGGATCTCAATGAGATCGTATCGAGAGTTCCCGCTATGGTGGAAGAAGCGTTCAGTGGGATGGATGCTGTCATTACTCAGGGATTCATCTGCAGCAATCACAAAGGGGAGCAGACTGTGCTTGGCAGAGGAGGATCGGACTATTCGGCTTCTCTGATAGGAATGGCTATAGATGCTGAGCGTATCGAAATATGGACCGATGTCGATGGTGTGCGTTCTGCTGATCCCCGCACAGTTGAGAATACAAAGTATCTTGAAAAGATTTCATTCGAAGAGGCTGCGGAAATGGCTCATTTCGGAGCGAAGGTGCTTCATCCGCTGACGATCGAGCCTGCTGTCAAGAAGAATATTCCGATTTATGTGCTCAATTCGATGAATCCTTCCGGAAAGGGTACAGCCATTCTTCGTAACGAATTGATCGAGGACGGAGTGAAGTCTGTATCATTCAAAGAGAATATCCGTGTAATCAATATCTTCTCGATGAAGATGATAAACACTTCTGGCTTCCTTCGCAGGGTGTTTGAGATATTCAGCGAGAGCAAGGTGTCTGTCGATCTGATCAGTACATCAGAGGCCAATATCTCTGTCACTGTTGATGCGGCCGAGAAGATAGATAAGGTTGTGGAACAACTTTCTGAATTTGCGGACGTGATTGTGGATGATGATAAGTCGCAAGTATCGGTGATAGGAAAGAACATAGTGCGCCTGAACGGTATGCTCAAAAAGACATTTGCTCCGCTTAAGAGAACAAATGTGTATATGATATCGCAGGGTGCTTCGTTTGTAAACATCAGTTTTGTGGTTGACCGTGAGGAACTTGTGGAAGTCGTGAAAGATCTTCACTATCATCTGTTTGAAGTTGAGGAAGAAATCGAACAGTTTTAAGATATGAAACTATTTATAAGCGGATACGGAAAGATGGGACGGATGATCGAGAAGATCATTCTTGACAGGGGATTGGAATATGCCGGATGGACGGAGGCAGTGACAGAGACCGACCCGGAGTCGGCAAAGGAGTGCGTGTGCATAGATTTTACGACTCCGGCAGCGATAAGGGAGAATTATAAGTTTCTGGCCGAGAATTTCAAGGCAGTGGTGATCGGTACCACAGGCTGGTCTGACATAAAGGATGAGGTGATAGCGTATTTTGAAAAATGCGGTACTCCGATGATTTGGGCAACCAATTTTTCGATAGGTGTCAACGTCTTTTTTGCTGTCACAGACCATATTTCACGGATCTTGGGGGAGACTGGAGGGTACAGTCCATATATGGTTGAGATGCATCATTGTCACAAACTGGATGCTCCTAGCGGCACTGCAAGGTCTCTGGCCGATATCATAGACGCAAATATGGATGTTAATACAGATATACAGTCTGTACGCTGCGGCGAGATACCTGGTATCCATACGATCGGATTCGAAGGTCTGAATGACCGTATTACTCTCAGTCACGAGGCTTTTTCACGCGCGGGCTTTGCGGCAGGAGCGGTAGAGGCTGCCTTGAGAACAGAAGGAATGGAGGGGGTGAAGGAATTCCGTGATGTCATTATGAATCTGAAATAAAAACAGGAATAAGGATTATATATATGAATATTAGTGAATTAAGAGGCTGCGGCACAGCGTTGGTGACACCTTTCAGGAATGGAGAGGTGGATTATGATGCATTTGCGGCATTGGTCGATTATCAGGTAAGCGGAGGCGTGGATTTCCTGGTTCCGCTTGGTACGACAGGCGAAACACCTTGTCTGTCGGATGATGAGAAGATAAAAGTGCTGACTTTGGCTAAGGATCACTCTTGCGGAAAACCGGTGGTTGCAGGAGTCGGAACCAACTCTCTGGAGCATACGATCGCAAACATACGTCTGCTGGAACCTCACGGTGTGGATGTTTTCCTGGTGGTGGTGCCATATTACAACAAGCCGCCTCAGGAGGGAATGTACCGTTATTTCAAGGCGGTAGCAGAGGCCACGGACAAGCCGATACTTCTTTATAATGTTCCGGGACGTACGGGAGCCAATCTGGAAGCAGCGACTACTTTGAGGCTGGCTCAGGTGGAAAATATCGTCGGTATCAAGGAAGCATCAAGCAACAGAGGACAGATTCTTGAAATAATTGAAAGAAGGCCCGAAGGTTTCCTTGTGCTGAGCGGAAATGATGATGAGACTTTCCCATTGATGAAGGCCGGAGCAGACGGAGTCATAAGTGTTGCTTCCAATATTGCACCGGAGTATGTGGCTTCCTTGACTCACGCTATGATGGATGGGAAGATAGAGAAGGCTGCAGGGCTGCACGATAAACTTTCTCCGCTTTTCAGAAACTGTTTTGTGGAGAGCAACCCTATACCGGCAAAGGCAGGACTTGCGGCTATGGGAATGATGCAGAACGAACTTCGTTTGCCTCTGGTGCCGTCACAGCAGAAGACATACGATCTTATGGTGCAGACCATCAAGGATTTAGGTATTAAACTTAAATGATTATGACAGAAAAGGAAAAATTCTACAATACGATTTCGGATCTTGAGAACGGTCGTGTCCGGGTGGCTGAAAAAGTGAACGGAGAATGGAAGGTGAATTCCTGGGTGAAGGAAGTGATCCTGTCAGGTTTCCGCCTCGGTAAACTTACAGATATGTCCGAGGGACAGTTCTCATTCTTCGATAAGGATACAATACCTGCAAGGACGTTTACTGCCGATAACGGTGTGCGTATAGTGCCTGGTGGCAGCAGTGTGCGTTCAGGTGCATATCTGGCTCCTTCCGTGATAATGATGCCGCCGGCATACGTCAATATAGGCGCGTATGTGGATGAAGGTACGATGATAGATTCGCACGCATTGGTCGGATCCTGTGCGCAGGTGGGAAAAAATGTGCATCTTTCCGCTGCATCACAACTTGGAGGGGTTCTGGAGCCAGTCGGTGCGCTTCCTGTAATCATAGAAGATAACGTATTCATAGGTGGCAACTGCGGCATATATGAGGGTACTATAGTGAAAGAAAATGCCGTAATCGGAACAGGGGTGATAATCAATGCCTCTACCGCTATTTTCGATGCTACGACCGGTGAATATATCAGGGCGAATGAAAACGGACAGATGGTAGTGCCTTCAGGTGCTGTGGTTGTGGCCGGAAGCCGTCCGATGTCAAAGGGACCGGGAGCGGAGCAAGGCATACATCTTTATTGTCCGGTGATTGTTAAATATCGTGATGATAAGACATCCGGTTCCATCACCCTTGAGGATATGTTGAGGTAATATGTACGATAAGATGTTCTCAGAGGATGTGGGCTCCTTCTTCAGGTCTCCCGTGAGGGAAATCTTCAAGAGGGTAGATCTGAATGCGATATATTCATTTGCAGGAGGATACCCCTCTGCCGATACTTTTCCATTGGAAGAGATCAGGCAGACTATGTCCGAGGTAATCGGCAAATATGGAGGCCAGGCTTTCCAGTATGGTGCTACTCAGGGAGTTATGCAATTACGTGAGGCTGTTGCAGACAGATATGGAGTGCCTGTGGAGAGGGTGCAGATCACATCTTCTTCCCAGCAAGGCATAGATGTATGTACCAGGGTGCTGGTGGATCCTGGTGATGTCATCCTGACTTCAAGTCCTTCATATCTCGGTGCACTGCAGTCGTTCAGGTCATACAGAGCCGATATAAGGGGAGTGGCTCATCTTACCGGTATTGATGCTTTTTGCCGCGCATACGAGGACACTATCGCAGGTGTCAAGGCTGAGGGAAAGAAGATCAAGTTTCTATATATGATTCCTGATTTTCAGAATCCGTCAGGAGAATCTCTGACTTTGGAGGAGAGAAAGATACTTGTCGCACTTGCACGAAAGTATGGATTCCTGATAGTGGAGGACAGTCCATATAGAGAACTCCGATATGAAGGGGAGCCTGTCCCTACGATGTATTCGATTGATCCTGATGTGGTCATACATCTCGGGTCCTTTTCCAAGATATTTGCACCAGGGTTCCGTTTAGGCTGGGCGATCGCTCATCCCGACATCCTTGACAAGATATATGTGTGCAAGCAGTCTCTCGATCTCTGTCCGCCGGTTTTTGACCAGTATGTAGCGGCAGAGTTCCTGAGGAGCGGCCGTCTCGATGCCAATCTGTCGGCGAGCATAGAATTGTACAAGGGCAAAAGGGATCTGCTTCTGTCGCTTCTTGAACAATATATGCCATCAGGAGTGCGTTGGACACATCCAGAAGGGGGACTTTTCCTGTTCCTGACGATGCCAGAGGGCTTTGATGCTGTGAAATTTTATGATAAGGCTCTTGATGCGGGAGTTGCGTACGTGGCCGGAGAATTTTTCCATCCTGACGGAAGTGGAAAGAATACGATGAGGATGAACTTTTCATTTATGTCACGTCAGCGTATTGTTGAGGGCGTAAAACTTTTGGCTGATTTGCTGAGCCGTGAATTGTAGATATTCAAGAGGATGCTTAAACTATATAAATATCAGGGTGCTGGAAACGATTTCCTGATTGCGGATAATCGTGACGGAGCATTGTCGCTGACCGCAGAACAGGTGTCTGCATTATGTGACCGACGCTATGGGGTAGGTGCAGACGGGCTTATGCTTCTGGAGAATCCGGGCTGTTCCGGTGATGCTTCGGCTTTACCTGGTTTCCGGATGGTGTATTATAACTCAGACGGATCCGGTGGTATGATGTGCGGGAACGGTGGCCGTTGCATAGTTGCTTTTGCTGCAGACCGAGGAATAGAGAACTTCTGTTTTGAGGCTCCTGATGGTCTTCATTATGCACGGATAGTGTCGTCGGAGGGAAAGGAAAAGACGGTCGCTCTGCAGATGAAGAATGTGGAAGAATATACGCGGTATCAGACCCTGTCAGGAGTTAAGGTGCCATCGGACGGATGGTTTCTTGACACAGGAACAAGGCATTTCGTGAGATTTGTCACTGATGTTGATACGTATGATGTAGTTGCGCAAGGCAGGGATATAAGATGCAATGCGGCCGAATTGCAACCAGTCGGTGTAAATGTCAATTTCGTTGAGCCTTGTGGCAGTGTACTTAAGATACGTACATACGAGAAAGGAGTTGAGGATGAGACATTTGCCTGCGGAACTGGAATAGTTGCCTCCTGCCTGGCTGCATATAAGGCTGGAGTACAGCCTTCCGAAGTTTCGGGTGATAGTGTAAGGTATGATGTGAAGGCGAAGAGAGATCGTCTGAGTGTCACATTCAGACCGCTCGCTTCCTCTTGTGGTGTGGCTGAGGATGTATGGCTGACCGGGCCGGCAACCTTTGTCGCAGAAATTTTGATTGATAATTAATTATTGGACAATATGAAGAAAATCTTTGTTTTATTATTTGCTGCGGTTATGGCCGCATCTTGTCTTGGAGATGGTACTTCATCATCTCATACATACAATCTGATAGTGGATTTCGAATATGCTGAGAATGTATTCGAAGCCGATAGCGTCGCTTTTGATGACAAGCAGGGTCTGGGAATAGGCTATGCCGATCTTGCTTTCTTCCATAAACTTACAGCAGACAAGAAGACTCTTGTAGGAGGTTTTGCCGTTTCTCGTCTGAAGGGAAAAGGTTCCTCACTCGGAAGGAATGATTTCCGTGTCAACTCCGGTGCAGGCCTGGCTGGCTCTCCGACATACGCAGTATTCAGATACGATCCTAATGCCCAGAATATGCCGGAACACGATGTTCAGTTCCTTAACAAGCAGTATGGTACCTGCACTATGAAAGGATGTTATGTGAACAATACCGCTGAGGTTGTGCAGGCTGTAAGGTCGGTTTTTGAAGTCGGTGACAGACTGACCCTCAAGGCGACAGGCTATCTCGACGGAGCCAAGACTGGCGATGCGGAAATCTCTCTTGCAGACTATTCCGCCCAGAAGGATTCTGTTGTGGTCAATTGGACTGCGTTCGATCTTTCAAAACTTGGCACCGTGGAGTTTGTGGAGTTTGAAATCGTCAGCACAAAGGAAGATGTGCCTGCTTCGTTCTGTATGGACAATATGATTTCTACAATATCATTGAAATATTGATAGGGAATGAAAACTAATCAAGAGTTCAAGAATGCTGCTTTGGATGCCTTGAAAGGCCGATGGCCTCAGGTGCTGGTAGCCACTATAGTAGTGGTTTTGATGGTGCTTCTGATAATGGGACCTTATAGTTCCATAAATACCCTTGTGGTGAATGGGAAGACAATATCATCGACTTTTATCCTTGTCTCAATCGCGTTGTTTTTCCTTGGAGGGCTCCTCGTATGCTCGCCTATGAATGTAGGATATACGTATGCCTTGTATCAACTTTATGCGGAAGGTGATGAGAGAGTGACGGGAAATTCCTTCAGAAACGGTTTCAGTAGATATTTCAGAAACGTATGGGGAATGTTCCTTATGGGACTATTCGTCAATCTGTGGTCGCTTCTGCTGATCGTTCCGGGATTTGTAAAGATGTATTCGTATGCTCTTACACCCTACATACTCATTGATTATCCTGAATTGTCTGCAAATCAGGCTATCAATCTCAGTAAGAAGATGATGAAGGGACATAAGTTCGACTTGTTTTACCTTCATCTCAGTTTCGTAGGATGGGCAATCCTCTCTATCTTTACCCTTTGTGTGGGACTGCTGTGGCTGGTTCCATATATGACTGTAACTCAGGCTGCATTCTATCAGAATGTAAAGAATGAATATTTATCCAATAACAACTAAATTTCTAACATTATGATTTCATTTATTATCTGGCTCGTAGGAGTCATCTGCTGCATCTGGTGCATTAAGGATGTATGGACAAAGAAACAGGATACAGTAATCAAAGTGATTCTGACTATTGCTCTTCTTTGCTTTAGTTGGATCGGACTTGCTGTCTATTATTTTATCCTCAAGGACAGACTTTAAAGAAGTCCTGCAGGAATCTGCATTATGATTTCCTGATATTCCGGATCAACGGACAGGATAAGATCTTCGTGGAGCGGTATCATTACTGCTCCATTTTTTGTGTCAACTTCTATGCAAGGATTGTTGGGAATATCAATGAAGTCGGTTATTTCTCCGATTTCTTCCACCTCCATATCTTCGGATGACATACTTTCTCCGACAGGGGAGAACAGGATCCATCCGATGAGGGCTGCATAACCGTCTTCCTCAAGAGACATCTCCGGAAGACTGTCCTCCTCGACATATACGGCTTTACCGGCTATTTCTTCGACATCCTCCATAGAACAGATGTCAGTCAGTCGTACAAGGGCTTTGGAATTGCCCCTTTTAGTGAATGATTCGATATAAAAAGGAACCGGTAATCCATCGAAAACGATGAATACCGGTTCGTTTAAGTTGATATCTTCAGGAGCGATTTCGCGGAAACCCATAACGAGTTCCCCATCGGTACCGTTGGATTTCAATACCTGGGCAATCTGCTGCAAGTTGTCGTAACCTGCCATTGCGGAATTACGCCTCAGTGTTTTCAGCCTCAGCAGCAGCCTCCTGAGCAGCCTTCTCTGCAGCAGCAGCCTCAGCAGCAGCGCGAGCAGCCTCCTCAGCCTCAGCCTTTCTCTTAGCGATAGCCTCAGCCCTCTCCTGATTTACCTTAGCCTCAGCCTCTACCGCAGCCTTGTGAGCGGCAGCAGCGTCCTTTCTGAGACCGTCCTTCTTTGCGCTTACCTTAGCAGCCTTCTCTGCCTTCCAGGCAGCGAGTTTTGCATCAGCCTGCTCCTGAGTGAGAGCACCCTTCTTAACACCACCCTCGAGGTGCTTTGCAAGGAGTACACCCTCGTATGAGAGGATACGCTTTGCAGTAAGTGTAGGCTGTGCACCTACATTAAGCCAAGCAAGTGCGCGCTCGTTGTTGAGAACGATAGTTGCAGGGTTTGTGTTAGGGTTGTAAGAGCCGATCTGCTCGATGAAACGACCATCGCGTGGTGCGCGTGAATCAGCCACAACAATGTGGAAGAATGCGAAATTCTTCTTTCCGTGGCGCTGAAGACGAATTTTAACAGCCATTGTGAATCTGTTTTAATAGTTAATAAAGTTTTACCTGTGTTTTCCTTCCCGAGGAAAAGCGTGCAAAGATAGAAAATAAAAATGATATTCCAATCATAAACATTGAAAATGAGCCTGTTAAAAGATTAAATCGAAAATTTCTTGAAAAATATCTCAGAAAAATTTGCAGATTCAATATTTTGTAGTACCTTTGCAATCCCAAAACAAAAGAAGCGGTGGTGGTGAAATGGTAGACACGCTACTTTGAGGGGGTAGTGGGCGTAAGCCTGTGCGAGTTCGAGTCTCGCCCACCGCACGAAGGCCTGATCGGAAGATCAGGCTTTTTTCGTATCCGGATATTTACTATCTTTACTGAAATTTCATAAATTATGCATACTCTGAAGAATGAAATCCTGACCGTTCAGGTCAAGGAACACGGTGCCGAACTTTCCAGCATCAGAAAAGGCTTTACAGAATATCTATGGCAGGCTGATCCTGCGTTCTGGGGAAGACATTCTCCAGTACTTTTCCCGATTGTGGGCAGTGTCTGGGAGAAGCGTTACAGAGTGGGGGACAAGGAATTTGAACTGGGGCAGCACGGTTTCGCCCGTGATATGGACTTTGTGATGATCGAGGGCACTGATACCCTGGTCCGATACAGGCTGGTGTCGGATGAAGAAACTCTTGGAAAATATCCTTGGCCTTTCGTCCTGGAGATATCATACAGGCTGGAAGGCAACAGACTGGATGTCATCTGGGAGGTGTCAAATCCTGGAGAGGAGGATATGTATTTCCAGATCGGTGCACATCCTGCATTCAATTATCCGGATTATGACCCGCAGACCTCGGAACGCGGCTTCCTTTCTTTTGACAGGGCGGATGGGCTGGAGTGTATCAGGATAAAGGAAAAGGGATGTGTTGATGCTGATGTGAAATATCCGCTCGATATGCCATCAGATGGCTTTTTGCCTCTTGCAAAGGATACGTTCGATGCTATAGATACCATAATGTTGCAGGATGGCCAGATCGGTTCTGTCACCTTGTACCGGACCGACAGGACGCCTTGGCTCAGACTGAGTTTCGATGCTCCTGTGGTGGGTATATGGTCGCCTCCGGGAAAGAATGCTCCGTTCATCTGTCTGGAGCCTTGGTACGGCCGCTGTGACAGAGCAGGATATGAAGGAGACTACAGGGACAAGGATTGGATCAACCGTCTTGCCCCCGGCGAAAGATTCTCAAGCGTATATTCTATAGAAATACTTTAGTGATCACTTTGTGAAAGTGATATTAAGGAAGAGTCCCGGTGAGGCTGCTACAGGCTTTGCCGGGGCATATTTTCCTAAGGATTCCAGTTCAGGCATAAAACTCCTTGACACATAATCAATGAGATAGAAGTCAAGGGAGTCCGTCGTTTCAGGGAAGAAACGCACTCCTATGAAAGACTCCTGGTCTTCACTTTCCTCGTCAGCCGAGAAATATCTGTTCGTCTTGTCCAGAAGGAATGTCTGCAGATCTGCTTTGGTGCCATCACCCAGATCGAGCGAAAGGGCCGAGCCCTTGCGTATGCCGGAAATGCCTTTGAAGAAGTTCTTGAAGTCGGAGCGGAATGAAGGTATCACCTGTGCCTCCGCCATATCGAATGTGATCATATCCGTGTCTTCGAATGACGGCAGTTTGTCCAGTCCTGTGCATATATCCTTCCAATAACGGTCCATATATAAAGAGTCGGTCACGAGTGTGTCGATCATCCACGACTCGTCCAGATGCTTCCATAGGGTGTCGAGGAGGCTGATCTCTATTTCTGCAGTCTTTCCGATGCTGTATTTATCTCCGAATCCGAGGTTGAGGACTATCTTGTCACGTCCGTCCTGAGGGTGTGGGTTCAGGGATTTGAGTTCGAGGTATCCGCTGCTTTGTCCTTTCCTGATGATAAAACTTGTGCTGTCAGAGAAAGTGAAATCAACACCTTCCGTCGCAGTGGATTTTTCCTTATTGACACTTAGGGTGATTTCCGCATCCTGTCCCAGTGACTTAGTCGATCCTGACCGGTCCTTTGCGTCAAAACTAATATCCAGAGAATCGCACAGCATCAGGTAACTGTTTGAAAATGACAGATATGCCAATTTGTCCTGCAAGGTGTATTCCGAGGATAGGTATCTTCCTGCAGAGAAGCCTTCAGGCACTTCCACGCTCAGGCTCACGGTCTTGTCTGTGCCGAGTCTGAGGGTCGTGACCACTATCGAATCGATGGGATTCTCTCCTCCGAAGACGAATCTGTCGCTGGATACGGTATAGTCCGAGCCGAATTCTGCACTTCCTCCGAAAGTCACGGGGAAAACTCTTTCCGTACTGTCTGCCATACCGGAGTATGCAAGACGGAATATTGCGGTTTCTTCATATATTTCAGGGTCAGCGCTGAATAAAGATATTGCAGGATTCAGAACCAGTTCGTCCTGGCAGGATATAAATGCTGCCAGAGCGATCAACAGATATATTGTTTTTTTCATTTGTTCTATATGTTCCGTATATAATCTGCAAATATAGCAATTATTACGATATCCTTCTCTCTCCCGATTAATGGGTAGTGTTTTCCCTTCAGATAGCAATTTGTCGTGATTAAATATCATTTAATACCTGATTGTGGTTTATAGATTGCATAAAAAGGGATATATTTGCAATTGGAGCAAAATCAGCAGTATGAAACTTTCGGAACTCAGGACGGGAGAGCGTGGAGTGATCGTCAAGGTCAACGGCCACGGAAGTTTCCGTAAGAGAATAATAGAAATGGGATTTGTGAAGGGCAATAAGGTGAAGGTCATCCTTAATGCCCCTCTGAGGGATCCCATTGAATATGAAATTATCGGCTATAAGATTTCGCTTCGTCGCGAGGAGGCTTCAAAGATAGAAGTCATAAGTGAGACAGAAGCGAAGGAACTCCTGTCTGCGCGTCAGTCACTTCCAGCCCTTGATGCCAGTGGAGAGGCTTGGCTGGAAAGGGAGATGGATACTCTCGCGGAAGAGCGCCGCAAAGTCATACGTGTCGCTCTTGTCGGCAATCCGAATTGTGGCAAGACATCTCTTTTTAATATAGCCTCCGGTAGTCACGAACACGTAGGAAACTACAGCGGTGTGACGGTAGATGCCAAGGAAGGTGTATTCGAACACGGTGGTTACAGGTTTGATATAGTCGATCTTCCCGGTACATATTCACTTTCGGCATATAGTCCTGAGGAACTCTATGTAAGGCGTAACCTTGTCGAGGATATGCCTGATGTGGTTGTGAATGTCGTCGATGCATCCAATATCCAGAGAAACCTCTATCTTACTACCCAACTTATTGATATGAATCTTCGTGTGGTGATGGCTCTGAATATGTACGACGAACTTGAGAGCAGAGGCGACAGGCTGGATATCAAGCAGTTGGGCTACCTTCTAGGTATGCCTGTCGTGCCGACGGTCAGCCGTACGGGAGAAGGAATAGACAATCTTTTCGACACAGTCATACAGATATACGAGAAATCCGATCCTCATCTGGCCCGTCATATTCATATCAATCACGGTGCGGAACTGGAGCAGAGTATAGACCGCATCAAGAGGCTCATTCAGAAAAACGCGGATATCCGTGACAAATACTCCACAAGGTATCTGGCGATCAAATATCTGGAGAATGACAGGGAGATAGAGAAGGTGGTGGAGGCTCTTCCGGGGAGGAATGAGATAATTGCTGCCAGATTTGAAGAGAAGGCAAGGATTGAAGGGTTTCTCAAATCGGGTATGGAGTCGGCGTTGGTGGATGCGAAGTACGCCTTTGTCGAAGGTGCCCTTGCAGAAACCTATACTCAGGGTAAGAGAAGACGGAATACGCTTACGGATAAGATCGATGGCATTGTCACCAACAGATGGATGGCCTTCCCTATATTTATTGTTTTGCTGTATCTGGTGTTTGAAGGTACGTTTGTGCTAGGCGAGTATCCGATGCAGTGGATCGAATGGCTGGTGGAAAAACTTGGGGCATTCGTTTCAATGAATATGGCAGACGGCTGGGTCAAGGACCTGGTTGTTGACGGTATTATCGGAGGCGTAGGTGGTGTCCTCGTATTCCTCCCGAATATTCTGCTGCTGTATCTTTTCATCTCTTTGATGGAGGATTCAGGATATATGGCCAGGGCTGCCTTCATAATGGACAGACTGATGCATAAGATAGGCCTTCACGGGAAGTCTTTCATACCTATGATTATGGGCTTCGGGTGCAATGTACCGGCTATTATGGCTACCAGAACCATTGAAAGCCCGAAGAGCCGTCTGATAACGATGCTTATCATTCCTCTTATGTCCTGTGCCGGACGTATGCCTGTGTATGTGCTCATTGCAGGAGCATTCTTCCCTAAGAAAGCGGGTCTGGTGCTTCTTGGACTATATGCCCTCGGAATTCTTCTTGCCATATTGGGGGCAAAGGTTATGAGTCTGTTCTTCAAGGATGATGATCTTCCTTTCGTGATGGAACTGCCTCCATACAGGGTGCCTACGGCTAAATCGATTTTCCGTCATACCTGGGAAAAAGGCCGTCAGTATCTTCAGAAAATGAGCGGTATCATTCTGATATGTTCGATGGTGATATGGTTCCTTGGCTATTTCCCTAATCACGATGCATACGATTCTGTCCAGGAGCAGCAGGAACATTCGTTCATCGGCTATATCGGAAAATCTATGGAACCGGTGCTGGAACCTTTAGGATTTGACTGGAGAATGGGAGTGGGAATTGTGGCAGGAGTTGGTGCCAAGGAGTTGGTGGTAAGTACTTTAGGCGTTATGTATGCAGGTGAGGAACCAGTGTCGGGAACACAGACGGAGGATGGAAGCGTGCCATCGGAAACCCGTCTTCAGCGTGCGCTGGTGAAGTCTGTCACTCCGGCCGGAGCCCTGGCATATATGGTTTTCATTCTTCTTTATTTCCCTTGTATTGCCACATTCGTGGCCATAAAGAATGAAAGCGGAGGATGGAAATGGGCGATAATTACAGCCATATATACCATTCTTCTGGCCTGGACTGCGGCTTTCCTTACCTTCCGTATAGCCGGTCTTTTTCTATAACTTGTCTTTTTGACTTTTGCAAAATACCAAGATGTTGGGATTGCCGGCAGAAGGATATGTATATATCTTTGCAATAGAAATAAGCCATTATACTTGAAGAAAGCAATCCTTTTAAATGTTGAATGATTCATCAAGAGGCCTTCCGTGAGGGAACGCCTCTTGATGATTATGAGGGAGGTTTCCCAAAAAAATAATTAACTTTGGAATATTTATATGAGTTGAATACCGTGTTTGCGGAATAGACCTGATCATTATGACCACAGAAATACAGAGAATAGTCTTTTCGGAATCAATGAAACTTGCCGATCTGATTGATGTGAATTTCAAACTTCTCAATGTGCTTTCACGTATGGGTATAAGTCTGGGGTTCGGAGAAAATACGATACAGGAGGTCTGTGAAAGGCAAAATATCGACTTGAAATCTTTTCTGCTTATCTGCAGTGTTTACACCTACGATGGATATGTGCCTTCGGCAGAACTATTGACAGGGGCCGATCCGGCGACTATCGTTGATTATCTGCACAACTCCCATTCTTTTTATATGCAGAAAGAGTTTGCCGGTCTGGAGGTGGAACTCAAGGCTATGGTAGAGCCTTGCGACGCAACCCAGAAAAAGATCGTTGCAAGATTCTTTGCTGACTATAAGGCACAGGTGACGAATCATTTCGAGTATGAAGAAAACGTCGTATTCCCATATATAAGGGCACTGATGGCAGGCCAGAGGCAGCAGGGCTATTCCATAGACCAGTTCGAGGAGAATCACAGTAATATAGATGAAACGCTCAATGATCTGAAGAATATTGTGATGAAGTATCTTCCGGATACCTGTGATACTATTCTTCGGAATCAGGTATTGTACAGGATATACAGGCTTGGAGAGGATCTTCTCAAGCATACTCTGATTGAGGATAATATTCTTATTCCGATGATTAATAAAATTGAGGAATAGCGATGAAGACCGGTTATAAGAAAGTATTGCTGATAATGCCCTCCAAGATCATTGCAAGAGGAATAGAGGCTGTATTGTCGGAACTTGGCGAATTCCGCGTGGATGGTATTCTGTCCGATCTGTCCCACACGTCGGAAGCGCGTCTGAGGAATATGGATGCGGATGTCATTATGATCGATCCGGTGGTTTTCGATTATGTGTCACGAATGAATGTGCGCAACCGCATATCGGAATATTCCACTGCTGCAGTTGTGGCGTTCAAGTCGATACCGATGGATGAGGAGCAGTTGAAACAGTATGATGGAGTGATAGGACTGTATGATGATCCCGTTACAGTAGTGAAAAAACTTCGTGAATCTATATCTTCCAGAGAGGAATCTGTTGATTCTGAGGGATATGACCTGTCTGTGCGTGAAAAGGAAATCCTCGTCTGTGTGGCCAAGGGTATGCTTAATAAGGAGATAGCCGACTTCTATAACCTTTCCATTCATACGGTCATAACCCACCGTAAGAACATCACGAGAAAGACGGGTATAAAGACTGTTGCTGGACTTACGGTATATGCTCTGCTGAACAATCTTATAGATCCCGCTTCCATAGATATTTAACTAAACTTTCGCGGCAGGCGGAGGATGATGGCCATAAGTGCAAAACCTCCCATAACAAATGGATAAAACAGATGACTGATTATGGTTATTGTGGATATTCCTGCGAGTCCAGCAGCCATCAGCAGTTGTGCCCCGTAAGGGATGAGTCCCTGTATGAAACAGGAGAATGTATCCAGAATGCTGGCGGTCTTGCGAGGATCAAGCCCGAAGCGTTTTGTTATGTCTTTGGCGATTCTTCCTGTGGTAATGATCGCAATCGTATTGTTGGCGGTACATAGATTGGCAAGACTCACCAGGGCCGCTATACTGAGTTCAGCCCCTCTCTTCCCCTTGATTCCTTTGGTCAATCCTTTGACAATGAAATCAATGCCTCCGTTTTCTCTTATCACCTCAAGCATTCCTCCTGCCAGCATTGTCACAATAATCAGGTCTCCCATACCGCTTATGCCGCTGCCGACCGACTGAAGAAAAGATGACCAGGTCAAGGAGCCCTCGCACAAACCTATTGTTGCATTGACGGCTATGCCTATTGAAAGTACTGCAGCCACGTTCATTCCTGATATGGCAAGTGCGATGACGAGAATATATGGCAGAAGTCTTATCCAGTCAAAGGCTCCTGCTTCCGGAGTGACAGACACCGATGCCCCCAGTATTATATAGAGGATTGTAACGACAACTGCTGCAGGACCGACAATTCTTATGTTTGCCTTGAATTTGTCGGCCATAGATACATCCTGGGTTCTGGTGGCAGCGATGGTTGTGTCGGAAATGAATGACAGATTATCTCCAAAGAAGGATCCTCCGACGATGATTGCCGTTATGAAGGCTGGGCTTGAAAATGCGCCTGTAGAGCCTCCCGCAGCAAGTTCTTCCGCTATTCCTGCTGCGACCGGAACAAGGGCTACGATCGTACCGACGCTGGTTCCTATCGACATTGATATGAAGCAGGCTGCAAGGAAAAGTCCGGCATAAAGAAGTCTGCCCGGAAGTATGCGCAATGCCAGGTTGACCGTTGCATCAATGGCACCGATCTCCTTTGCCGTGGAGGCGAATGCTCCTGCGAGTACGAAGATCCATATCATCAGCAGAACATTCTTATTGCCGGCACCTTCAGAGAATACGGCTATTCTTTGCTCGAGTGTCTTGCCACGGCATATCACTATCGCATAGACGGAGGCAACAAGGAATGCTGCGGAAATAGGTATGGCATAGAAGTCCTTTGCTGCGATTGAGGATATAAGGTATATGCATAGGAATACGAACAATGGACTCAGAGCGAGCCATCCTCCCATTGGTCTGGCATCGTGCTCTTCCCACTTGCTGCGCACCCCTTTGAAAAGTTCCTTTATGTACCTGTCCGGAATAATTCCCATATCGAATTCGTTTTATCGGCTGCAAAGTTACTAATTTAGTTTATCTTTGCTGCAGGATATGTACATAGTATTGCGAGTTTGCTTGTGAAGAATAGAATGAAAAAGAATATTGACTTCCATCTTCAAGTGCCGGGAGGGGAGACGACTGTGCTTCTGCATACGTGTTGCGCTCCGTGCTCCAGCGCGATCATTGAGGCTATGCTCAAGGATGGGATCACTCCGGTGATTTATTATTGCAATCCTAATATATATCCTCTGGAGGAATATGAAATCCGTAAGAATGAATGTACCCGATATGCCCAGGCGCTCGGGCTGGAGATCGTGGATGCGGATTATGATCACGAGCGTTGGCTTGAAGAAGTGAAGGGTCTGGAAAACGAGCCGGAAAGGGGAGGCCGATGTCTGAAGTGCTTCAAGATCAGGCTTCTGAGGACTGCACAATATGCTGCACAGCGTGGTATAAAGGTCATAACCACCACTCTTGCTTCATCCCGATGGAAATCGCTTGATCAGATCAATGAAGCCGGACGTTGGGCCTGTCAGCAGGTGGTTCCACCAGATGGCAAAGTCATCTGGTGGAACCATAACTGGCGCAAAAACGGTCTGCAGGAACGTCGCCTGCAGATCATCAAGGAGTATGATTTCTATAATCAGTTATACTGCGGATGCGAATTCAGTATGCACCGGAATCAGAGTACAGGCTTGCCTTCTTCTTCCGATTTAACTTCAACCACGCAGTTCTCTTTAACATCCGAGGGGATGTCTTCCCTCCTGTAGATATGCTCCTCCTTTACTGAGGCTTCTGTCGGAACAAGCGTCATACTGTTCTTGTCTTCGCTTACGGTGACTTCGTATGCACTGCCCCAGGATTGTCCGTCGTCGTATTTTCCAGTAATGGTGCGGGACTCCTCGTCTATCGACCAGGTGCCTTTATATAAGCGGTGCGCTCCGTCGCCTATCTGCTGATAGAGGTCGAATGAATTTCCTGAAAGTGAAATGTAAATATCCGCTTCTATATCTGAAATGATGCAGTGCCACTCTCCGATTATCTGTTCTGCAAGAGTCTCTTCCTTTGCAGGTGGATCGACCGGCTTGTCAGGATTGTCCGGAATATCAGGTCCGGGCTTCTCGGTGCATCCTGCCGTGAACAGCATCAATGCAGCCATTATATGTGCTATCTTCTTCATATTCAGTTATGTAAGTTGTTTATAGCCATCCTCCGTTTCCAGAAACGTATGGCCTTGATACTATAGATATCTCTTTTGAAAATTCCATTCCTCCGATGGAATCACCGCCTCCAAGGTTGTCGCCTCCGGCAATGGCTCTTACAGTGATTTTCCCGGATCCTACTTTGGTGCAGGTAACCTTCAGTATGCCTTTTTCGATGATAGGGTCACTGCTGATGCCAAGTGATGAAGCCGCAGTATCACTGAGGTCGATTCCGAGATATGTCAGATGAGATGCCTCACCTCCCATATAATCACGCAGATCTACAACCAGTTCCTCACCGGCCTTTGTCATAATGGAAGGAGTTCCTTCGATCTGCATCAGGAATTTCCAGGCATCCACTGCACCGGTTCCCATCTTTCCGTAATAATCGTCGAGATTCAGTGTATAGTCTATATATGCGTTGTTTTCGATCTTCTTTGTCACTTTTGTGCCAGTCAGGCGTGAGTTCATCTCGTTTGTCGAACTCAGCAGCATAGAAATGAACTCCTCGCGCGTGAAGGTTTTGCCGATTTTCAGTGCGTGTGCCATACCGAGTGCGGCTACTCCTGACACGTGAGGGCAGGCCTGGGATGTACCCTGCATATATCCGTACTGTTTGCTTTCTGTATGCGTTATGGCTCCTTTTATCCCGTTCGGCACGGTGGAAAGTATCATAGTGCTGTATGAAGGGGAGGCCGGGTTGGCGTGATAGTCACCTCCTGGCGCAGAGATGTTGGTGCCGGGACCGTAATTTGTATATGCAGTCGGGAGAAAATCAGGTGCGAAGGCCGATACGCCTATTACTTCTTTCAAGGCACCGGGGTATCCTGCTACGTTCTTGCCGTTGTTTCCGGTGGAGAAAACGAGAATGTTGCCTTTGACGGCAGGGCAGTTCGCGTTTGCCGGGTCTATGAAATATTGTATTGCATCATATTCTACTCCTGCTTCTGCCTTGTAGAGATTGTCAGAGTCGTAATAGAATGTGTCTCCAGCCGGTGATCCGAAAGAACAGGAAGCGATGGATGCTCCGTTGTCAGCGGCATATATCAAGGCATTTGCTATGTTTTCTACAGTGGGGTTGGTGCTGCCGTGGAATATCTGGCAGGACATAAGCCTGACACCGTCTTTATTGCCTGTACCACCTGCTATACCCGATATACCTTTGCCGTTATTGCTTTCCGCTCCTATGATGCCGGCAACGTGTGTACCGTGTCCCGGCGCGCTTTCTCCTTCCGCAGTGGAGTTGATGGTGCCATTGTTCTTTATGAAATTGTATCCGTATTTGTCATCAACGAATCCGTTGCCGTCATCGTCAACGTATGGCTCTCCATTCTTTTCGGCCTCATTGATCCAGAGGCAGTTCTTCAGGTCTTCATTTATGATGCTGATGCCACTGTCGATGATCGCTACTGTTATTTCTGGGCTTCCCGCGCATATCGTCCAAGCATCCTTTATGGCGATGTCGGCACCGGAAACGGCAGTTGATGTGATGCTTCCGTCGTTATGTAGGTTCCACTGCTGTGCAAAGAAAGGATCATTGAACACGGTTCCTCCGGATGTGCTTCTCGTGATTGCGCCTTCGAAAGGAATCATCTCGGACTTCACTTGTTCCACTTCGGAATTATACTGGATCTTTCTGACTAGGGGTAAACCGGCCAGTATTTCTGCCACCTTCAATGTCTGCAAGTCGTTCTCGGATGTCACTTTATACCAGCGGTGAAGATTATGTCTGCGTGCAGTCTGTGAAGCAGCGTTGTTGAACACCGGCTCGAAACATAGACTGTGTTCTGATGGTACAGCGGCTTCGATCTCCCCGATTTCTCCGTCTATGAATATCAGAACGGAGGATGCTGTGCTGCCGCAGGTTACGTCTCCCACGAGTTTGGACATAAGATCGGCCTTCTCACCTTCAGTGATTATTGTGTTTTCCTTGACGCAGGAAATGAAGGCGACTGTCAGCGACAGAAGAAGGATTGTCTTGATTTTCATATATAAGTATAGTTTTATTATTCTGCCTTTATTGTGATGGTGGATTTTCTGACTCCTTTAGCGCTGACTTCTACAATGATGTCGCCAGGTGTCTTTCCGCTTTGCACAAGTACCGTAAGTTGTCCGCTGAAAAGGTGCATCTGTGGCTCTTGGAACGGCTCCAGACAGGTCGGATCACCATTTGCTATGGCCTTGAACGATCCGGCTCCGCTCACCTTAACTTTCACAAGTCTGCTGTCAGCAGGTACAGGGTTGCCGTCCTTATCTGTCAGACTCACATTTATGAAGCAAAGGTCTTCTCCATCTGCCTTCAATGTGCTACGGTCCGGAGTCAACTTTATGGCAGCGGCTTTTCCTGCTGTATATACTGATTTTTCGGCAACTGCCTGTCCTTCGGCATTATATGCAACAACCTTGAGTTCTCCGGGCTGATAAACCACATCATTCCACATCAGACGGAAACGTTGCATCGCTTTTTCTCCGAGGCAAGGAGTCTGGCCGTCTGGCTCGGCAAATGTCCTTTTCCCCTGGGAAACTCCGTTTACGAAAAGTTCCGCGCAAGGGTATGAGGTGTAAACGAATACCGGCGTAGTCTCTCCTTCACGTCCTTCCCAATTCCAGTGAGGAAGTATATGCAGAGTCTCATCGACCTTGTTCCACTGGCTTCTGTATAAATAGAAACGGTCTTTCGGAATATAAGCCAGATCGACTATGCCGAATACGGATGAATGGTTCGGCCAGGCATCCGTGTCGTATGGGGAAGGTTCGCCAAGGTAGTCGAAGCCTGTCCATACGAACTGTCCGATGCACCAAGGGTAGTCTTCATCAGCAGCGAAATCGTTGTCCGGAATGTTCGACCACCAGCAGTATTCGGTGTCGTATGATGAAGATTGATGGTCTTCGTGCATAATCGCTGCTCCAAGTCTTGCAGGGAAGTGATAGACACCTCGCGAACTTACCGTGGAAGCAGTTTCGCTTCCAAGGATGAATCTCTGTGGAAGAACCTTGTAGGCTGGTATATATCTGTCAACCTTATAATTGAAGCCCACGATATCGAGTTGCTCTGCGAATCCGTTGATTACCACGCCATTATACTGGTCCATTCCGCAGGTTACAGGTCTTGTCGGATCCTCGCGGTGGCAGATATCCTGCAGCCATCCGGCCACAACCAGTCCTTCCGGCTTCCACTGTGAAGGCACCTCGTTTCCGATGCTCCACATAACTACTGAAGGATTGTTGCGGAAGTGATGCAGCATATTGATCATATCCCTTTCCGCCCAGATCCTTCCGTCTCCGCTATCCTGATTGAAGAATCTGTGGTAGCCGTTCTCGCATTTCGCTATATCCCATTCGTCGAAATTCTCGCACATCACCATAAATCCCATTTCGTCGCAAAGTTCGATGAGTTCTTCTGCCGGCATATTGTGCGAAGTACGGATGGCGTCGCAACCCATATCCTTGAGAATTGTCAGTTGGCGTCGGATAGCGGCTTTGTTGATTGCGGCTCCGAGCGGACCCAGGTCGTGGTGCAGACATACTCCACGGAACTTGCGAACCTCTCCGTTGAGGAAGAATCCTTTATCTGGGACAATCTCTATTGTCCTGAATCCGAATGTGGTCCATTTGCAGTCCTGCATCTGATTGCCGTGGGTGATGCTTATCTCAGGCCTGTCCATCTCCCAGGCTGTGTCGATAGTGCCTCCAAGAAATACTTCGGTGCAGGCATAATAGAGACTTGGACTTTCCGGAGACCAGAGCATAGGTTCATTGACTGTTATGTTCTGTTCTACTTCTCCCTTGAAAAGAATTCGGGTGTCGGTTTCTGCAGCGATCACCTGCATATCTGCTCTGTCGATGATCTTGGTCCTGACAGTGATCACGCTTCCGTCCTCCACGCCTTCGACTTTGGTCCTGATATTGACTGTCGCATAATCCTTTCCGATGTGAGGGGTTGTCACGTATGTTCCCCATACGGGAATATGCACCTTTGGAAGTGTGATGTGGCGGACCTTTCTGTAAAGCCCTGCTCCGGGATACCATCTTGACGACTGCTCCCTGTTTTCCAGAAGCACAGCGATCTCATTGGCTCCCTCCTTGATTTGCCCGGTCACATCGCAGTGGAACGAATTGTATCCGTATGGCCAGAAACACACCTTTTCGCCGTTCACGAATACCTGAGCCTCACTCATCGCTCCGTCGAACATAAGGATATGTCTGCGGCCGTCCATCTGGTCTGCCTTGATTTCAAGAGTGCGCCTGTACGCACCCTTGCCCATATATGGCAGTCCTCCTGTACGTCCGGTCTTTTCTGTTGCAACATCTTCTCCGTTCTGTACCACGGCGACGGTCTGCAGATCATTGGCTTTGTCGAACGGGCCGTAAATCGCCCAATCGTGAGGGATGCAAACGGCTTCCCACCCCTCTGTGGCTTCGATGTCGTGACCCTTGCGGAACTCCCATTCCTTAAGCAATGTCTCTGTGCGCTGATTCTGAGCGAAAGCGCCGAAAGCACAGGCAGACAATAATAGTGTTATGATTATCTTTTTCATATTTCCTGTTGTAAGAATCGTGTTTCTCTTGCATCAATCCTTGAACGGATCAAGCGCCACAGTCGGCCTTCCGTTCTTGAATGCCCCCTTATCGTATGCATTCCATCCGAGAGCGTTGTAGGCAGATGGTTTCCATACTCCGTCAGTCTGAGGCTCCCAGTAGAATACTCCGTGGCAGTCCTCGATCTTCTGTGTTTCCTGAAGTATGTACTCTATCGCCTCTTTTGACATCTGCGGTTCCCACACAGGCATTCCGATTTCGCATAACATCACAGGTTTGCCGAATGTAGCAGTCAGGGTTTTGATATTGGTCATACAATCATTTACGATCGGTCTCCAGTCGCACCATCCGTTGTTCTCCCACCAGGAAGGATAGAGGGAAAGTCCGATTATGTCGTATTTTACCTTGCTGTCTTTCAATAGGTTGAACAGCCATTTGCATTCATTTGCCTTATGGCCGTCGCTTCGGTGAATGATGACCTTTGCATCTGGATAGATGCTCTTTACTGCATCATATCCCTTATTTGCAAGAACCGCGAAATTATCAGCATTGTTGCTGATCTTCCCGACAGGATGCAACATTCCGCTATTGATCTCATTTCCCACCTGTACCCATTCTATATTTATGTTGTTGTCCTTGAGCACCTGCAGAGTCTCTTTTGTGTGATTCCCGACTTCAGATGCAAGTTCTCCAAGGGCAAGGTCGGCCCATTTTGCGGGGGTCTTCTGATTTGAAGGGTCAGCCCACGTATGGCTGTAATGGAAATCTATCATTATCCTCATTCCGAGTTCCTGGGCACGACTGGCCTTGGCAAGAACATCTTCCTTTCCGCACCAGCCCCCTTCGGGATCGATCCACACTCTCAAACGGATCGAATTGAAACCTGTTTCCTTCATCAGGGCAGTACACTCTGTCTCATTCCCGTTATGATCATAGAATTTCACACCGTCTTTTTCCATTTCAGTCACCCAACTGATGTCGGCTCCTTCTGCAAATTCACCTTTTACGGGCACAGATGGATTTTCATTCTGATTTCCTGGAGGTGGGGTCTTGTCGGATAGGTCGTACGGATCCTTTCCACAGGCAAGGAATATTGCTGATATGGATAGAAAAATTATTGTTTTTCTGAGCATAATCCTGATTTTTACGATTCTACAAAGATAATGAAAATATTGCAATTGGATCTTTTTTAGTATTTTTGTGGAGTTGATCTAATGGCTATGAAAAGACATTCCATACGTTTTACGGTGATTCTTACCATTCTTTCCGTGCTCTTTTCCTGCACGTCACATTCCTATAGCGCATACGAAAATGAACTTCGGAGAATCGACGAGGCTCTTGAACGTTCGGAAGAATATGTACGAATCAAGCAGCAGAAGATCAGTACCATCGAGAATATGCTGCATTCTAGGGGAGTGACTCCTCTTCAGCAATACCATATTTACGGTCAACTTTATCTGGAATATCAGCCTTTCCAATTTGATAAGGCTAAAGAAACTCTTGACAATCAATTGAATATCGCTCTGGAAACAGGGAATGATTCCCTTCGTATGAATGCGCTGCTGAACAAGGCTATGCTCCTGACGACAGCCGGATTCTACCTTGAGGCGGATGAGGTGTTTGCCAGGATCGACACTGCTGCTCTGGCCATAGACCAGATGACGGAGTGGTATAATGCAAGACAGAAGTTCCTTCACGATTATCAGGAGTATGTTACGACATCAAGCATTGATGTGCCGGACGCTTCAAATGTCACGCTCTATCAGGACCGTATCCTGGAAAATACGCCTGAAAATCTTCCTGTCAACCGTCATATAAGGATAATGAGGATGATAGAAGGCAAGGATTTCGAGAAAGCCTACAATGAAAATCTGCACTTTATAGAGAGCCTGGACAAGGATTCAAGGGATTATGCTGTGCAGACTTACTGGCAGGGCTTCATCTGCGAGAATCTCGACCGTACCGATGAACTCATCAAATGGTGGACGGAGTCGGCTCTGTGCGATATCAGAGGAGCCATCAAGGATAATGCATCCCTTTGTTCCATCGCTATCAAACTCTCTGATCCTCAGGATACAGACCGTGCTTTCCGATATATCAATGTCTCGCTTGATGATGCTCTTTATTATAATGCGAAACTGCGAAAGGTGCAGATTGCATCCACTCTTCCCTGGATACTCAAGACGTACACCGACAGCAAGGAACTGCAGAGCAGGGAACGAAGCCGCTATTTCATTTGCACGGTATGTATCGCTCTCCTTCTTCTTGTCTTCTGTGTAGTAACAGTTCGTCTTTATGTGAAAGGAAGGCGTAACGCATCGGAAATAGAATCCAAGAATCTTCAACTTGCAGAATATTACCATTCTGTTATCGATGCCGAGGAAAATCTCAAGCAGACCAATCTTGATCTGATTGAGGCAAATGCGGCCAAGGAAGAATATCTGGGACTTTTCCTCTCGATGTGTTCGGGATATCTGGATAAATTGAAAAAGAATCTCACACGTGACCAGTTCGATGCCGAACTGAAGAATTTCTACAAGACTTTCGATACATCCTTCCTAAGCCTGTATCCTACTTTCGTCGAGGAGTTCAATGCACTTCTTAAGGAGGATTCCCGTGTGAAGGTTAAGGATGGCGAATTGCTCAGTACAGAACTCCGTATCTTTGCTCTGATCAAACTCGGAATAACCCAGTCTTCGCATATCGCGTCCCTTCTGAGATATTCGGTAAATACCATTTACAACTATAGGGCGCAGGTCAAGAATGCGGCTCTGGAAAATCGCGAAAATTTCGAGGAAACGGTCAGAAAAATCGGTTCAAAACGTTGATTTTTCCACTTTTCGGTTTTATTTTATATCAGGTCAATATTCTGTATATCAGTTTGTTACAAAATATTGGCCTGGTTATTTTTCCACTTTGCCAAATCTGTACCTATCGCTTAGGTCGGAAATGTCCACTTTTTTAAACTCTTTCCTTTGGTTATATCATTGAGTAATAGTGTTTTACGAGGCAATTATCCACTAAATGCCGACTGACTTCCCATCATCAAGTGGAATCGAACAAAAAAATTCTTAAATTTGGAAACACGAACCAGATGTTTCGTACAAACATTCTAATAACACATAAATACTAACCCAATGAAACACCTAACTTATCGAATCGCCCTTATCTTTGCGATAATGGGTCTGAGTTGCGCCAATGCGTTTGCTCAGCAAGTGAAAGGTACAGTCAAGGATTCAGCCGGTGAGCCAGTGATTGGCGCTGCGGTGATGGTGGAAGGAACATCCATCGGAACTACGGTTGACCTTGATGGAAATTTCGTTCTTTATGAGGATCTCTCTTCGGATGCGGTTCTTGTCGTGACTTCAATCGGTTACAAGACAGTTCGCGTACCAGTAGGGGGGGGCACAGTAAATGTCATCCTTGAAGAAGATTCTGAACTTCTTGATGAGGTCGTAATGATCGGATACGGCGTTCAGAAGAAAGCCGTAGTATCAGCAGCCATTTCAACTGTCGGTGATGAAATGCTCGACAAGGTTGCGGCAGTACGTGTCGATGATGCCCTCAAGGGTCTTACCCCGGGTGTGAACGTAACTTCTACTTCCGGTCAGCCTGGAGCAGGATCACAGATCCGTATCCGTGGTATCGGTACCATCAATGATGCCAATCCTCTTTACGTAGTTGACGGTATGGCTATCAATGGCGGAATCGACTATCTTGCGCCAAGCGATATCGAGCGTATCGACATCCTTAAGGACGCAGCATCCTGTGCAGTTTACGGTACCCGCGGTGCAAACGGTGTTATCCTCGTGACTACAAAGAAAGGATCCAAGGACAAGGTTTCTGTTACCTACGATTTCCAGTACGGAATGTCAAGTCCTTGGCGTCAGCGTGAAGTCCTTAATGCAACCGAGTATGCTGTGATGATGAACGAGGCAGCCATCAATGATGGTAATGCTCCTGTTTATGCCGATCCTTATTCATTCGGCGAAGGAACTGACTGGCAGAAGGAACTCTTCAACTGGAATGCACCTCAGCAGACTCATCAGTTGACAATCAGCGGTACCAGTGGCAAGAACCAGTATTTCGTATCGGCAGGTTATTATTCACAGGAAGGTATCGTCGGCGGTGATTTCGACCGTTCAAACTATGAGCGTTTCACCGTACGTGTAAATGATTCTTACAGCGTGTTTGATGCAACTCAGGAACGTACCTGGCTCAACAGGATGAACCTCAATATCAATGCATCTTATTCGCGTACATTCACACGAGGAATCTCTACCAACTCTGAATTCGGTTCTCCTCTCGGATCTGCTGCTTCTCTTTCTCCACTCCTTAATGTATATGTAGATCCGGCTGACGAGCAGGCGGTAATCGACAGATACTATTATAATGATGCAGCACACGCGATAGATGAGGCGACAGGTGAACTCCTCAACCCTAACTGGAGCGACTTCAACCTTATCCGTGACCCAAAAAACGGACGTCTCTTCACAGTGCCTGGTACTGAGTTCCAGGAAATGGTCAACCCTCTTGCCGACCTTTCTCTTCCTGGTACAAGGAACAATTATGACCGTCTCGTGGGCGGTGCTGAACTCGAGTTCCAACTTTATGATGGTCTCATTTTCCGTTCTTCAGTAAACGTTGACTTCTCTGTAGGAGGTTCTGACGGCTGGACACCTAACTACTATCTGTCTTCAACACGTCATCAGGGCTATTCTTCAGTATGGGGCTCTATGAACCGTGGCCTTATCTGGCAGGTCGAGAATACATTGACTTATACAAAGACTTTTGCTGAAAAGCACAATCTTACAGTGATGGCAGGTCAGTCTGCAAGCGCAGAACAGGGTCGCAACATCAATGCCTCAAGGATGTATCTCACTGAAGAGGATCCGAACAAGGCAAATATGGGATTTGCTACAAGCCAGCGCGAAGATAACGACGGAGGTGGATCTCTCTATGCAGATTATCGTCTTTCTTCACTCTTTGCACGTGCGTCATACGACTATGACAACCGCTATATGGTACAGGCAACAGTACGCCGCGACGGTTCATCACGTTTCGGACCTGGCCGTCGTTTCGCTATCTTCCCTTCAGCATCCGCTGCGTGGAACATCAAGAACGAGCCGTTTATGCAGGATGTCGCACCTTGGCTTTCTAATCTGAAACTCCGTGCATCCTGGGGTATCAACGGTAACGACCGTCTCGGTAACTTTATGTTCGCGGCACAGACTGCAGCCGGAAACAATTACGTATTCGGCAGCGGTGCTCTCGGAAACGAGACCATCATCAATGGTGTGAAGACTACCGTTACTCCTAACGAACTCCTCGAGTGGGAGAGAAGTAACCAGACTGACGTCGGATTGGATCTCGGATTCTTCGGAAATGCTCTCCAGTTCACCGCAGACTACTTCTTCAAGAGAACTGACGGTATGCTCATCGAGATGCCTGTTCCTACATATCTTGGAGAATCAAAGCCTTGGGGTAACGTAGGCTCGATGTCAAATACCGGTGTCGAACTCGATCTCAGTTATCGTTATTCTATCGGTGACTTCAATTTCTCAGTAGGTGCAAACGCCACTTACATCAAGACTCTCCTCATCAATGCGGGTAACGAGTCAGGTATCCTCGACAGAGGTTCCGTACATCAGATGGGTACCATCATCCGTGGTGAGAACGGACAGCCGTTCCCTTATTTCTTCGGTTACAAGACTGACGGAGTATTCCAGAACTGGGGCGAAGTCTATGCATATACAAATGCAGAAGGAAATCTTATCCAGCCGGATGCACAGCCTGGTGACTTCCGCTATCAGGATCTCAACGGTGACGGCAGCATCACTGCTGAAGGCGACCGTACAAACCTCGGCAAGTGTGTTCCTTCCTGGACTTACGGTATCAACGCAAGCATTGACTGGAAGGGAATCGACTTCTCTATGGTATGGCAGGGCGTAGCAGGAAACAAGATCTTCGATGCTACACGTCGTACAGATATTCCTACAATGAACCAGCCTAAGTATGTCCTCAACCGTTGGACAGGCGAGGGTACTACAAACGATTATCCTCGTTTCACAGTGACCGACCCTAACCAGAACTGGTCCAAGGCTTCAGACTTCTTCATCAAGGATGCAAGTTATTTCCGTCTCAAGAATGTAACCCTCGGCTATACTCTTCCTGTAAAGTGGACAAGCAAGATCTTCGTAAAGAAGTTCCGCGTTTACGTGGCTTGTGAGAATGCCCTTACATTCACTAAGTATGACGGTTTCGATCCTGAAATCGCTGACTACGTTGACAGAGGTATCTATCCTCAGGCTCGTACAGTTCAGTTCGGTGCAAACATTACTTTCTAATCACCAGTAAAGAGATTTAAGATGAAAAAGATATATTACATTATAGCAGCAGCGCTGCTCTCAATGACTCTCAACTCTTGTGGTGAGGACTGGCTTAACGTACAATCTCACGATAAGATATATATTGACGAGTATTACAACTCTGAAGCACGTATCAAGGAGGCTCTTGTGGCTGCATACGACCCTCTTCAGTGGTTTGACTGGGGAATGGGAATGTACAATCCGATTCCTATGATCTATGAAGTGATGGCTGATGACGTCTATCCGGGCGGATCAGGTGTTTCCGACAACCGTCACTATCATCTGATGTTCGACTATTCCGTTGATTCTCAGAATACTCCTGCTTCCGTATGGACAATCGCATATTCCGGAGTCAACCGTGCGAACTGTGTTCACAAATATATGGATGGTGTCAAGAACATTTCCGATGCTTCCAAGGCAGAAATGCTTGCTGAAGCCACTGTTCTCCGCACTTGGTACTACACACAGATGTGGAAACTTTGGGGAAATATTCCTTACTATGAGGCAAACCTTGACTTCCCATACGAGTGTCCTCAGTTCAAGGCAGACGAGGTTTACCAGTCTATGGTTGCATCTCTTGAAGCCGCAATCGATTCAAAGGCTCTTCCTATGAAGCGTACCGCAGAACTTGGCCGAATCACTCAGGCTGCTGCAATGATGCTTTATGCTGAGATCGTTATGTATCAGAACGACAAGGAGAGAATGCAGAAGGCTCTTGACTATATGGAAGAGATCATAACCAGCGGACAGTATGCTCTCGTATCATCAGCAGACCTCGCAAATATGTGGGAGCCTGCAGGCGAGTGGAGTTCGGAGACAATCCTTGACATCAACTTCTTCAGCCAGGGCGCTTATCGCTCCTGGGGCAGCCCTCTCGCGGCCGGCGGTACAGTTCTCCCTACACTTATGGGTATGAACAGTATGGCAGGCAGCGCGAAGTACGGCAACGAGGGTTGGGGATTCTTCCCTCTCACCACTTCCGCTCCTAAGGCATTCGAAGAAGGCGACCTCCGCAAGGCTGTTACAATCTATGAGCCTGCTTCAGAAGGTGCTACATACACCGCACGTTACCAGGATACCGGATTCTACAATGCGAAGTATCTTCCTCGTCTTGACGGTAATGCAGGCCAGATCGCTGACGCTACTTTGAACTATGGTACAAACATCCGTCTGTATCGCTACGCCGAGACTCTCCTCAATGCAGCCGAACTCATCGCTGTTCACGGCTGCTCAGGAAAGGGCTCTGCAGACGCATACCTCAATGAGGTTCGTACAAGAGCAGGCCTTGGCAATGTGGGTGCAAGCCTTGAGACAATTCTTCAGGAGCGCCACGTAGAATTGATGGGTGAAGGAAAACGCTATTGGGATCTTGTCCGTCTCGGACAGGCAACCACAGTGCTTACACCTGCAAACGATGAAGGCGGCTACCGTACAAAGGCTTGGACAGAAAGCAAGAAGTACCTGCCGTTCCCTCAGTCAGAGATGGATGCTACTGCAAGTACTCAGTACCCGCTTACCCAGAACAACTATTAATCGTTAATTCTGAAAGATTATGAAGATTTTTAAATATATGGCGTTGGCTCTGGCTGCTGTATTGTCTGTAGGCTGTATGCAGGAGCAGTTCGAACTGGATCCTAACAAGGTTCCTTCCGCTTCTGACCTTCAGGTAAAGATAGATGTTGACCAGGCGACCAACTATGTGACATTCTCTATTGAAAATCAGGGAATGGTGCCTATGTGGCTTTTCGGAGAAGAAAAGATCGACGGAAAGGCTAACAAGAAATATGCTTACACCGGAAACGGTATCCAACTTCGTCTGCGTGATGCCGGTACTCACTCTGTAGAGGTAAAGGCATACAATGCTCACGGCGTGTCTGTGGGATCCAAGACTGTTGAATTCACACTCGAAAACACTTATCGTGATCCGTTCGATCCATCAAAGTATATAACATTCTTTGCTGGAAGTGATAAGAAGGTATGGGAGTGGAACTCCACAGTGAAGGGACATATGGGTTGCGGTGAGCCGGGTACTGACGGTACTAACTGGTGGTCAGCAGGCCCTGACGAGAAGAAGGACTGTGGTCTTTATGACGACAGACTTACCTTCTCTGCCGATATGAAATATACCTACAACCCTGGTGAAGGCGGTACTGTATATGTAAATAAGGATTCAGGCTACGGTACAGAGCACAATCCTAATGACGGCAATGACTATCAGGTTCCTATCGAGGGCTTCACTACCACATATTCATTCGAGAATGCCTGGAATGATGCTGGTATCGAGGAAATTTATCTCGTACTTCCAGAAAATACCAATCTTTCATACATTCCTAACCCTGATGCAATGGCTGAGCCACGCTACAAACTCCTTGAGGGAACAAACACCAAGAAGATAGCCCTTGTACACGACAACGGTGCAATCTCCTGGAAGTATGAGTTCATCGTTGAGGGCAGTGCCAAGCCTGAGGATCCTAAGCCACAGCCAGGTGAGGTAGTATTCGATCCTAACTCAGACCGTAACCTCTGGAAGAACGCCGTTATGGACGTTTCATTCTGGTTCGCAAACAACGATTGGGGTCAGATCGACAACCCTGCATACACAGCGGAAGGCAACAAGCATACAATCGTCATCCCTGAGGGCATCGGTACTCAGCGTTGGCAGGGTCAGATGGTATTCAACAATACCGGTATCGTGACATCGGCTGACAAAAAGTATGACTTCCAGCTTGTACTCAACTCTACCGCAGACCACGGCGGAATCACCATCAAACTCACTCAGCAGGATAATGACAATGTATTTTTCTTCGAGGATGCACACGCTGTGACAGCATACGAAGAGTTCAAGTATCAGGTGAAGGGCATCCAGGGTGTTGACCTTTCAAACGCTAAGCTTGTTCTCGACTTCGGTGGTGCGACTCCGGGCTCTACTGTAGAGATCAAGGATATCGTTCTTCAGGAGCATATCGAAGGCGGTTCAGGTCCTGCACCGTTCGATCCATCATCTCCAGACAACCTCTGGAACAATGCTGTGACTACAGACCACCACTTCTACTTCGCAAACAACGACTGGGGTGCTATCGAGAATGCGACAGTGACTTCAGACGGTGGTACTCATACATTCGTACTTCCTGAGGGTCTCGGTACCCAGCAGTGGCAGGGTCAGTTCTTCTTCCAGAACACAGGCCTCAAGTCAGAGGCAGCGAAGACTTACGACTTCCACCTCGTGCTCAACTCTACAGCAGATCACCCAGGCGTTACCGTGAAGCTTTGCGCTCAGACTGATGACGGCGCAATCATCACAGACGGCCGCTATGCTCTTACAGCATACGAGGACTTCGTTCTTGATGTATATGCTGCTCCTGGTATCGACTGCGATAACCTCAAACTCGTATTCGACTTCGGTGGCGGACAGGGCGGTTCTACAGTAGTTGTGAAGGATATCGTATTCCGTGAGGCTAAGACAATCGGTGGCGGTTCTTCAGAGCCGACATTCGATCCTAACGATGCAAGCAATATGTGGCTTACAGCCAACACAACCGAAATGACATATTACTATGCACCTGGCTGGTCTCAGATTGATAATCCTGGCTTCGAAGCCGACGGCAATAATTACACTGTAACTCTGCCTGAGGCCACTACAGACCAGTGGCAGGCACAAGTATGCTTCGCAAACACAGGTATGGCTGCTACACCTGACAAGACATACGATTTCTATCTTGTGATGAATTCTTCTCACGATCATCCTGGTGTAACTGTGAAACTTACCCAGAATGACAATGATAATGTATTCTTCTTCGCTGACAAGCATCAACTTACAGCATACGAGGATTATGTTTACAAGGTAGTTGCTATGCCTGGTATCGATGCAAGCAACCTCAAACTTGTTTTCGACTTCGGAGGAAATGCAGCAGGAACTGAGGTGAATATCAAAGACATCATCTTCCGTGAGAGCCAGGGTGCTGCAGCACCGGAGCCAGAACCAGAGGTACCGGGTGCACTTGATCCGAATTCAGATGCAAACCTTTGGAAGACAGCGAATACAGCAGATGTCTCTTATTGGTTCGCAGACAATAACTGGACTCAGATTGCAAATCCTGAAATGACAGCAGGCAATAATGAATATACTCTCATTATGCCTGACGGAATCGGTGCGTCACAGTGGCAGGGACAGTTTATCTTCAATAAGACAGGCATCAAGATCTCTACTGACAAGACATACGATTTCCAGGTGACATTGTATTCGGAGGCAGATCATCCTCACGTAACTGTTAAGCCTTGCTATGAGCAGGCTCCTTCAAATGACGTGAACGAACTCTTCTACAAACCGGATATCGTTCTCTCAGCTTATGAGGAGTATGTATATACCGTAACAGGCCTTCCTGGAACGGATATTCCTGATATGAAGCTCGTATTCGACTTTGGAGGAGCAGTTGCTGGTTCAAAGGTGATCATAAGCGGTATTACTATTATCGAGCATTAAAAGTATTCTTAAAGGCAGGGGACAAAAGTCCGTATTGGGCTTTGCCCCTGCTTTTTAATATTTCGTCTCTGTCATTTCGACTGAGCGAAGCGAATGGAGAAATCTAAAAAATGAGATTCAAGACTATATTACTGATAGCTGCCCTTGCCGGCCTGACATCCGCTTGTGGCGAAAAGGAGCCTCAGGGAGGGAATGCGCCGGAGATTAAATTGCAGGTAAGCCCGAACGAGATATCTGTATCTTCTGTGGCACAGGAAATAGTGCTGACAGTAAATGCAGAAACTGACTGGGGAGTTACTCCTGTGGACTCCTGGGTCAAGACCTCTCCGACCGGAGGAATCAAAGGGGAGACTTCTGTCAAAGTCACTGTCGAAGAGAACAAGACCGGTGACGAAAGGGAAACCAATCTCCTTTTCAGATCGGGGACGCAGAAGGTGGAGATCCCGGTAAGACAGCATTATAAAGTCGAGAGTGTGACAGTAGAGAACAAGGCTCTGCTGGATGCCCTGCTCAAGAATCTCGATAAAGACGGAGACAATGTCCTCAGCACCAAGGAGATAGAAGGAGTTACGGAACTGGATCTTTCCAACGCCGGCCTGACCGATATTTCCAGACTTGAAGAACTGTTCCCGGATCTCGTATCCCTGAATGTCTCCGGAAACAATCTGAAGACCATTGACATCCAGTTGCTTACTAAACTTAAACAATTGAATGCAACCGGCAATCCGTCTCTGACGACTATATATGTGTGGTCGGATTTTGTCGTACCGGAAGGCTTTGTGGTGCCGGAAGGTGTTCAATATGTAGAGCCGGATATATATACCCCGGCCGGATACCAACTCGTATGGAGGGACGAGTTCAATGACCCTTCTCTTATTATGCCTGACGCCAAGGAATGGTGGTATGAGACAGCCGAACCTGGTTGGGTAAATAATGAATTACAGACTTACGTTGCCGGACGTACCGGCGATATAATCACTGCCGATGTGAGTGATGGCACTTTGAAGATCCGTGCAATAAAGAGCGGAAACAGGGTGTATTCGGCGAGAGTCAATACCAGGAAGAACTGGACCTACGGCTACTTCGAGGCACGTTTGAAACTGCCCGAAGGAAAGGGAACCTGGCCTGCATTCTGGATGATGCCGTCGGTATGGTCAGGATGGCCGGAGGGAGGTGAGATCGATATTATGGAGCACGTAGGATGTGTGCCTACAGAGGTGTCATCTTCGATTCATTGCAAGGCGTATTATCACGCTATAGGCACTCAGAAGACAGCAGCACGCAAGATTCCTGGGGTAATGGATGAGTTCCACACATACGCCCTTGAGTGGACTCCTGAATATATAAAGACATACGTTGACGGAAAACAACTCTTCTACTACAATCCGGAGGACTATTCACAGGGACGTAATGCCAACACCTGGCCGTTCAACAAGCCTTTCGAACTTAAACTCAATCTTGCCTGGGGTGGCGATTGGGGAGGAATGTATGGCGTGGATGAGTCCTGTCTCCCTGCAACATACGAAATCGACTATGTACGCGTGTTCCAGAAACCAGAATAAAGTTATGAATATGATAACAAGAATATTGGCAATTGCCCTTATGGCAGTTTCCTGCACATCCGAGCCGGCTGATGAGAAGCCTGCAGGCGGCACTGTCCAGGTCTCTCAGACAGAGATTACAGTTGATTTTGAAGAACAGGAGACCTATCTTACCGTTACCGCAGATGCTGACTGGGGCACATCTGTGGCTGATCCTGACTGGTGCTCCGTTTCTCCTACAGGCGGCATAAAAGGCGAGACCAAAGTCAAGATTTCAGTAAAGAAGAATCTTCTGACAGAAAACCGTACTAATACGATAACATTCAGGACTGCTTCTTCAAAAACTGAAGTTGACCTCGTCCAGAAAACAAGTTCTACAGGCGAGGCTATGTTTGTTCCTGAAGGATATGAGTTGTTCTGGAGCGATGAATTCGAGGGGAACAAACTTGATGAGGCCAACTGGACCTGCGAGACCGGACGCGGAAGCAACGGCTGGGGCAATGCAGAACTTCAGTATTATACAGACCGCCCTGAGAATGTCGATGTCCGTGACGGAAAACTCGTCATTACGGCGCGCAAGGAGAATTATCAAGGTGCTTCTGCAACATCGGCCCGTCTTATCACTCTTGGGAAGGTGTATTTCAAGTATGGATATGTCACGGCATCCATCAAACTGCCTAAGACAGCCAACGGCCTCTGGCCTGCATTCTGGATGATGGGCAACGACTTCAAGTCGAAGGGCTGGCCTAATTGCGGCGAGACCGACATCCTTGAGATGGGACACGCAAACGGAATAAAGAAAGGTGCGCAGGAGAAGTTCCTTAACGGAGCCTGCCATTGGGGCGCCCCGGGGCATCAATATTATTCGTACGACTTCACCAATTCTTACTCTGTCCAGGACGGACAGTTCCACACATTCACCTGCATCTGGGACGAGAATCAGATTGCAATGTATATAGACCTTGACACCAAGCCTGATGCCAAACCTTATTTCAAGATGGCTCTCAAGGACTTCGGTGACAATGAGTTCCGTAAGGACAACTTCATTCTTCTTAACCTTGCTGTCGGTGGCAACTTCCCGGGAATATGGGATATAAATCAGGTTACCGCTCTGGCTGAAGGTCCTGCAGAAATGGAAATTGATTATGTGCGTGTATTCCAAAAGAAATAAATTACCCATCAATATGAATAAGATACTGAATATTCTTCTGATCGGAGCCGCTGTGGCTCTGACTGCTTGTGCTTCCGAGCCACAGAGTGATATCGACAAGAAGGTCGATGATCTGTTGTCGCAGATGACTCTTCGGGAAAAGGTCGGACAGATGAACCAACTCTCCGGAGGTGCCTGGCTGGCTGAAACTGCTGCGAAAGGTGAAATGGGATCAGTGCTGAATTGCGTTGATCCTAAGGAACTTAATGCTATTCAGAAGGCTGCCGTTGAGGAAAGCCGTCTTGGTATTCCTGTCCTTATCAGTCGTGATGTGATCCACGGTTTCAGGACAATTTTCCCTATTCCTCTCGGTCAGGCTGCTACATTCGATCCGGCTATAGTAGAGAGGGGAGCCCGTGTCGCTGCAGTTGAGGCAACCGCAAGTGGTATCCGATGGACATTCTCACCTATGCTTGATATTGCGCGCGACCCGCGTTGGGGACGAGTTGCGGAAGGTGCCGGAGAGGATCCGTATCTGGATGTGCAGATGGGTGTTGCTATGGTGAAAGGCTATCAGGGAGAAGATCTCAGCGATCCTACCGCAATGGCGGCCTGCATCAAGCATTTCGTAGGCTATGGCGCAGCCGAGGGCGGACGAGACTACAATTCTACGATGATTTCAGAGCGTTCTCTGAGAAATACATATTTTCCTGCATTCAAAGCCACCGCAGAGGCCGGTGCCGCTACCCTTATGACATCTTTCAATGAGATCGACGGTATCCCTTCAACAGGTAATAAATGGCTGCTGAAGGATATCCTTCGTGGAGAGTGGGGCTGGGACGGAATGGTTGTGACAGACTGGAATTCTGCCGGAGAGATGATCGCACACGGCTTCTCACGCGACCTCAAGCACACTGCCGAGCAGGCTGTGAATGCCGGAGTGGATATGGATATGATGTCGTACGGATTCATCCAGTATGTCGAAGAACTCGTGGATGAAGGGAAAATTTCTGAGAAGGAAATAGATCGGGCAGTCCGCAATATATTGAAACTTAAATTCGAACTGGGCCTTTTCGAGAATCCGTATATAGACGAGTCGGCTCCTGAGAAGGTCAATTACGCTCCTGAACATCTCGAGGCAGCAAAGCAGTGTGCTATAGAATCCGCAATCCTTCTTCAGAACAAGCGTAATGTGCTTCCTCTGGACAAGGCCAGGACAATCCTCGTGACCGGTCCTCTTGCTGATGCTCCATACGAGCAGATGGGAACCTGGGCATTTGACGGCCAGAAGGAGCATACGGTGACTCCTCTTGCCGCACTTCGTGAGCAGTATGATGTGATCTGGGAACCTGGCTTGAAATACAGCCGTGACAAGGATACAAAGGATTTTGCTAAGGTGCGCAATGCTGCAGCAAGGGCAGATGCCGCTGTCGTATTTGTCGGAGAGGAGGCTATCCTTTCGGGAGAGGCACATTCGCTGTCAAATCTCAATCTCCAGGGTGCTCAGAGCGAACTTATTGCAGAAGTTGCCAAGGCCGGAAAACCGGTTGTTGTGGTTGTAATGGCCGGTCGTCCGCTTACCATAGAGCGTGACCTTGCGAACTGTGATGCAATGCTCTATTCATTCCATCCGGGTACGATGGGAGGTCCTGCTCTCGCAGACCTGATCAAAGGTAAGGCAGTTCCGTCGGGTAAACTCCCTATGACCTTCCTTCGTGATGCTGGCCAGGCTCCATTCTACTACAATCACAATAACGGAGGCCGTCCTTGCAACGGTACTGAGACCCTTCTTGAGGATATTCCTATCGCTGCAGGTCAGACATCCCTCGGATGTACTTCATATTATCTCGACAGCGGATACGGCCCTCTTTTCCCGTTCGGTTATGGCCTTTCATATTCTTCATTCGAGTATGGCAAACCTATTATCGAGAACGCGGAGTTGGAGCGTGACGGAACAATCCGCGTGAATTTCGACCTCAAGAATACAGGACGATATGAGGCTACGGAAGTGGCTCAACTCTATGTCCAGGACAAGGTCGGTTCAGTCGTGCGTCCGGTGAAGGAACTCAAGAGATTCGAACGCGTGACACTTGCTCCTGGAGAGACCAGGACTGTAACCTTCGAACTTCCAGTGGCGGAACTTGCATTCTGGAACATTGATATGGAATATGTTGTGGAACCTGGTGATTTCAGACTTTGGGTTGCAGGTGATTCCGCTTCCGGGGATCCTGTGGATTTTGTTGTTAAATAAGAGTTTATGAACAGACTTGCATATATTTTATCATTCTTCCTTTTGTCTTTGAGCCTTGTCCTTTCCGGTTGTGAGAGGGAGGTGCTTCCTTCGGATGAAACTCTCCGACCAAAGGAATATCTTGAATTGATCCGTGCATACAGGGATGGAAAGATTTTCCAATCTGCAGTACATCAGCCGCAGGTCTGTGAGATAACATTTACTGATGGTTACAAACTTACTGTCCCTGAAACCTCTTTTAAAATCCACGATTGTACCACGGGCAGCCCGGCTGAGGTCGAGGCTGTAGGAGGATGGTGGTCGATAGACGGTGCTCTTCTGGGTATCGAAGCGGATTCTTCGGTTCCGGATATGGAGTCTGTCCCGGTATATGTGTATTTCGACACCACGACTTTGTATGCATATCTGAGCAACCGTACACTCCTTGTTTTTCCGAGCAAGGCTTTGGAAGATCAGAAGCAGGAGCAGGAAGAGATCGCCAGGCGGCAGAATATTCCGGTGATCAGAATAAAGACAAAGGATTCCGCTCCGATTCTTGATAAGAAGACATATATTGACGGTACGATAACCATATCGGATCCGGAAGGACTCTATGGTGATGTCACCGAATTTACTGCCGATATGGGCATAAGAGGACGAGGCAATTCCACCTGGAGTTTCCCAAAGAAGCCTTGGAAGGTGAAACTCAAGGAGAAGGCTTCACTTTTGGGAATGCCGGCAGACAAGGAGTGGGCTTTGCTTGCCAATTATGCCGACAGAACCTTGATCCGCAACATCGTCGCTATGAAACTTTCGGAGATATGTGGATTCAGTTGGACTCCGCGTATGCGTAGCGTTGAAGTGTATCTCAACGGTAAATATCAGGGAGTATATACGCTTTGCGAGCATAAGAAGGTGTCTCCCGACAGGGTGAATATCGATGTCGTGGGAGAGAATGACAATGTCGGTGATGCCGTGACCGGAGGATATTATCTGGAGATCGAGGAGCAGCAGGACGAGACTACCTGCTGGTGGACCTCTATGGGGGTTCCGATGATGTTCAGCGATCCGGAAGAGCCTACAGATGAGCAACTTGCATACGTTAAGGGACTTTTCGAGTCATTTGAAAAGGCACTTCGGGCAAAGGATTTTTCAGAGGCTTCCGGCTATCCGAAGTACATTGATGTCGATTCATTCGTTGATTATTATATTGTACAGGAACTTACCAAGAACATAGACGGTAATCTTCGGAAAAGTTCATTCATTACCAAGGAGCGTGGAAAGAAGATGGAGATGTACCATCTCTGGGACTTTGACCTCACTCTCGGCAATTGCGGCTACTTCTGGGGCAATGTCGGCAACGGACCTGAAAATTTCTGGATCAAGTTGGATAAATGGTATCCGCATCTTTTCGGTGATCCGGTATTTGTCGATAAAGTGCAGGAACGTTGGAATGAACTTATGCCGGAGTTGCGTAAGATTCCGGACTTCATTGATGAGCAGGCGCTTATTCTTGATAAGGCTCAAGAAAGAAATTTTCAGGTTTGGAGTATATGGGAGTCTGTTGATTGGGTATATTTCCCATCACTCGGCTCATACGAGAAGGAAGTTGACTATCTGAAGGAATTCTATACGAAGCGTCTTGAATGGCTGGATGCAGAATTGAATGAATTATAATGGTTAGTTATGCTTTCAGGTTAGAAACTCAATTGGCCTTGCCTGTGAAGGTCGGGCCAATTTTTATTATGACATAAACACTAAAACAATAATCAATATGCGAATCAAGGCTTTACTTTTAGCGTTACTGTCTGCGGCTTTTGTGGCAGGATGCGGACGCTCGGCACAGACCGTGTCTTCTGATGATTTCATACGTGTTGAAGGTCAGAACCTCATTGCTCCGGATGGATCCGTATTCTTCATCAAGGGCACCAACCTTGGCAACTGGCTCAATCCAGAAGGTTATATGTTCGGCTTCAGCAAGACTAACTCTGCAAGATTGATCGATCAGATGTTCTGCGAATTGGTCGGACCCGACTTCACAGCAGAATTCTGGAAAATTTTCAAGGATAATTATGTGACCCGCGAGGATATCGAATTCATAGCCTCTACCGGGGCCAATACCATCAGACTCCCGTTCCATTACAAATTGTTCACAGATGAGGATTATATGGGCCTGTCTGTGAATCAGGATGGCTTCGAAAGGGTTGACAGCGTCATAACCTGGTGTCGTGACAATGGACTTTATGTCATTCTCGATATGCACGATGCTCCGGGTGGACAGACCGGTGACAACATAGATGACAGTTACGGCTATCCTTGGCTTATGGAAAGCGAAAAGTCTCAGCAGTTGTTCTGCGACATCTGGAAAAAGATAGCGGATTACTATAGGAATGAGCCTGTTATCCTTGGCTACGATCTTATAAATGAGCCGATTGCGCCGTATTTTGAGAATATGGACGAATTGAATGCAAAGTTGGAGCCTTTGCATAAAAGGGTTACAGCGGCTATTCGTGAAGTTGATACGAATCATATCATTATGCTCGGGGCACCTCAGTGGAACGGCAATTTCAGGCCTTTCAAGGATTGGAGTTATGATGATAAACTGATGTGGACCTGCCATAGGTATGGCGGTGATCCGATCCGTCCTGCGATTATGAACTTCATCGAGTTCCGCGACAGCACCGATATGCCTATGTATATGGGTGAAATCGGTCATAATACGGATGAGTGGCAGGAGACATTCTGCAAGACAATGGAAGAAGCCAATATCGGCTACACATTCTGGCCATATAAGAAAATCCGCAACTCCTGCTTCAGCGGTATAGTGCCTCCGGAGAACTGGGAGAAGATAATAGAATTTTCCGAGGCTCCGCGTACTACTTTCTTTGAGATCCGTGCGGCGCGTCCTGATCAGGAAATGGCACGTAAGGCTATGCTGGACTTCATCGAGGCCTGCCGCTTCGAAAACTGCGTGCCTCAGGAAGGTTATATCAAGTCTCTTCGTATGAAATAATCTTTACGAAACTTTCTCTGAAAACCTGTAGATATCGCTGCAGGTTTTTCTCATTGTATTTGGTTTATAAAATAAACTTGTTTATATTTGCACTGTCTTCGCGGGACATAACTTTGGATCTTCCCGTCCGGAAGGGGAGTGATGGAGTTGTAAATGTTTAATTTTTAATTGATTGAAAATGGAAACTAATGGAATGACACCTGAGCAGAGCCTTAAGGTAATAAGTGATGCAATCGCAAAAAGCAGAAAGGATTTTGAAAGAAATGCCGGTACTCCAATGATATTATGGGGTGTGATAGTCCTGATATTTTCGATTGTCATCTGGCTTTTGCTGAGGACTACGGACAATCTTATGTGGAATTTTCTCTGGTTCGGCATACCTGTCGCAGGCTGGCCGCTGTCACATCTGTTTCTGAAAAATAAGGAAATCAGAGGCGCCAGAAATTTTGTCAATGATACTATAGGGCAGATATGGATAGGATATGGTATATTTGCAGTCGCAACGGCTGTGGCCTTGTCGTTTGTCGCTGCTGAACATATAGGAGCCATCACGATAGTATTGTTGGGATATGGTGCTGCTATGACTGGAATGGTGCTTAAGAACCGTTTCATTACTATCGGAGGCTTCATTACAGGCATCGGGGGTGCTGTGGCTCTTTGTGTGTTCAGAACCTACGACGCGACGCTGGTCTTTTCAGTAGCATCTGTAGTATCACTGATACTGCCGGGTATAATGATGAACCGTAATAACCGATAGAGATATGTTCAAGAAACTGGACCCTTTACTTCATTCCGAACTACGTCTGGCAGTTATGTCGCTGCTCGTAGAACTTGAGGAGGCGGATTTCGTTTATCTCAGAGAAAACACGCAGGCGACAGCGGGCAATCTGAGCGTTCAGTTGGACAAACTTTCTGTGGCAGGCTATATATCTGTGGAAAAAACTTTCGAAGGCAAGAAGCCTCGCACTATATGCCGCATCACTCCTGTCGGTCTGAGGGCCTTTGAAAGTTATGTGGATGCGCTTAAATCTTATCTGAAATAGTCACTGACCCGGAGCGACGGTTTAATGCATAATTGGATTGCGACTGACATATAAACTAAAGTTGTTATGTAAGTTTGCCGGACAAATCATCGCCTTATGAAAAGATTTCTGATCCGGTAGATGGATCAGTTCTAGTGAAGGTTATGGCCATAAACTTCACTAGAACTTCGATTTTGAGCCTGATTCTGCTGCTCTTGAGGAGTTCTGGTGAATTTGGGGCAAGGAAAGTTCACTAGAACTATAAACCCACACAAGGCACCAGTCCTCAATCAGACATCAAGGTATCGATCAAACACATACAGACAAAGTCTGCTGTGAGCGAGCGAAGCATTTCCATACGCTTCTGCGGAGCGAGTCACAGCAGGCTTGGCGTTTATGAGAAATACTTTGAGAAGCGCCTCATTAGTTGGGGACCTGGAGCACTAAACCAGTGAAAATGCGCGAGATACCCCGTTTTTGAAGGGTACCTCGTGCACTTTCATAGCAAAAATGCAGCAGGTGCAAGGCAACACCGCTGGCGGATACGAAGGCCAGCGGTTCAAAGCAGGCTCCGCAGCTCAGCCTGAAGGCTGCTCTGCCTGCTTTGTACCGGTCTGTACGGAATAGAAGTGTATATTTGGAGAAAACACGTTAAAGATCATTGATTCCGAGTTACCGGCGTGACACATATTGTCACTATCTTTCAGCTTACCCCTCTCACGGCCAGGGTAAAAGGCGTTTTCTTGGCCGGCTCACATCAAAATGACAGCGTGGCCAGAAAAAAGGCCTTTTATATGGCCGGTGAAAGAGAAATGTCATTTCCTGATTTAGGTTGACTCCGATTGGAGCCTATCCCTGAAAGAAGTTGACTCTGGAATGACCGGAATAGGAATCACCCAATCAGTTCTAGTGAAGGTTATGGCCATAAACTTCACTAGAACCTCGTTTTTAAGTCTGATTTTGTTGCTTTTGATGAGTTCTGGTGAATGAGAGGGGCCGAAAGTTCACTAGAACTATAAATCCACACAACTCACCAACCATCAATCAGACATCAAGGTACCGATCAAACACAGCAGACTTGGCGTTTATGCAGGAGATTTCTCGACTCGCTGCGCTTGCTCGAAATGACAGGGGAAGCGCTCGCTCGTCATCGGCGAAGTCGCTGAAGTGAATGAAATTGACCTCTACACTCTTGCGGTTTGAGCATTAAACCAGTTTGAGTTACTGAGAAATCAGGCGAAGAGTTCGTGAAGGACCTTGAGGGAATTGACATTCACGGAGGATTCGGTGTGGAATTCTATGTAGCGTAGGATTTCTTCGGCGATTTCGTTCCTGAGGGATCCATTGAGGGGTATCAGCATCGATTCGGCAAAAGAAAGAGACATAAATTTCTCGGCCACAGGATAATGATCGCCTACGAAAGGAGCAAGGTCACGGGCTTCCGGACTGAAGCCAAGGGCTACGGCAAGTTCGAGAAGGAAACGGATATGGAAATTGCTGAAATCGGTCTGGATATTATCCAGCAGCAGGATGTTCTTCTCACACCATTCATATAGGCCTTGTTCTGCAGCACCATCCTTGACTACGCGATAAAGGACTTCACTGATGAAGAGAGTCATCGAGTTTTTGAAAAGATTGTTGCGTATGCCGGAGAGCGGATGAATGGCAGTTATATTCCTGGCCGTAAATAGATCGGACTTGCTGCTTTCCACAATTTCCGCCTCCAGGATATTGAGAGGGAGAAAAAGAGACATTGATGCCTTCTTACCTACCCCTCTTACCAAAAAACTTCGCCGTCCATAATCCCTGCTTAGGGTATGGACGACGAGAGAATTCTCACCGAACTTGGTGGTGTGCAGAACTATGAGTCCGGTGTTTATTGTCATATAATCATTGTTTAGATTTCTCGACTCTCTACGCTCACTCGAAATGAAAAGGAGACTGCACTCGAAAGGACAGAGACCAGGGGAAATCAGGAGCGATCCTTCAGCCACTGAGCCATCGCACGAAGAGCCTTGCCTCTATGCGAAATTGCGTTCTTTTCTTCCTCCGATATATCGGCAAGGGTCATACCAGGGAATTCATCCGCGATGAATATAGGATCATAACCAAAGCCACCGTTACCTGACTTTTCGCGGGATATCTCACCCTCCAAAGTACCCTCGAACATCTTTATTTCTCCGTTGATTATCAGAGTGATGACACTTTTGAAACGCGCTCTGCGTGAAACTGGCTTGACCTTGAGACCGAGCGATTCTGCCATCTTTGCCTCGCTTTCACGGACCGAGAGTTCATACAGAACCTTGTCCATATTGGCATTGAAGTCCTTACCTTCTCCCGCATATCTTGCCGTATAGACTCCAGGGGCGCCTCCCAATGCATCCACCTCAAGTCCTGTATCATCTGCAAAGCAATTGCATCCCAACTTATCATAAAGATACTGAGCCTTCTGTAATGAATTGGCTCTCAATGTATTTCCTGTCTCAGGAATATCCTCATCAACTCCTACCTGCGCGAGGGAAACAAGTTCGAAACCCTCACCTAATATTTCCGACGCTTCACGCAATTTTCCGATATTTCCCGTTGCAAATACTAACTTCATAATCATATACTACTAAAAACCGCTGCAAAGGTATAAATAAATTTCGTATTTTTGTGGCATCATATATGCGGAGACTACTCTTCGCAAATTTCACACCGCAGATGAGAAAATATATTATAACCTTTTCAATGGCATTTGCCATAATAACAGCCGCCAGCCATACAATTTCGGCACAATCACAGGACTTCAGACTGGGACAATGGAGCGAGATCCACAATTCAATCATAAAGGAACTCAACCGCTCATACGTTGACTCATTACCTATCGACAGGATAATGAGAGCCGGAGTTGATGCAATGCTCGAAGAACTGGATCCTTACACCATCTATATCCCGGAAGAGGAGAACGAAGATCTGCAGATGATGCTTTCCAAGACATACGGAGGCATCGGAGCGATCATTCATAAGAAGAAGGATGAAAATGTAATCATAAACGAGCCATACGCAGGATCACCTGCAGAAAAATATGGACTTCAGTGCGGAGACGAGATCATAGCGATCGACGGAGTGCCGACAAAAGGGCTTGAGACCAAGGAGAGCAGCGACAGGATGAAGGGGAAGCCCGGTACGACGGTCGTATTCAAGATAAAGAAGGTGCGCACAGGAGACACTCTGGACGTGCCGGTTGTGCGCGAGCGCATACATTTTCCTGATATCGAATATGCCGGTATGCTGGACGACACCACAGGATACATCCTCCAGACAGGATTCACTGAAAATGTATCCGGCGAAGTCAGGACAAAGTTCCAGGAACTGAAGAAACTGGGAATGAAGAGGCTCGTGCTGGATTTGCGCGGAAACGGGGGCGGACTTATGAGCGAGGCCATAGGTATCGTATCGCTTTTTGTGCCGAAAGGTTCATTGGTCGTGACTTCCAAAGGCAACACGGAAGAATCCGTGCAGGAATACCGGACACAAACCGAACCTATTGATACTCAGATGCCTGTCATCGTCCTCATAGATTCCGGGTCGGCTTCTTCCTCAGAGATTGTATCCGGAGCACTTCAGGATATGGACAGAGCCACGATTATGGGCAAGAGGAGTTATGGAAAAGGACTTGTCCAGTCCATCAGGCCAATCCCTTACAATGGCCAGATCAAGGTCACTACCGCAAAGTATTATACGCCAAGCGGCAGATGCGTCCAGGCCATAGATTATTCCAACCGCAATGAGGACGGCAGCGTGGGGCATATTCCTGACTCCCTCACCAGGGAATTCAAGACAGCAAACGGGCGTATCGTCCGCGACGGTGGCGGAATAACTCCGGATATCGAAATTGATTCACCTGACTACAGCAGACTAGTTTATGCCCTTGTATTAGGCGGGGTTCTGGATCAGTATGTTATCGATTATGCAAGAAGGCACGACAGCATTCCTGAGGTTGACGACTTCCATTTCTCAGATGAGGATTTCGAGGATTTCATCCGCTTTGCAAAGACTCAGGACTTTGACTATCGCAGCAGCGCAAAGACCCTATACGACCAGATGAAGAAGGAATTGCAGAAAGACGGACTTGCAGAATCGATGAAGTCCGAACTTGATGCGCTCGAAAAAGCACTGGAAATGGACAAGGAAAGATTCATACGTCTCAAAAAGGATGAGATCATTCCTTTCATAGAGGAGGAACTTGCCACAAGGTATTGGTTCCAGGAGGTGGGAATAAAGGTACGCCTGCGTTATGATGAACAACTTAAGACCGCACTCACAAAACCGCTTATATGATTGTACTGTTTGATTTTGACGGCGTGATAGTCGATACGGAATCACAATATACTGGATTCTGGAACAAGATGGGAGAGAAATATCTGGGACTGGAAAATTTCGGCCACACGATCAAAGGACAGACGCTTGTCCAGACATTCGGGAAATATTTCGACGGCAAGATTAAGGAACAAGGAGAAATTCTGCCGCTTTTGAATGATTTCGAAAGGGATATGACATACGGATATGTACCTGGAGTGTATCAGTTTATGACCGGACTTAAAGAAGCCGGAATCAAGATGGCGATTGTCACAAGTTCGAACAATATCAAAATGGCAAATGCCTATAAAGCGCACCCGGAACTGCTTGAAATCGTGGATGTGATCCTCACAAGCGAGCATTTTTCCAAATCCAAACCTGATCCGGAGTGCTTCCTGAAAGGTATGGAAGTCCTTGGAGGAAAGCCTGAGGAAACCATCATCTTCGAAGATTCATTCCACGGTATTGCAGCCGGCCGCGCCTCTGGAGCCAGAGTCATAGGTCTGACTACAACCAACAATAGAGAGGCTCTTGCCCCCCTCTGTGATATGGTAATCGATGATTTCATAGGGTTGACCGTACAGGACATCATATTGCATCCTCATAACTATCAATGACCTTCAGGATCCTATCTCCCGGAAAGGCAACTTCTGATCAGTGTTCTACAAAGCCTGCTGTGAGCGAGTGAAGCATTTCCATACGCTTCTGCGGAGCGAGCCACAGCAGGCTTGGTCTGTGTATGCTTGACTGATATTTTGATGTCTGGTCTGTATGTGTCCAGAGATCTGATTGATGGTTGGTGCTTTGTGTGGGTTTATAGTTCTAGTGAACTTTCCTTGTCCCAAATTCACTAGAACTCCTCAAAAGCAGCAAAATCAGGCTTCAAATCAAGGTTCTAATGAATTTTGTGGCCATAATTCTCACTAGAACTGATTAGGTGATTCCTGTTCCGGTCATTTTGTCTTTCACAGGCCATATAAAAGGCCTTTTTTCTGGCCACGCTGTCATTTTGATGTAAGCCGGCCAAGAAAACGCCTTTTACCCTGGCCGTGAGAGGGGTAAGTTGAAAGATAGTGACAATATGTGTCACGCCGGTAACTCGGAATCACTGATCTTCGACGAGTCTCCTCCAAACATACACCTCTATTCCGTACAGACCGGCACAAAGCAGGCAGCGCAGCCTTCTGGCTGAACTGCGGAGCCTGCTTTGAACCGCTGGCCTTCGTATTTGCCAGCGGTGTTGCCTTGCACCTGATGCATTTTTGCTATGAAACCGCCCGCGGTACCCTTCAAGAACGGGGTACCTAGCGCACTTTCACAGGTTTAGTGCTCCAGGTCCCCAACTAATGAGGCGCTTCTCAAAGTATTTCTCAGAAACGATCAATCCTGCTGTGGCTCGCTTCGCAGTTCTAGTTAACGTTATCCTATCACAGATTCACTGGAACTCGTTAAAAACAGCAAAATTAACCTTCAAATCAAGGCTCCAGTGAGGATTAGGGGCGTGATTTTCACTGGAACTTGCTCATAACAGATCAATCAAATAGTAGGATACGGAACTGTGTTCAGGTATGTAGCGGTGATACAAAAATATGATGATTTATGGTGCACCGGTCAAGGGAAATGGACATTTTACATCTGGATCTGAACCAGTGCTACACGAATTCCCTGATTTGTGACACACCGTTTGCCTTATCAATGATGCAGATGACAATGCCTGCTGTGAGCGAGCGAAGCATATCCATACACTTCTGCGTAGCGAGCCACAGCAGGCTTGGTCGGTGAATCCGGAATTCTGTTACTGTCCGGTCTTGAAGCCGATCTTCCGGGGTCTTGGCTGCGGTTCCCTTGCAGAGAGTGCTGCAATTGCTTGATATATATTGTCGATTTCCCGTCTGACATCTTCAGAAAGGTCATTTATCGCCTCGAGGTTGTCCTCATCATTTCTTTCCAGCAACAGAAGTTTTGCTCTGATTGCTTCAAGTTCCGCAGAGATTGACTGTCTAGAATATATCTGTTGCCTGACAGAAACAAAAGTCCGCATTATCCTTATGTTGATGGCAATGGCAGTTTCAGAGCGCAATACGCTACTGAGCATTGCTACTCCCTGTTCGGTGAATGCGTAAGGCATATATTTCAGATGCTTGCCGCGCTCTGGGTTTAAGGTCACAATCTGTGACCTTAAACACTCCTCAAGAGTCAATTGAAACATAAAATCTTCCGGAAATCTTTTGCTGTTCCTTTTCACTGCTTGGTTCAGAACCTTTGTTTCTACTCCATATAATCGTGCCAGGTTCCGATCCAATATAACCTTCTTTCCCCTAATCTCATAAATCATAGATTCGATTTCCGAATAGGTCAATTCAAATTCATTTTCCATACTTTTGAAACTTTAATGCAGCCGTATAAAAACAAAAAAACGCAATACAGGCTATACGACTATACCTATATCGCGTTGTGGGACTCTTTTCGTTTTCCATCCCACGGTGTTCAGACTTGACTGCAAATATATCCAAAATATCCCGGAAAGGCAACTTCTGGTCAATCTTATGCAAAGCCTGCTGTGAGCGAGTGAAGCATATCCCAATGCTTCTGCGGAGCGAGCCACAGCAGGCTTGGCCCGTGAATGGTTGATTGATACCTCGATGTCTGATTGACGGTTGCTGATTTGTGTGGGCTTATGGTTCTAGTGAACCTTCGGCCCCTCTCATTCACCAGAACTCATCAAAAGCAGCAAAATCAGACTTAAAAACGAGGTTCTAGTGAGGCTTGTGGTCATAACCTTCACCAGAATCGGTTGAAATCACATTGAGAGATACACAATACCGCCTGTGAGCGAAGGAAGCATTACCCTTTTTCTGCTTCCTGAGCCACAGGCGGTATTGTATAGATAATTGTCTAGGCTTCCGGCCAGATATATACCTTGTCGGATCGGCGCAGGCGGGTCTCCTCGATGGCGCGGCAGGCATTCTCGCTGCAGCCGTCTCCGCATAGGCCGAGGTCTTCCTCTCGCGCTCCCGGAACCACTTTACTCCAGTCAATAGGAATCGAGCAATAGACACCCTTGCCGGCTTCCTGGACAGGTTTCAGATCGACGCGTATTTCCGGAACGGTGTATTCCACGCAGCCGGATGTCGGGCCTATTATGAGTATCTTGTCGCCTACCTTGAGCGGATTGGATTCCACCAGGATTTCGGCTACTCCAAGCCTGCCGAACCAGTTGGTTACCTTGCCGCAGTATGCCTTCTTGCGTGTCGCCGTACTTCCGTAAACATCGCACCACTCTCCGAGGCGTGCTCCCTGGTAGTATCCGTCCCAGAAACCTCTGTTGAAAACTTCCTCCAGTTCTTTCTTGAATGATGCTCCAAGTTCCGCCGTATATGTGCCGTTACATACGGCATCTGCAGCGCGGCGGTAGCAGGAGGCCACTCTCTTCACATATTCGGCAGAGCGTGCACGTCCCTCAATCTTGAACACGGTGACTCCAGCATCGATGATCTTGTCCATAAACTCTATGGTACACAGATCCTTAGGAGACATTATATACTTGTTGTCTATCTCAAGTTCCATCCCGGTCTCCCTGTCCTGAACCTTATATGCCCTGCGGCACAATTGATAGCAGGAACCTCTGTTGGCTGATGCTCCGTATTCGTGAAGGCTCAGGTAGCACTTGCCTGAAATGGCCATACACAATGCTCCGTGGGCGAACATCTCTATCTCGACGATACGGCCTGAAGGACCGCATATCTGCTCCTGGTCGATGATCCTCTTGATCTCCTTTACCTGCCCGAGATTCAGTTCGCGTGCCAGCACGATCACATCGGCGAACTGGGCATAGAATCGCAGCGCCTCGACATTGGAAATGCTCAACTGAGTGGAAATATGCACTTCCACTCCTATCTGACGGGCATAGAGGATGGCAGCCATATCGGAAGCGATCACGGCTGTGATGCCGGCCTCCTTTGCGGCATCCAGAGTACGCCTCATATCTTCCAGATCCTCTCCGAAAAGTGCGATGTTGAGAGTCAGATATGTCTTTACATTATGCTCTGAACAGATGCGCACGATTTCCGCGAGGTCTGTCATCTTGAAATTGTTGGCAGAGTGCGACCTCATATTCAGTTTCTCCACACCGAAATATACCGAGTCGGCGCCACCCTGGATTGCTGCGTGCAGGCATTCGAAATTACCTGCAGGTGCCATTATTTCCAAAGTATGCCTGTCGGCTGCTTCGATGTCTGAAGACATCTCGCTGACGCGAACGGCACGGCGCTGGTGCGCCTTGTTATCTATGATGTTCTCCATTATTTTGTTCTTCCTATAAGTTTCTTAGCGTAGTTTTCCAGAAGAGCGTATGCTTCCGGCTTGAGACCCAGTCCGCGAGCGTGTTCCATAGCCCGGCTGTGGAACCTTGTGATTTCCGCCTTGGCCTCTTCTCCGATATTCAGGTCGTCATATATCGCCTTGACAGTCTGGATCTTGTCCTCTTTTTCTTCTTCGGTTCCGACAGGCATTGCCATAGCGGCAATAAGTTCCGCACGTCTGTCTTCCGCTTTTTCGAATGCCCTGGTCATAAGCCAACTCTTCTTGTTGTTCACAATGTCGCCGCCTATTGCCTTGCCGAATATCGCAGGATCACCGTAAGTGTCCAGCCAGTCATCAGCAATCTGGAATGCCAGACCGAGGTCATATCCATATCTGTACAATGATTCGCAATCGGTTTCTGAGGCACCGGCGATGATGGCTCCCATTTTTGCCGCGCAGGCTATCAGGACGGCTGTCTTGAGGCCTATCATCTTGAGATAGTCCGATATAGGAACACATTCAAGATCCTCGAAATCCATATCGTACTGCTGCCCTTCACACACCTCTGCGGCTGTCTTTGAAAACAGTTCCAGTGCCTCAGGAAGCACTTCTGCCGGTGCTTTTGCTATGAGTTTGTAACTTTCGATAGACATAACATCTCCCGAAAGGATGGCCGTATTTTCGTCCCATTTCCGATATACGGTAGGCACTCCGCGGCGCACATCCGCCTTATCCATAATATCATCGTGGATAAGGGTGAAACTGTGGAATACTTCAAGAGCAGCGGCGGGAGAGAGGATATCCTTGCAGAACTCATCCTTGTACAATGCGTATGTAGTCAGACAGAGTCTGGGACGGATACGCTTTCCTCCGATTTCCATCATATATCTCAACGGATCATACAGTCCTGCAGGTTCGGCAGTGAATGTCAGATTGTCGAACAACTCCTTCAGAGCGTCATTGATATGTTTTTCCTGTATCATAATTGTGTCTATATCCTACAAAGATAATGATAAAAACGGAAATTCTTTATCTTTGCATTTCAAACAATGAACAGTATATGACAATCAAGGGACAGGCAACGGTTGTAAAACATACGGGAAGCCATTATCTGCTTTCGGAACTCCCTCAGTGGAATCTGTTTCCGGCGGTGCTCAGAGGAAAGATAAGACTCAAGGGAAGCACGGCTACAAATCCTGTGGCTGTAGGCGATATCGTGAATTATGAGGCTGATGTTCCGGAGGACGCTCCGGCAGGAGGACTCAACGGATATGTGACCTTGGAGAATGCTGCGGTTATAACGTCAGTCGAGCCGCGTAAGAATTACATCATCCGCAAATCCACCAATCTTTCCCGTCAGTCACATATCATTGCGGCCAATCTTGACCGTGCATTCATCATAGCGACCATAGACTATCCTGAGATAAAACTTCCGTTTCTTGACCGTCTGCTCGTAACCTGTGAGGTGTATAATGTGCCGGTGACCATAGTCCTTAACAAAGTCGATCTTTATCGTGAGTCACATAAGGAAATGCTGGAGGCTTTTCACGAGATATATGAGGGAGCCGGATATCCTGTGATGGAGGTTTCGGCTCTGACCGGAGAGGGGATTGAGGCCCTCAGGGATGCCTGCAAGGGCAATGTGTCCCTGTTTTCAGGTGTATCCGGCGTGGGTAAGTCATCGCTTATCAAGGCTCTTGACCCTTCGCTCGATCCTCGAGTAGGAGAGATTTCCGATGCGCATCTTCAGGGAAAACATACCACAACCTTTTATGAAATGTATGCTCTCTCGTCCGGAGGCTTCATAGTTGATACCCCGGGTCTGCGTGGTTTCGGTCTTGTTGACTTGAAAAAGGAGGAAATCGCTCTGTATTTTCCCGAAATGCTGAAGGCTTCGGAAGGATGCCGCTTCACCCCTTGCACTCATACACACGAGCCGGGATGTGCTGTGAAAGAGGCTGTAGAGGCTGGCGAAATCAGTTATGACAGGTATTCTTCATATCTGGGAATGTTGGATGAGGAGGGCAAATACAGGTAGTTCTCATCCTGAACGCAGTGAACTTTTCAATGAAAGCAATCAACAAGGATATCCTCAAACTGGCCATACCAAGCATTCTGGCCAATATTACCGTCCCTATAGTGGGAATGGTGGATATTGCCGTGGCCGGTCATCTTGATACTCAGGCTGCTACAATGATCGGAGGCATCGCCATCGGTACAATGCTTTTCGACCTGCTTTACTGGAATTTCGGATTTCTACGTGTCGGAACGGGAGGTCTGACGGCTCAGGCATTCGGAAAGGGAGACCGGAGGGAGTGTGCGACGATATTTGCCAGAGCCATAGGTATATCTCTTGCCTGTGCATTGGCTCTGATAGCGATACAGTGGATATTTGTAAAGGCGGCTTTCCTGGTAGTCGAATGTACGCCGGAAGTACAGGCTCTGGCTTCGCAATATTTCTTCATCCGTATATGGGCGGCTCCGGCGACATTGAGCCTGATGGCTTTCAAAGGCTGGTTCATCGGTATGCAGGATAGCGTGAGTCCGATGCTTACTGATCTGACAGTCAATGGAATGAATGTGCTGATGAGTTTTGTTCTCGCTCTGGGAATAAAGTCGATAGGGTATGAGGGAATGGGATTTCCTGGTATAGCAGCAGGCACTGTGGCCGCTCAGTATTCGGGTCTTCTGGTGGCAGTTCTCCTGGCAGTATTCAAATATAGGAGGAACACCTTCTCGACCCTCAGCCTTTCCGATCTGAAAGGAGTCTTCAAGGGTAGTGAGACCAGGCGTTTCTTTGTGATGAACACCGACCTTTTCGTCCGCTCACTCTGTTTCATCGCCATATATATAGGTTTTACCGTGATCTCCGCCCGTTATGGTGATCTTCTCCTTGCCGTCAGTTCCATAATGATGAAACTTCTGATGATATTCTCATATTTCACGGATGGATTTGCATACGCGGGAGAAGCGATGACAGGAAAATATATCGGGGCGAAGGATGACGTGATGCTCCGTCAGACAGTTAAGTGGACCTTTGTCTGGAGTATGGGTATCGCTCTGATATTCATCGGAATATATTACTTCGCCGGCGTTCCTTTTCTGAGGATGATGACATCAGATGCCGCTGTGGTGAGTGCTTCGGAGGAATATCTTCCTTGGCTCCTGCTGATGCCAGTCATCGGTTGTGCCGCATTTACCTGGGATGGCATATATATAGGTGCCACAGCATCCAAGGCTATCCGTAATTCGATGCTATGGGCTGTAGTGGGATTTGTCGCAGTATGGTTTGCCGGCATTTTCTGCCTGAATGCTTTTGCTCCATCTGACATTCTCTCAGACTCTGAAGGTTACACAAGATACGGGCGTATAGCAATGCACATCCTGATGGCCGCCTATTTTGCCCATCTACTCGCCCGTACCATCTATCTTTCCGCAAAATACCGTAAGGTTGTACATATCTAGCCGTAGGTGGTGACACGCAACGCCCTGATCTATAACTTGTTACGTAAAATACCTGCTGCACAAATGCAGCAGGCATTTTACGTAAGCGATTGTCGCATAACGAGTTGCGTGTCGCCGTTATCGTATGCCGTACTTCTTCAGGATTTTCAGGATAGGTTTGCGGATGGACTGTGCCCAGAGGGTGTAGCCGTAGTCGGATGGATGTATGCCGTCCACAGAGGTGGAGTGCATTTCGTCAGTGGCGTTGGTCTGTATGAAATAGACATCATCATATTTCTTTACGGCTTCCTTCATAAGTTTCTCAGCCATAGCCTGTTTTGCGCTTTCCTTAGCCTCGACGCTCTTGCTGAAGTTACGTCCCTCGCGATATATGGTCTGCTGGAAAATCAGAGGCTTGCCAGGATGTGCCGCCTGAATCTTTTCAATGAAAGGGAAGAGTCTTTCCTCTATCATCTTCGCATCAGGATTCGAGAAGCAGTCGAATACGAATGCATCGACTTCAGCATCGCATAGCATATCAGCGAAATAAGGCTGCATCTTGCAGTTGCCGCTGCATCCGAGGCTTAGGAACTGGAGGCCGGTCATTCGCATCAATTGCATCGGATAACTCATACCCGGACGGCTTGTACTTATGCCCTGCGTGTAACTTGATCCGAAGATTCCGATACGGTGACGGAAAGGTGAATCGATGGCTTCGATGACTGCGCCTTCCTGCACTCCGATCTTTACGGAATATTCCTCGCTGTAGATCGGAAGATAGAGCATACATTCCTTCATCGAGTCATCCATATCCTTTATCAGTACCAAGTTCTGTTCTTCTTTGCCGACGGGATTGGCTTTTGAGGCTGCGTAGAGCCAGTCGCCGTCCTTCCTGATGTACAGGTCATATCCGCGAAGTGAAACACCCATAGTGTTGACTCCCTTGTTCATATAGCCGTAGTCGGTGAGTACTGAAATTACACTGGAATTAGTCTTGAAAAGAACCGCGAGTCCGGCGGAACTGCGGATCTGGCTGTTCTCTCCCTTAGTGAATCCCTTGTATTTCACAGTATCGACCCTATGGTACGGGTTAGGGGTGCCTTCAATGATCTTTCCGATCAGATTAAGGTCGTATGCCTCTGTGAATGTGTATTTTACGTTCTGAGGAGTCTGTGCGCTGATGATGGTTGAAATCACTGTCAGAGCAATGAGTGTCAAAAATCTTTTCATATCCTGAATATTGATGGTTACCAAAAATATGAGCGAATTTAGTGAATTTTGTCATTCTTTGCTACCTTTGTCAGGATTTGCCGCCAGAAAATCAAGGCGGACCGGATTGAAAGAGGATTGAATATGGGCTTATACTCATTCTACAGGATAAGCAAGCCATCCAAGGAGAAGATTGCTCCCGAGGATATAGACAGTACATACAGATTGCTGCGCAACAGGACATTCTGGGGCGCGACTGTCGCATACAGCCTCTACTACGTGTGCCGTATGAGCATAAACGTGGTTAAGCAGCCTCTTATAGACGATGGAGTGCTGACTGCCGGACAACTGGGTCTGATAGGATCCTCCCTTCTTTTCGTCTATGCGGTCGGAAAGTTTATGAACGGGTTCATAGCCGACTATTGCAATGTGCGCCGTTTTATGGCTACCGGGCTTTTCATTTCCGCTCTGGTAAATCTTCTGATGGGCGTTTTCGGAATGATAGGCAATATGCTTCCGACAATGCTTGTATTTGTTTCTTTCGTCATTCTTTGGGGAATAAACGGATGGATGCAGTCTATGGGCTCGGCTCCCGGAGTTATAAGTCTTTCCAGATGGTTCTCCCGGTCTCGGCGAGGGTCATATTACAGTCTTTTCAGTACAAGCCCGTATATAGGAGAATTCATTTCGTACAATGTCCTCGCAGTCGTGGTGGGGTGGCTTGGTTGGCAGGCTGGATTCATTACTGCCGCCATAACCGGATTGCTGGGTGCTTTATTGATACTTGTTTTTGTGTCTGATACTCCGGAAAGCAAGGGACTGCCATCCATTCAGGAAATCTCCGGAGAGACTCTTACCAAGGAGGACAAAATGCCTACCAAAGACCTTCAGAAGATGATTCTCAAGCATCCTGGCATCTGGATAATAGCCTTGTCAAGTGCATTCATATACATTACAAAGTATGCCATAGCGGGTTGGGGAGTGCTGTTCCTTCAGAAGGCGCGAGGCTTTGATCTTGGGGATGCTTCTCAGGTCATTGCGTTTTCAGCCATATCGGGAGTCCTTGGTACTGTACTTGCCGGATGGCTTTCCGACAGGATTTTCAAAGGAGACAGGGTAAAGCCTGCCGTTTTATCCGGAATTATCGGCACTTCGTCGTTGATTCTCTTTCTGTTCGTCGGCGGAGGCTTTGTTCTTAATATCTTTTATGTATCTTTGTTCAGTCTGTCAACAGGCGTTCTATACTGCATAGTGGCAGGACTTATGGCTGTCGATATTGTGCCAAGAAAAGCGACGGGGGCGGCTTTGGGAGTAGTGGGGATATCAAGTTATGTGGCTGCCGGTCTTCAGGATATCACCAGCGGATATCTGATTCAGTCATTCACCGGACAGGTCGGAGGAATTGATGTGTATGATTTCGGCCCTGTTTCCTGGTTCTGGGTGATAGCATCTGTAGTATCGTTCGTGCTTCCTGTGCTGAATTGGAAAAAAATGTCGGCCTCGAGACTTTAGTCCCGTAGTCCGGTGGAATAACAGTGAAATTAAAACCAATACTATAAATTATGACTTTACACATCAGCATTGAATACAAGACAAATTGGGGCGAGGAACTTGTCCTTTGTCTTGGAGGAAAGCGTTATCCGCTCGCATATATTGCTGACGGTCTCTGGCAGGGTGAGGTGACCCGTTTCAACCCGGAGAAGGCTTCCGAGTACGGCTATGAAGTCGTGCGTGACGGGGCGACTGTGCGCAAGGAGTGGAAAAAGCATATTCTGACACTACCGGAAGGCGTATCTCCTAAGGATCTTACTGTGATCGACAGATGGAACGACCGTCCATACGATTCTCCATTCTATTCTTCTGCATTTACGAACGCCATATTCGGGCGTAAAGGTGAAAAGGCGAAGAAGGCTCCTAAGGGGGCGAATGTGCTTCTGCAGGTTGCTGCACCGGCACTTCGTCCGAACGAGGTGCTTGCTCTCGCGGGCAGCGGAAAGACGCTGAAGAATTGGACAAAGATTGTACCTTTTGATGGTACGCAGTTCCCTGTGTGGACTCTCGCTCTCAATGTGACAGAGCCTTTCGAGTACAAGATCCTTGTTGCTGACAAGGAGACCCTTGCTCCGGTCGCTTGGGAAGACAGTGAGAACAGATGGTTTACAGAACTCCCTGAGAATGATGGATTTGTTGTCAAGGCAGACCTTCAGGTACGATTCTCTGGACGCAACTGGAAGGGTGCCGGTACGGCTATTCCTGTGTTCGCTCTTCGCAGTGAGGACGATTTCGGTGTGGGTGAATTCTATGATCTGAAGAAGATGGTGGACTGGGCGGCATCGACCGGTCAGAGTTTCCTCCAACTTCTGCCTATCAACGACACGACTATGCTCCACACCTGGGAGGATTCGTATCCATACAATCCTAATTCGACTTTCGCCCTTCATCCGCAGTTCCTGAATCTTCCGGCAGCGGGAGTGAAGGTGGATGAGGCTTACAAGGCTCTCCAGGCAGAACTTAATGCCCTTGATCAGATCGATTACGAGCGTGTGAACAACACCAAACTCGAACTTCTGCGCAATGCTTTCGAAAAGACGTTCAAGAAACTTTCCGCTACCAAAGGATATCAGGCTTTCGTTGACAAGAATGCACATTGGCTTCTGCCATACGCAGCCTTCTGCGTGCTTCGTGATATGAACGGAACTCCTGATTTCTCGCAGTGGAAGGGATATGCAAAATACAACAAGAAGAAGATTGCATCATTCTGTGAGGAGAACAAGACCGACATCGATTTCTGGTGCTTCGTTCAGTATCATCTTGATCTTCAACTTTCTGAAGTATGCGCGTACGCACATTCAAAGGGAGTTGTCTTCAAGGGCGACCTTCCTATCGGAATCAGCCGCACAAGCGTGGATGCCTGGCTCTATCCTGAACTCTTCCATATGGATTCACAGGCAGGAGCACCGCCTGATGCATTCTCTGCAGATGGACAGAACTGGGGCTTCCCTACATACAATTGGGAGAAGATGGCAGAGGATGATTTTGCTTGGTGGAAGTCGCGTCTTGCCAAGATGTCGGAGTACTTCGATGCATTCCGTATTGACCATATCCTTGGATTCTTCCGCATCTGGGAGATTCCTCTCTGGACAAAGAGCGGCCTGAACGGATATTTCAACCCAGCGCTTCCTTATCCTGCGCACGAACTTCAGTCTCAGGGATTTGATGTGAATGATTTTGACCTCTTCCTTCAGGATCCACGTCAGGAAGGACACTATCATCCGAAGATCGGGGCAAAGCAGACACAATCGTATTATATTCTTGATGCGTACCGTCGGGCTGCTTACGACCGTCTCTACGATGATTTCTTCTATCGTCGCAACAATGAGTTCTGGAAAGACAAGGCGATGCAGAAACTCCCTGCACTTCTTGACTCTACCGGAATGCTTGCCTGCGGAGAGGATCTCGGTATGATTCCGGCTACGGTGCCTCAGGTGATGGATGACCTTCGCATACTTTCTCTTGAGATACAGCGTATGCCTAAGTCTGTAGAAGAGACCTTCGCTCATCCTGCAAACTATCCGTATCTTTCAGTATGTACAACTTCGACACACGATATGAATCCTATCCGTGCGTGGTGGGAGGAGGATCGTCAGGTTACGAATGATTTCTGGAAGATGATTCTCGGCAACCAGGGGGATGCTCCATATTTCTGCGAACCTTGGATCTGTCGCCAGATTCTCGAACAGCACGTATGGTCACCTGCAATGCTTACGATCCTTCCGCTCCAGGACTGGCTTTCAATGGATGCAGGACTTCGTCGAGAGGATCCGAATGCAGAGCGAATCAATGTTCCGGCAAACTCACGTCACTACTGGCGTTACCGTATGCACCTGACTCTTGAGAGCCTTGCTGCTGCGGATGAGTTCAACCGCAATCTCAGCGATATGATTGCAGCGAGCGGCCGCCGCTGATTTTGGTGGCGCGTAATGCGCTGATATATAGATGATTATGTTAAATGCCTGCTGTATTTATACAGCAGGCATTTAGCGTAAGTTGCTGATATTCAGTGGGTAGGCTGTCTTCTATTTCTCGAGCCATTTGAGGAAATCATCAACACGAGACCGACTGACGGTCATCTCGAATGATGATGCGGGCTCAGCGACTATGCGAAGACGTCCTCCTGCCTGTTTGATGATGCTTTTGATTGCCTTCATCGCGACAATGCAGCCGCGGGAAATACGGAAGAAATCGTCCGGGTTGAATTCGTCGCTGATCACATCCAGGGATGAATCTATGATGTAACGCTGGTCGTCGAAGGTTACAAGGTAATTGTTCTTTTCCTCGGAATAGACGTATGCGATGTTTTCAGTCAGAAGAGGTACGATACGGTCATTGAATCTTACAATATATCTCTCTTTGTATTCCTTCTTAGGTACATTCCCATTACCTATGGCTTTCAGAAGTGCCTCGGCGTTTATCTGGCCTCCGCTCATCCGGCATCTTGCCACGGCTCTCTTCAGTGAACTCGGATCAATAGGTTTGAGCAGATAGTCAACACTTCCTGCTTCAAAGGCCTTCAATGCATAACTGTCGTATGCCGTAGTCATAATGACTCTTGCCTTTATCTCGATTTGACGGAATATTTCAAAGCATTCGCCATCAGACAGTTCCACATCCATAAATATCACATCTACCCCTTCGGCATTCTCCTTCAGCCAGGATACAGTGTTTTTTACAGAGGTGGTGCATCCGACAATCTTAATGTCGGGAAAATTCTGTGTCAATATACGCATCAGACTCTTCTGAGCCATAATCTCATCTTCAACAATCAAGACATTCATATCTTACTATATTAAAGGTAAGGTTACACTATAGTTCTGTTCCGTTTGGACGATATCGATCTGCTTTCCTGTCAGATCCAGGTACATCTGTCTTATATATTTCTGTCCCAGTCCTGTGGATGGGCTCTTGGTCACTTTCGGTATTCTGTTGTTTATCACGCGTATGCTGTCCCCGCTTGCTGATATGCTTATTTTCAGAGGATTATCCTCGCTGACTGCATTGTGCTTGGTGGCGTTTTCGATCAGTAACTGTATTGAACAAGGCAGTATTGCACGTGACAGCAGTTCTTCAGGTACATCGATGCTTACCTCGAACCCCACGGGAAATCTCTCTTTCAGCAAGTCGGTGTAGAGACCTACGAAAACAAGTTCGTCACGCAAAGCCACCACCATCTCATCCTCGCTTTTGAGCATATACCTGTAAATTCCAGCAAGTTTATGCGTATATGCGCTTGCGCGTTCTGTCTTCTCTTCGCATATCAGGCAGTCGAGGATATTGAGGGAATTGAACAGGAAATGCGGGTTGACCTGATGCTTGAGTTTCACATATCGGTATTGAGCCATATTGGCTTTTCCTCTCTCTTCCTGCATCTGACTTCTTGTCGAGAGGGCATAATTCACCATAAACACAATGCAGTAAACCGTGATCTGGGCAAGAAGGGATGTCGCATACAGGAGAGGGAAATCTTCCGAGAATATTTTGTTGGCGCTGAATGGAAGGCCTAATCCTGCCAGAATACTTTCCAGAAGTGTGGCTCCGAAAGTGAAAACGATGAATATAAGCACCTTTACAGGCTTGCTGCATTTATGTGCGTATCTTCTCGCGTAACGGATGTACAGAACATTCAGGCAGATGAGGGTTATAAGCGAGAATGAGTTGGAGAACACTTTTACGGATGTCCCGAGGATATCTCCTTGGAGGAATCTGTCACTTGAGAACACCAGCACTATGCCAAGACGCAGGACAAATATTCCGCACATCGCAAGTATGAGCCAGGAAAGGTACGGCGTATCAATAATGTTGTATGTACGCTTCCTTCTGGCTCGGAATATTTTTGTCAGAGCCACAATGCTCCATCCTAGAATCTCTGTGGTGCAGAAAGTGGACAAGGCGTGCACTGCGTATGGCTTGGCTATGAAGGCCTGCAGGACTTCCGCTCCGAAATTACCTATCAGATAACCGAATATGTTGACGACTATGATCGTGGCTGCCGTAACTTCTATGTTGAGCCCCCTCTGAAGACATACTATCATAGCCATCGTCATCGTCAGGATTGTAAGGAGAAGTTCATCCTCGATGCCTCCAAGCCTGCAACTTATTGCAACGATTGCGTGCAGCAGAGCGAAAAGGTGGATGATCCACGATGTCTTTATTCTTATTATTGAGCCCATATTCTGTCAAATCGTCCCCGAAGATAGGAATTTTACTCCGAATATCCAATTTTTGCATTTTATTCGTCGCTAAAAACGGACAGTTCGTCGGAATCTTCCGACCATTCGTCACGAGGATTTCGCGCGTATTATATATAATGATTATTTTCGCAAACTTTGTATTTACATTAGAATTAATAACCCAAAATCGCATTAAAATGCAAAAAACGAAACTGACTTTCTGGCAGATGTGGAATATAAGTTTCGGATTCTTCGGAGTTCAGATCGCTTATTCACTTCAGAATGCCAATATCAGCCGCATATTTGCGACTCTCGGAGCGGATCCGCACGACTTGAGTTTCTTCTGGATCCTTCCCCCTCTTATGGGTCTGATAGTCCAGCCGCTCGTAGGAAAATACAGCGATAAGACCTGGACGCGCCTCGGCAGACGTATCCCTTATCTGTTCCTCGGCTCGATCATCGCCATCGCCGTTATGTGTATGCTCCCTAATGCCGGTAACTTCGGTCTTGCAGTGAGCGGCGCAATGGTTTTCGGCCTTATTTCGCTTATGCTTCTCGACACATCGATCAATGTCGCAATGCAGCCGTTCAAGATGCTTGTGGGCGATATGGTGAATGAGGAGCAGAAGGGTCAGGCTTATTCAATCCAGAGTTTCCTCTGCAATGCCGGAAGCCTCGTTGGATACCTCTTCCCTTTCATCTTTGCGTGGTTCGGAATCGCCAATACGGCTCCTGAGGGACAGGTTCCCGACACTGTGAAATACGCATTCTACATCGGCGCAGCCATTCTTATCCTCTGCGTTCTCTTCACTACATTCAAGGTGAAGGAGATGCCGCCGAAGGAATATGCTGAATTCCACGGCATAGATCCTGACAAGAAGGAGGGAAAGGCTCCGGGTATGTTCACCCTCCTCAAGAATGCCCCTAAGACATTCTGGACAGTGGGTATCGTGCAGTTCTTCTGCTGGGCAGCCTTCCTTTATATGTGGACATATACCAACGGTGCCATCGCAGATACCTGCTGGGGTACTACAGACGTTGCTTCCGAGGGATATCAGGAAGCCGGCAACTGGGTAGGAGTCCTCTTTGCAGTACAGGCTATCGGTTCGATGCTTTGGGCTCTTGTCATCCCTAAGTTCAAGGATATCAAGGTTGCATACGTTGTCAGCCTTCTCATCGGAGCGGTAGGATTCGCATCGGTATTCTTCCTCCACAACCAGTATGCCCTCATCGCTTCCTTCCTCCTTATCGGAGCAGCCTGGGCAGCGATGCTGGCAGTACCATTCACCCTCCTTACCAATTCTCTTTCAGGTGAGCACATCGGTACATATCTCGGCCTGTTCAACGGCACCATCTGTCTTCCGCAGATCGCTGCAGCAGCCTGCGGAGGTCTTGTACTCAAACTTGTAGGCGGTGCGCAGGTGAGTATGTTCATCGTGGCAGGCGTCCTCCTCGTGCTCGGAGCATTGTCAGTACGCTTTGTGAAAGACGGAAAGAAAGCATAATATATTGAATACAATATTATTATTAATAAAAACAATCTACTAACCAAACAAAATTCTTTATGAATAGAATCAAGACACTATGCGCATCCTTCGTGCTTTCTTGCATAATGGGTGTGTCTGTATTCGCCCAGGGCGGATACGAGGTGAAAGGAGTAGTTGTTGACGCAATCGGTCCGATCATCGGTGCAACCGTGATCGAACAGGGCACCACAAACGGTGTTTCGACCGGTCTTGACGGCGACTATGTCCTTACAGTTTCTAGCGCTGACGCAATTGTAGAGATCAGTTGCATCGGCTATGCTTCACAGCAGTTTGTGGCATCACAGGTGCCTGCTACTATTACACTGACCGAAGATGCTCTCTTCCTTGATGACGTAGTCGTAATCGGTTACGGTACTGTCAAGAAGGAAGATATGACAGGTTCGGTTGCAACCGTTAAGGCTGACGAAATCAACAAGGGTATGATTACATCTCCTGCTGACCTTCTCAAGGGTAAGTCTGCCGGTGTGGTTGTAACTCCAGGTGGTGGTGCTCCAGGCTCCGGATCGACTATCCGTATCCGTGGTGGTTCATCACTTAATGCAACTAATGACCCTCTTATCATTATTGATGGACTTCCAATCAGCAACGACAAGATCATTGGTATGTCTGATCCGCTTTCATCAATCAACCCAAATGACATCGAGTCATTCTCAGTTCTCAAGGATGCGTCTGCAACTGCAATCTACGGTTCACGTGCATCTAATGGTGTCATCGTGATTACAACAAAGAAAGGATCTAAAACAAAGAACCTCATCCCTCAGATCAATGCTGATTTCTCTGCATCTTTCAGTCACGTTGACAAGTATGTTGATGTGCTTTCTGCAGATGAACTCAGAAAACTCGTTTCAGACAGAGTTGCAGCAGGTCTTACCGATGCTTCTGCACTTGCAGCACTTGGTGATGCAAATACAAACTGGCAGAAGGAAATCTATCAACTTGCTCAGACATACGATGCAAACCTCTCTGTAGCAGGTCGCGTGGATATGGGCAAGGCTGGTGTGCTCCCTTATCGTGTTTCAGGTGGATTTATGTCTCAGGAAGGTGTCCTTATGACAGACCATATGAACAGGGGAACAGTTTCAGTGAATCTCTCTCCATCATTCCTTGACAACCACCTTACAGTGAACCTCAATGGAAAGGGTGTTTTCACAGAGAGCAACTTTGCAAACCAGGGCGCAATCGGTGCAGCAGCAAGGATGAACCCTACTCACCCTGTCTTCGACGACAGTGCAAACGGTATTGAAGGATACTTTGTTCATCGTGGAGCAGACGGAAAACCTAATGCAATGGCAACTATGAACCCTGTTGCAATGCTCACTCAGAAGACTGACAAGGGTACAGCATCACGTTTCATCGGTAATGCCCAGGTTGACTATAAGATTCACGGCCTTGAGGACTTGAGGCTCAACGTAAATGCCGGTATCGACTATGCGAAGTCAGGCGGATTCTGGGAAATCCCTCTCGGATCTGAGATGTCATCTCACGACAATACCCAGGATAATGGTGACGGTGGACACGGTGACTATACATACGAGCGTATCGACAAGACTCTCGAAATGTATGCAGCATACAACAAGGATTTCACCGGCGGACATCACTTCGATGCAATGCTCGGTTATTCTTGGCAGTCGTTCTACAATAGATCTACCACATACTCATATACTCTTGCTACTGGAAAGACAATCGAAGACAAGCAGCCTGCAGGTGAACTCTTCCTTGTTTCTTTCTTCGGCCGTTTGAACTATACATACGACAACCGTTATATGATTACTGCTACTCTCCGCCGCGACGGAACTTCCCGTTTCATCAATAACAAATGGGGTCTCTTCCCATCTGTCGCATTGGGTTGGAACATAGCAAACGAGGACTTCCTCAAGGATCATCCGGTTCTTACTACCCTCAAACTTCGTGCTTCCTGGGGTCAGACCGGTCAGCAGGGAGTAGGTGGATTATATGACACTCAGCCGACATATTATACAAATGACATCGGAAGTTACTATATGTTCGGAGGTCAGGTGTTCAATCCTATTTCATCACTTGGTTACAATGCTGACCTGAAGTGGGAGACTACTACAACTTACAATGTAGGTCTCGACTTCGGTTTCCTTAAGGATCGTATTACTGCGGGTCTTGATGTTTACTATCGTGAGACAACTGATATGATCAACTGGATTCCTGTACCTGCTCTGTCTAACCTTACCAACTACCTCAACTCTAACATCGGTAATATGATCAATACCGGATTTGAGTTCGATATCAACGCAATGGCTATCGACACTGAGGACTGGACTTGGTCAATTGGAGCAAACGTAGCCTATAATTATAACGAGATTACAAAACTTACTGCATCAGCAAACGATAAGACCGGTATTAACACAGGTGTAATCTCTGGTGGTGTAGGTAACACTGTTCAGCAGCATCAGGTAGGCTACGCTCCATCTGCATTCTACGTTTATCAGCAGGTTTACGACCAGAATGGTCTTCCTCTCGAGGGTGTATATGTGGACCGCAATGGTGACAGCAAGATTGATGAAGGTGACAAGTATTTCTATCACAAGCCGGCTGCAGACTGGAACGTAGGTCTCAATACTACACTCACATATAAGAACTGGACTCTTGCTGCATCAGGACACGGAAGTTTCGGTAACTGGATATACAACAATACAGCATCAGACGGTGAAATGTTCGGTGACCTCTGGACAAACAACTTCACGAGCAACCGTCTTTCTTCTTCACTTGTTTCAGATTTCAATAGCGCTCAGTATCATTCTGACTACTATATTACGAATGCATCATTCTTCAAGATTGATAATGTGACACTCGGCTATACCTTCCCAAGTCTCTTCAAGAACAAGGACGGTCGTGGACTCGGTCTCAATATCTATGCAACAGCACAGAATGTGGCAACAATCACAAAATATGCTGGTCTTGATCCTGAGGTATTCGGCGGTATTGACAACAACCTTTACCCACGTCCAAGGACTTATATCCTCGGAATTAAACTTAACTTCTAATCAGTAAGGAGATATGAAAACATTGAAATATATAATTGGCGCCCTTGTTTCGGCTGCCGTGCTTTCTTCGTGCGTGGGTGATCTTAATGTCACTCCGATCGATCCTGCGCTGAATACTCCGGACAAGGTGCTCAAGACAGAGGCAGATTACTTTAATCTTCTTGCCGGCTGCTACACAGGATTTGCTACCAGCGGATACAAAGGTCCTAACGGAGACCCAAGTATATCAGGTCTCGACGGTGGTCAGAGCCAGTATTTCCGCGGTCTCTATCACCTCAATGGCGTGACTACAGACGAGGTTGTCTGTGGTTGGAACGATGCCGGAATGCCAGATCTTTCCAAGGCTTCCTGGAATGCTGACAATACATTCGTAATGTCTTTCTACTATCGTATCCTCCATCAGGTGGCTATCTTCAACGAGTTCATCCGCAAAGCGAACGAGGCTACTATTGACCTTCCAAAGAAGGGACAGTGGATTGCAGAGGCACGTACTCTCCGTGCAATGTGCTGGCTTCACGCTATCGACAACTTCGGTAACGTTCCTTTCGCTACTGAGGAGTCTTCTGTAGGTTCAACTGCTCCTAAGCAGATTGCTCGTGCTGATCTCTTCAAATATATTGAGGAAGAACTTACAGAGGTTCTTGCAGGTGACGACCTTTATGGTTATGCAGAGGGCGAATATGGCCGTGCAAACAAAGGTCTTGCAGCAATGATTCTTGCTAAACTCTATCTCAATGCAGAGGTTTATCTCGGCAAGGCTGAGGGTGCAGGCTACTATCAGAAATGTGCAAACGTGCTTGCTCCGCTTGTTGGAAAATACAATCTTCACACAACTTCAAAGGGTACTTACACAGCATACGAGGAACTCTTCCTTGCTGATAACCACAATTGTAAGGAAGAAATCATTTTTGCAATTCAGCAGGATGGTGTGAATACTCAGAGTTGGGGTGTAACTCAGTATATGGTATTCGCTTCTACAGGTGGAACAATGAATGCAGAGTCTATCGGAATTTCTTCAGGATGGGGTGGTCTTCGTACAACTCCTCAGTTCTTCGACTATTTCTCAGAGTCTGATGACAGATTCCTTTTCTATGTAAAGGATATCCAGGATAAGGATCTTGAGAGACTTTACGAGGCTGAGAAGAAGAAGTATGACGAGGATCTTGCAGCAGGTAAGAACCCTGAGCCTATCAAGCCATACGAAGAGTGGATTGAAGGAAAGCACCATACTAAGGATATTGCTGATATGGGCAAATTCGAGAATGGATATCCTCTTATGAAGTGGAAGAATATGAACAGTGATGGAACTCCAGGACAGTCTAACGGTTTCGTTGATGTCGATTGGCCAGTTTACCGCTATGCAGATGCTCTTCTTATGCTTGCCGAGTGTGAACTCAGAGGTGCAACAGTAAGTGGCGGTATGACAGGTAAGGCTGCGATGGATGCAGTACGCGCTCGCGCTGGTATGACTCCAATCGCATTGACTGAGGCTAATATCCTTGAGGAGCGTGCACGCGAACTCTTCCAGGAGGGTCACCGTCGTTCAGACCTCATCCGTTTCGGAAAGTACACTAAGGGCTACAACTGGTCTTGGAAAGGTGGCAATGTCAATGGACAGGATATCGCAGATCACTTCGTTCTGTTCCCTATTCCTAACAGTGACCTGAACTCTAACTCCAACCTTGTTCAGAACTCTGGCTACTAATGGAGACAAAAAAATTCAAGAATATGAAAATAACTAAATATTTGATGATGCTGGCTGCTGCTGCAGGACTTGCAGTTGCTTGCCAGAAGGAAGAGAAGCTGGTATTCGATCCAGCCGTGGTCGTTGCACCTGTTCTTAATCCGGTTGCTGATATGGTCGTTACAGACGACAATATGAACGATAAGGTTAAGTTCACTTGGTCTGCTGCAGATTTCGGACTTAATGTTGTTGTTAACTATACTCTCGTGACTTCTTATGCTGATGCAGCAGAGGTGGCCATTGTGAAAGATATTACATCTACAGAGGCTGAGGTGGCATTGGCAACTCTTAACGGTGTTTTCTTCAATGATATGAAGATGCCGGCAGGTGAGGCTAATAAGGTGAAGTTCAGAGTGTTTGCTCATCTTACTGATTCAGAGAATTTTTATTCCGAGGCTGTAGAGGCTAACTTCACTGCCAAGGAGGCAGAGAAGACATTCCCACCTTCAATTTATGGTGTTGTAGGTACACTTAACGGCTGGGCTGCTCCAGACGTGAATATGGGTGATGCCGGTGACGGAATGTATGTTGCCAAGAATGTTGTGTTCGATCAGGGAGAGAACTGGTTCAAGATCAGAGCAAATGAAGAATGGGTTGATGCAGAGAACTATGGACTTGAGGCAAAGCAGGCAATTACTGTTGATGCAGGTTTCCCTCTTACTGTCGGTGGCGGCTCTCAGGATATCGGTGTTGCTGACGGAACATACGATGTATGGTTCGACAAGACAAATATGATGGTATATGCAATGACCCCAGGCAAGCATCCTAAGGATGCCGGTCAGGGTGAAGTTGTCGTACCTGTTGATCCTGCTACTCTTGATTGGTATATCGTTGGTCAGTTCAATAACTGGACAACAGCAGACGCTAATTACAAACTTACTGCTGATGCAGATGGCAAGTGGTTTGTGCTTAAGGGCTTTGTTGCTGATGGCCAGGGATTCAAGTTCCACGCAGCAGGTGATGATAATTGGGCTGTGAACAGAGGTGCCGAAGGTGATGTAGAACCTGCAGAAGCACCTGTAGGTGAGGAGTTCGCTCTCGTTGCAAACGGAAAGAACATTTCTCTCACTGCCGGTACATACGATGTTTATGTAAGCAGCGCTTTTGATAAAGTTATGTTTATGGCAGAGGGCAAGGAACCTGCGAAGTATGTAGAATGGATCTATGTACCAGGTAATCATCAGGGATGGTCTCCAGCAACTGCACCTGCTCTCAGAAGTGCAAACAAGGATGGCGTGTACACCGGATTTGTAAACTTCAACGGTGATTTCAAGTTTACTCAGGTTCGTGACTGGGCTGGAGAGTATAACTCAGGCCATTTTGAAACATACGCGGATGGTTTTGCAGCAAGTACAGACGGTTCAAATATTACCGCTCCTGCAGGCTATTATTATGTGACTGCAAATGTTCCTGAGAAGAAACTCGACGCTGTCAAGGTTGTCTGGGGTGTCATCGGAGATGCAACAACAGGCGGCTGGGATACAGATCAGGATATGGCTTGGGATGATGCTAAGAAATGCTGGACTGCAGAAGTTGCACTCACTGCCGCTGGAGGCTGGAAGTTCCGTGCAAACGACGACTGGGCCATTAACCTTGGAGGTGCATTTGAAGACCTCACTATGGATGGTGGCAATATGAGTGTCACAGAGGACGGCACTTATGCTATCGAACTTTATACTGAGCGTACTGACACAGATAAATTCTACTGTACAGTAACAAAGAAATAATTGCTTTTAAGCCTGTGGTTCCTGACCGGACCACGGGCTTCCATTTGTATATTCAAGTATCTATTCATGAAGAGATTATTTTTTATCCTATTGACTTTCGTCTTTATCTTCGGATCTTGTACGGAAGAAGTGGGCAATGGAAAATTTTCCGTTGCACCGGAAAACCTCAGGTTCGCCAAGGCAGGTGAGGTGAGAACTCTTGCCATTAATACCCAATCTGAATGGACGATAGAAGTTCTGGGCGGCGAAGGCTGGCTGACTGTAAATCCTCTTTCGGGAAGAGGTACAGGACGTCCTTCTGTTACAGCCTCTATGAACCCGGCTCTGGAAAGGACGGCTACAATCAATGTATCGGTAGGTGGAGCGACTGTGTCGGTTGCTGTGACTCAAGATGGAGTTAATCTTGACGAGAATATCGTGCCTGATGCAGCGTCAGGAATCGTCGTTGATCCTGTTAAACCGGATGCAGATGGTTCTTGTACAATTAAGTTCAATGCTCCGAGCGGCTCTGAATTGTTCGGTTATACTGGTGAACTCTATGCGCACCTTGGTCTCATTGTAGATGACGAGTGGGCATTTGTGCCGGCAGACTGGGATGAAAATATTGATAAGTGCAAATTTTCCAATATCGGAGAGAACGCGTGGGAACTCAAGATAGAGCCTTCTATTCGTGAGTTTTTTGGCTCTGGAGAAACACCTGTGACCAGATTGGCTATTGTTGTCAGAAGTGCAGACGGTACTCTTCAGACCAGACCAGACCAGTTCAATTCGATAAAGGACAGCAAATACCAGTTAGTTCCTTTTATTCCAGATCCTGTTGTTGACGAGGCTATGCCTGCAGACCTGAAGCAAGGAATCAATATTCACAGTGACAACTCCGTCACATTTGTCCTCTATGCAATGGACAAGGATGGAGCGATGCACGACTATTGCTATCTCGTAGGAGACTGGAACAATTTCGAGAGAGTTCCGGAAGCATCAATGAAGCGTGACGCAAAGGCAGGATGCTGGTGGCTTAAGGTTGATGGGTTTGATCCAAACAAGGAATACAGATATAACTTCAGGTTAGGCAATCCGCCGGCGTCTGACATCTGTGTCAGCAATCCATACACTGAAATCGTATATGACCAGTGGAATGACCAATATATAGCCGGAGTTCCAGCATTCCCTGCAGGTGCAAAGCAACTTGTATCTGCGTTCCAGATCAACAGGCCTGCATATAACTGGAAGCACTCTGACTTCAAGGTTGAGGATAAGAATGATCTCGTGATCTATGAGATGCTTTTCCGTGATTTTACCACTTCACAGAATATCGCAGGTGCAATGGCACAACTTGATTATATCGAGAATCTCGGTGTGAACGCAATCGAACTTATGCCTATCCAGGAGTTTGACGGCAACCTCAGTTGGGGATATAACCCTAACCATTGGTTCGCTCTTGACAAGTACTACGGAACACGTGAGGAGTATAAGGAGTTCATTGATGAATGCCACTCGCGCGGTATCGCTGTGATCATAGACGTCGTGTATAATCACGCTACTGGCTCTCATACTTGGGCTAAGATGTGGTGGGCTGGTGACCGCACTGCTTCAAACAACCCTTGGTTCAATGAATATGCAACTCATCCATACAACGTATATCACGATATGAACCACGAGAACGAAATGGTCAAGGATCACGTCAAGAGAAGTCTTGAATACCTCCTTACCGAATATGATGTCGATGGATTCCGTTTTGACCTTACAAAGGGATTCACACAGAAGAAGACAGATCCGGACGTAGCCGCGTGGGGACGTTACGATCAGTCGCGTGTGGATATCCTCAAGGGATATGCAGACCACATCTGGTCAGTGAACAGTGACGCTGTCGTAATCTTCGAGCATCTCTCAGATTGGGATGAGGAAAAGGTTCTCGCCGAGCACGGTATCCAGTTGTGGAGAAACGTGAACCACGAGTATCGCACTGCTGTAGGTGGCGGTTCGGGCAATTTTTCTAATATGTATTCAACTGCTCCGTTCGGCGGCTTTGTCGGATATATGGAGAGCCACGATGAGGAGCGCATCTGCTATGGTGCAGGTGCCGATGCATCTTCTGTGACTTGGGGTATCTGCGGTACACTCACTGGCTGGACTTCAGACATCACAATGTCTGCTGACGGTGTGTTCTTCTCTGCTAAGAATGTTACATTCAAGGCGGATGATATGTTTAAGATCCGTGGTAACGGTGAGTGGAACGATGCATTCAATTATGGTGCATCAACTAAGGGTTACAAACTGCCACTCAATACAGGATATGCTCTTACCCTCGGTTCGGGATCACAGGATATGGCAGTTCCGGCAGCCGGTACATACGACATCTATTTCAGCCTTGATGCTGAGATGGTGTGGCTTATGAGTCCAGGAAAACGTCCTGAGGATCCTTCTGTAACTCCTGGCGAGACAGAGGATGCCCTCACCGTCGCAATGCGTCGTGCAGGTGCTTCTGCAGCATTCTTCCTCACTGTCCCTGGCCCTAAGATGATCTGGCAGTTCGGTGAGATCGGATATGACTACTCTATCGATTATAATGACCGTACCGGTGAGAAGCCTGTGGTTACAGATGCATATATGGCAGTACCTCAGCGCAAGGCTCTTTATGATACTTACGCTTCTCTTCTGAAGTTCCGCAGCGAGAACCCTCGTTTCTTCGATTCTGATGCTAAGTTCGAGTGGACTCCTTCTGGAACATTGAAGAAGATCACCTGCTCGGTTGACGGAAAGACATTCCACGTGGTGGGCAACTTCGCTAAGACTTCAGCGACGTATGACGTACCGGACGGAGCCTGGACAGATTATATCAATGGTGGTACCGTTTCCGGCTCGATCACTCTCAAGGAAGGCGAGTTCCGCCTCTTGACAAAGTAGATGCCGGATTGAAATAAAACCTTTATCCATTCCCTGTAACCTTCCTGGTTGCAGGGAATTTTATATACTGTCCGTAATCTCCTTAGCAGAGAAACCCTGCATTTATGAAATCCCCTCACGGTGGGCATATTCTGCTCCTACCGTGAGAGGAAATGTGCCTCCTGGATCAGTGCAGAGGGTTTGGGTTCACACGGTGGGTAGCAAAAATACCCACCACGTGAGAGAGGAATCTACAGAAGTTGAAAAGCAATATTTCTGGCGGAGATTATGTTTGGTCTGAGGATTGTTCACCCGTTTGTAAATTAGAATAATTATAAACGGACTTATATGGACAGGATTAGGAACTTACTGATGTCTCTGGCGGTGTTGTCCGTCGGCGGCGTTACGATGCAGGCACAAGGCGGCTATGGAATAAGCGGGGTGGTGACTGATGAATATGGACCTGTGATAGGTGCCGCGGTTGTGGAACTTAGTACCTCCAACGGCACATCTACGGGTATTGACGGAGATTTTTCTCTTACGGTGACCGGGCCATCCGCTATGGTCGAGATCAGTTGCATCGGATATATATCACAAACTTTTGAGGCTGCTTCCGTTCCTTCGACGGTGGTGCTGAAAGCCGATAACGAGTATTTGGATGAGGTGGTCGTGGTAGGCTATGGAACGGTGAAGAAGGATGATCTGACCGGCTCGATATCAGCAATCAAAGCTGAGGATATCAACAGGGGTGCGGTAGTCAATACCCAGGATATGCTTAAGGGTAAGGTTGCAGGCCTTCTTGTGACTCCGGGTGATGGAGGACCCGGATCGGGGTCGAGAATAAGGATAAGGGGATCGGCATCGCTCAATGCTTCCAATGACCCTCTCATCGTGATAGACGGCGTTCCTGTGGCGCAAGGCGCAGGTGGAGCTATGTCCAATCCTCTTGATCTTCTCAACCCTAATGATATCGAGTCATTCTCGGTGCTGAAGGATGCTTCTTCTGCAGCGATATATGGCTCCAGGGCATCAAACGGTGTGATTCTCATTACAACGAAGAAAGGCCGTGGAGGGACGCCTCAGGTGGCATATAGCGGTTCTGTGAGCGTGCAGCATATATCCGGGAAGGTGCCGGTGATGTCCGCTTCGGAATTGAGAGACTTTTATGCCGATACATATCCTGCCGGCACACCAACGGGCGACAGGATAGCGGAACTTTCCGGATCTTCCGACACAGACTGGCAGGATATGGTGTTCAGAACGGCCTTTGCAACTGAGCATAATCTCAGTGTCTATGGCAATCTGAAGGGACGGATGCCATATAGAGCATCAGCAGGTTATAGCGGCCAGCAGGGAACGTTGAGGGAGTCGCGGTACGACAGGGGGACTATGGATATAGTCCTGTCGCCGGAATTCTTTGACAAGCATCTCACAGTAGATCTTAATGCCAAGGGGGTATATTCATACTCTGATTACTCTGACGGAGGAACTGTAGGCAATGCGGCATTCTTCAATCCTACCCGGGATCCATACTGGAGAAAGGCAGATGGAACCATAGACTATACGACGACAAACGGCTATTGGAATTACGGAAACGGACGCGGAGAGGCATTCACGCCCAATGTGCTTGTCGGTCCAAGCCCTTTGTCACAACTTTACGACAGCATAAGTGATGCTTCCTCCGGCCGTTTCATCGGCCGTATAGCCTTGGATTACAAGGTTCACGGCTTTGAGGCTCTGCGCTTCAATGTGAGTGCCGGTGTGGATATAACAGCGACGGATTCATACAATGGAGTACGCCCCGGATCCTTCCAGGCATACGCGGATACGGATAATCTCCGCATAGGAAAGCATAGCAAGGGCAGGAACGTCAGCAGGAGCCAGGTGCTGGAGATGTACTCCAACTACAGCGGGAACTGGGGTATCCACAATCTGGATGTGATGGTGGGATATTCCTGGCAGAACAACTGGTGGTCGTCTCGTAGCATAAATTATTTCAATGAGACCAATGAGGTCGTGCTGAACCCGGGCGAGACAGTGGATTCACGTTATCTTACCTATCGCAATGAGAATTACCTGGTCTCATTCTATGGCCGTATAAATTATTCCATTGACTCTCGTTATGTATTCACTTTTACGGCACGAGGTGACGGATCCAGCAAATTCGCGAAGTCTTACAGATGGGGATTCTTCCCGTCCGGTGCCTTTGCCTGGAATGTATCCAAAGAACCATTCCTGAAGGATGTGAAGGCTGTTACTTCCCTTAGATTGAGATTGTCGGCAGGACTTACCGGTCAGCAGGACGGTATCGGCGACTATGTACATCTGGCACGTTACAACAGGTCCAATGCTCCTTACCTTACTTACAATATGGGAGGTGGAGACTATGTATTCCAACTTACCCCTCAGGCATACGATCCTACCATAAGATGGGAGACGACCCTTACATACAATGTCGGAATAGACTACGGATTCTTCAATGACCGTCTTAGCGGAAGCATTGATGCATATATCCGTGATACCAAGGATCTTCTGAATTCCGTGCAGGTGCCTATGGGCTCGAATTTCGGCAACAAACTGATGACCAATATCGGATCCATACGCAACAAGGGACTGGAGTTCTCTATAAATGCGGTGCCTGTACAGAGAGGAGATTTGAGCGTACAGGTCGGCTTCAACGGCACTTTCCAGGACACAGAGTTCACCAAACTCAATCCTACTGAGGATAATAACTATTATATCGAAGCAGGAAATATTTCCAAAGGAACCGGAGGCTATCTGTGCCGTCAGATGGTGGGTTATGCTCCATATACATATTATACATACGAGCAGAAATATTATCCTGACGGCAAGCCGATGCAGAATGAGTTCGTGGACAGGGACGGGAACGGTGTGATAACAGAAAATGACAGGTATATGACAGGCAAAAGTGCAGCACCGAAATTCTACTATGGCCTGAATATGAAGGTCACCTGGCGAAACTGGGATTTCGGCCTCAACGGTCACGGAGCGGCGGGAACCTGGGTATTCAACGATTTCGCATCATCCAATTCGACATCAAGCCTCGATTTGAACTCGGGGGCTCTTCCGAATCAGGCGAAACTTGTCAAGAAGACAGGCTTTACCGCTCCTAACAGCGTGCAGCAGTGGTATTCTGACTATTTCCTCGAGAATGCGTCGTTCTTTAGACTGGATGATATCAATCTGGGATATACATTCCGCGGTATTGGAAGGTGGGACACTGATGTACGTCTTGGTTTTGGAGTTCAGAATGTGTTCGTACTCACAGGATACAGCGGAATGGATCCGGAAGTCATATCCGAAACGGGAATAGACAATATCATCTGGCCGCGTCCGAGGACCTGGTCACTTCGCATTAATGTCAATTTTTAGTCATTGTCATTCCGAGCGACCGTCCCTGCTGTCATTCCGAGCGACCGGAGGGAGACGAGGAATCTAAATATTAAAAAACTACAAATATGAAACGAACAATATATATATTACTCACAGCAACAGCACTTTTTGCTGCCTGCGTCAATGATCTGGATACACTTCCGTTGAACAAGACCGAGCCCGTGTCCGAATATGTCTATGGAGCAAATGAAACGGCCTATAAGGAGGGTCTGGGGAGGTTGTATTTTCAGTTTGTCACCAATGATCTGACCGATCTGCAGCAGATGGATGGGGGTGCTTCCGAAGTCATCAGGGCATTCTGGTCGGTGCAGGAGACTTCAACGGACGAAGCGAAATGCTCCTGGGAGAATGATGCCTGGGTGAGGGCTCTGAATACCAACACCTGGTCGGAAGTGCAGAATGATGCCGTCTATGCTGTTTATGTCAGGACGCTTCAGGGCATTGCGCTAGTGAATGAATATCTGCGTCAGACAACTCCGGAGAAACTTCAGTCTAGGGGAGTTTCCGCGGAACTTGCCCGGAAGATCGACGGATTCAGGGATGAAGCCAGATTCATCAGAGCCTATCTCTACTGGATGGCTATAGATTGTTTCGGAAGCGTACCTTTCACAACGGAAGAGTCGCCTTTCGGCGGTGCTTACTTCCCTCAGCAGGCATCGCGCACGGATATTTTCGACTGGTGTGTGGGAGAACTTCGATATCTGATGTCCGAAGACAGCGATCTGCTTCCGGCACGCTCGAATTATCCCCGTGCCGACAAAGGATCCGCTGCAGGACTTCTGGCACGTATGTATCTGAATTCCGAGGTATATACCGGTGTGGAAAGATGGGAGGAGGCCAAGGAAGTGTGCGAAAGCATATTTGCGATGGGATATGCCCTTTGTCCGGATTATGCGGCCTTGTTCAGAGGAGATAACGGTGAAAATATGCAGGCAAGAGGAGAAATGCTTTGGGCTGTTGATTATAGCGACAGCAAGACCCAGTCGTACGGCGGGACATCTTATATCCTAAGCGCCACACTGGCTTCCACTGATATTACCGAAGCATCCCGTCCGAACGGGCAGCGTAACGGCTGGGCCGGCCTGAGGGTGCCGTACGAATTTGTTTCAACATATTTCAATGTCAGCGGACAGGATTATCAGACTGGTGCGTATGAGGTCGCCGACAAAAGGGGAGAGGTATTCTATATCAAAGGAAGATCAGAGTCGATGGATGGGGCTCTCTATAACTTTATGAACGGCTGGTCTTGCCTGAAATTCAATAATATACCGTTCGGACAGACGAATGAATCCTTCCTTCCGCAATCCGCTCTTAAAACATTTTCCGATGTGGATTTCCCTATGATCCGTCTAGGGGAGATTTACCTTATATACGCAGAAGCCTGTATGAATACGGGTGCCGAGGCGTTGGCTCTGCCTAAACTCCGGGAACTCTCGTCAAGAGCCGGAGTCGAGCCACCTCAGCAGATAACCCGGGATTTTCTGGTGGCGGAAAGAGCCAGGGAACTTATGTGGGAGGCTCACAGAAGGACTGACCTCATCAGATATGGATTATATCACACTGATGCATATCTCTGGCCTTACAAGGGAGGGGATTCGTTCAAGGGACAGGCTTTCCCGGAGTATAAATGCCTGTTCTCTATCCCTCCTACGGAACTTGCAACCAACGACAGACTGGTCCAGAATCCGGGATATGCGCGCTAGCCTATAGTTTCTTGCGGATTATGTTGAGGCCGTCGCGAAGAGGAAGTATCACTGATTCTACGCGGCGGTCGTCACGTATCATATCATTGAAACGCGCGATTCCCAGCGTCTGCTTGTCCTGAGGCAGAGGATTCTGGCATACTTTTCCGTCCCAGAGGACATTGTCAGCGAGGATGAGGCCTCCCGGACGTACCATATCGAAGACAAGGTCGTAATACTCGCAATATTCGCGTTTGTTGGCGTCCATATACACAATGTCATAGAGCATATCATCCGCTGGTTCGCTACCCATATCCTCGCGCAGTCTGCGGAGGGTTTCCTTGCAGTCTCCGATATGCAGGCTTATCCTGTCCGACAGACCGGCACGCTCGAAGCCTTCAAGAATGAGGTCTTCAAGTTCGTCGTTCAGTTCGAGGGTGTCGAGGTGGCCGTTGCCGGGAAGTGCCGAGGCGAGGCAGATGGCGGAATAGCCTGTGAAGGTGCCGAGTTCAAGAATCCTTCTTGCTCCTGTCATCTGTACAAGCATCCTCATAAACTGTCCCTGAACGCTCCCGGAGAGCATCCTGGCGTGGTTTGTTCTGATATGCGTCTGCTTCTCGACCCAGTCCAGAGCCTCGCTCTGCGGTGTCTGATGCTCTTCGATATATTTATAAATCTCCTCCATATTTCATCAGTATTCGCGGATATTCCGGTATGATGGAATTGACCCCCGCCTTCGCTGCGCTCAGGCACCCCCTAGCCGGGGGTGGCACGTCAATTCCATCATACCGGAATATCCGGCTATATGTAAATGAGTTTAGATAACCTGTTTCTGTCAAATATCTTTATCGCCATCTCCTGGATGTCTTCTGCGGTGATGCCTTCCACCAAAGTTCTGTTATCCTTTCCATCAGATATCTTGCTATATGCCAGAAGACTCTTTCCCATAGAAAGACATTGTGTCTCGCCGTTGTCTCCGCTGATCGCAATCTGCCCCAGCAATTGCTTCTTGGCTGCTTTGAGGCGTCTCTCTGACAAAGGTTCTGCCTGCAGTTTCGCAATTTCCTTGTCGATGGCCTTCATACATTTCTCAAGATTGGCCTTGTCGCATCCCAATGTTATGGCAACAAGACCGGTATCTGTGAACTGTGTGTATCCGCATTCGACTCCATATACCCATCCGTTCTTTTCCCTGAGTACGGAATTGAGGATTGAATTTGTAGCCGGCCCTCCCAGAATATTGCATAGAAGCACTGTAGCGAGTCGTTCCCTTTCTTGATAGAGTGATGGCGCCAGGCCTCCGATGACGCAATTCGCCTGATGATTCCTTTTGTTTATAGTCTTGTCGAAAGGCTTGGCTATGGGCGTGCTGCGGTTGCTGCATAAGAATGCTGCCGCCCCTCTTTCCCCACATTCCTGAGCAGTATGACAGGACGACAGTTCGTTCCCGAAAAATTTTTCTGCCAGTTTCAGAATGCCCTTTTCCATCCTCTCCTCGTCGATGTCAGCCACGACAGTAAAAGCCATACGGCAAGGCTGGAATTTCTCTCCGACAAAGGAAAGAAGTTCATCTCTGGTGATTTTCCTGACCGATGCACTTGTTCCGAGAATGTTGCCGCTCAATGGATGTCCCTGGAATATCATCTCCTCGAACCTGTCATATATATCCTCGGACGGAGTGTCCTTGTAGGACTGGATCTCATCAATGACGACTCCTTTCTCGGTCTGGATCTCATTTTCTGGAAACGTCGGACTGGTGGCCAGTTCGAAGAGGAGTCCTGCAGCCTTGCTGAGATCTTCCTTCAGAACGGTGGCGTGAAATACAATCTCCTCCTTGGTCGTGAATGCGTTGAGTTCACCGCCTAAGCGGTCGAGGTAACTGTTTATTACAGAGGCACTTCTTTTTGAAGTTCCCTTGAATATAGTGTGTTCCGTGAAATGCGCGATCCCGCAATGGTATCCTGCTTCATCCCTTGTTCCGCATTTTATGCTCAAAGCGCAGTAACCCACCGCAGATCCGCTTTTCTTTACAGCATATTGAAGTCCGCAACTTGCTTTTCCGCTTTTCATTTCCTACCTCCTGTGTGCAGTGATGCGTTCTAAATCTTCCGGCAGGAATCCCGCACCTGCTTTCTTTGTGATTCTGTGCTTTTTGAAATAGTACAGAGTGTGGGTCTCCGAATCAATGAGCATCTTATAGCAGTACGAACCGACGACAGGTTCAGATGGAACCGCTACATAACTCACCAATGTGGCTGGGGCATAGTCGAGAATGAAACTGTCAGCCTCGTCTTCATCTGTGACGATGATCCCTTTGTCGGCGATGGTCACAAGTATGCTTTCCGTGATGAGGCTGCTGAGGTCTTCTTCGGAGAATACGATGTCCATATCGTCAGATTTTGCGATATTTATGCTGTAGTTGCCCAGCCCTCCATATCCATTTATGTCTCTTTCCATCGACTGCAGAGTGTGATCCTGGATTATGTCGAGAAATGCTGGCAGAAACACGAACTCTCTGCCGGAAGGATACTCTGCCGATGCGAAAGGAAGGGATACGACTTCGAGCATTCCGTCTATTCCTTTTTCTGCACCCTTACCTCCTTTGACGAGAGTGAGAAACTGCAGGCCGGGAGCCGTCTCTTTCTTGAACTGACCGAATGTGCTCATCAGGAAATAATAATTATCGTCCTTTTTGATTGTTTCGAATTCTTCGAGTGTGCAGAATTCATAAGGCGATATTCTCCATCTGGCGGCAATCTCGTCTTTGATGACTGTGTCGTAGAATGCGTTCCCGTTCAGAACCACTTTCGTGATCTTCTGCGTGAAGTCATTGATCTTCATTTTCTTCGTGTTGATCTGCGCCTGGGCTCCTGCTGTCAGCGGCAGTATCATAGAAATGATAAATATAATGATTCTTTTCATCTTCTTGGTCGGATTGGTTGAAATAATATGCAAAGATACATTTTTAAAAGCGAGGAAAATATTTTCTTTCAAAAATAGTGCTATATTTGTAAGTTACACCAAAGAACGGATATGTCACAGTATATAGTATCAGCAAGAAAGTACAGGCCGGATTCCTTCGGGACGCTCATCGGTCAGGATAATATCGCGCAGACCCTCAAGAACTCGATCCTTAGGGGACAACTTGCGCACGCATACCTTTTCTGCGGACCGCGTGGAGTGGGCAAGACCACAACCGCGCGTATCTTCGCGAAGATGATAAACTGCTCCAATCCGTCGGAGGAGATGGAGCCGTGCGGCACCTGCGAGTCCTGTCTTTCATTCGCAGAAGGACGTTCGTACTGTATCCACGAACTTGATGCCGCTTCAAACAATGGAGTGGAAGACATCAAGACGCTTATGGATCAGGTGCGCATACCTCCTCAGGTGGGACGTTACAGCGTATATATCATTGACGAGGTGCATATGCTTTCTCAGGCTGCCTTCAATGCATTCCTCAAGACCTTGGAGGAACCGCCTGCACACGCGATCTTCATCCTGGCTACTACTGAGAAACATAAAATCCTGCCTACAATCCTTTCAAGGTGTCAGACATACGACTTCAACAGGATCACTGTCGATAATATAGTGAAGAATCTTCGTATGGTGGCTTCCAGCGAGGGTATTTCCATAGATGACGAATCGCTTCACGTGATTGCACACAAGGCCGACGGCGCTATGCGTGATGCTCTCACGATATTCGACCAGACTGTGGCATTCTGCGGTACGGATGTGAAATATCAGGATGTACTGCGCAATCTCAATGTGCTTGACTATGAGTATAGTTTCTCATTGGTCGATGCTTTTCTGAAAGGGGATTATCCTGTAGCGCTGACTGCTTTTGATGAGATCCTGACCAAGGGATTCAATGCCCTTCATTTCGTTGCTGCCCTGTCGAAACACCTTCGTGATCTTGTCGTTAGCAAGAGCGGTGGACTGGAGGCTCTTCTTGAACTTCCGGATTCTCTGAAGGTACGCTATAAGGAGCAGGCGGACAGATGTCCTCTCAATTTCCTTTACGAGGCTCTTACGGTCACAACTCAGTGTGAATCAGGCTACAGGGCAAGTGTCAATCCACGTCTCCATATAGAGTTCGCGTTGATGCGTCTCAGTTTCCTTACAGGCAAATTGAATCAGACTGCTCCAGTACAGGCCGTTCAGCAACCGGCTCCTGTCAATGTTCCTGCGGCTCCTGCTGCAGTGACTGCGGCTCCGTCGGCAGCCCCTTCAGCGCCGGTTCCGATGGCTTCTGAGCCTGCTCGGGAGACAGCACCGTCTCAGCCTCGCGAGCGACGTGCCCGTGCTTCCCGCACCGGGGCGGGATTGTCGATGAAGGCTATGATGGAAGATGCTCCGTCAACTGATGCAAATGCTTCCAAGGCTGATGTACCGGTACCTGATGATGCTATCCTCAGAGCCAAATGGCCGGAACTTGCCGAGGTGTATAATGATAAGCCGCGTCTTTCCAGTATGCTCAAGAGCACGAGTCTTGATATTGAGGAAGGGGAGGATGCCAAGACCGTGACATTCAGGGTTGTGAACGATGCCCAGAAGGATTGGGTAGAGTCCAAACTTCTGCACGAACTTGAAGGAAATTACAGAAAGATCGTCGGATGTATGAAAGTGTATCTTCGTGTTGCGGTGACTCCGGACGATGCCCCGGAACAGAAGAAGATATATATGCCGAGCGAACAGGCAAAGGAACTGATGGCTCAGAATGAAGAGGTCAAGAGTCTGGTGAAGGATCTGGAACTTGATATAAAATAGCCCTTGATGGCGTAAAATATACAATTATATGAAATTACGTTGCGAAAATCTGGTCAAGAAGTACGGACCGAGAACTGTAGTGAAAGGTGTCTCTATGGAGGTGAACCAAGGTGAGATCGTGGGATTTCTCGGGCCTAACGGAGCGGGTAAGACGACCAGTTTCTATATGATTACAGGTCTTATCGTGCCGAATGCCGGAAAGATATTCCTTGATGATGAGGAGATTACGAGCCTTCCGATGTACAAACGTTCGCAGATGGGTGTTGGCTATCTGGCTCAGGAGGCCTCGGTGTTCAGGCATATGAGTGTGGAGGACAATATTATGTCAGTTATGGAGATGTCCAAGCAGTTTACCAAGGCTGAAAGGAAACAGCGTCTGGAAGATCTTCTGGACGAGTTCAACCTCCACAAGGTACGCAAGAGCAAGGGTATCCAACTTTCAGGAGGAGAGCGCCGTCGTTGCGAGATTGCACGTGCTCTCGCCATAGACCCTAAGTTCATCCTTCTTGACGAGCCTTTTGCGGGAGTCGATCCGATTGCGGTGGAAGACATCCAGTACATCATCGCAAAACTCAAGTACAAGAATATCGGAGTCATCATCACTGACCACAATGTGGGTGAGACACTTGCGATCATCGACCGTGCATATCTTCTTTATGAGGGCTCCATTCTTCAGCAGGGAACTCCAGAGGATCTGGCAGCAGATGATGAGGTCCGCACCAAATATCTCGGTTCCAACTTTGTCCTCAAACGTTCCGATGCCTTTCTTCGTGCAGAGCAGGGTGGACCTCAGCGCATAAATACAAAAGCAGAGCACGAGGCTGCCGGTCAACTTAAGAACGACGTAATATCAGAAGAGCATCCTACTGAAGAATAGAATATAAACAAACAACAGGCTGCTGATTCAAGGCGACATTGGCTCCCGAAAAGGGAGGGGACCCACGTCAGTGTGGAGGATCGCCGGAATCAGCAGCCTGTTGTTTGTGCTGTGTCGGAATTACTTCACGCGCTCGCCGTATGAACGGTCTGTAGTGTTGACACGGATCTTCTCTCCGATGTTGATGAAGAGAGGTGCCATAATGATTGCTCCAGTCTCGAGGGTAACCTCTTTCTGTGCGTTGGTAGATGCTGTATCTCCCTTCACTGCAGGCTCTGTGTAGGTTACTTCGAGTTCTACGTATGTAGGGAGTTCGCAAGTAAGGCAGCGCTCCTCGTCAGCGAGGAACATCATCTCAACGTGCTGTCCTTCCTTCATAAGGTCTGCATTGTCAACAAGTTCTGTGTCGAGGTGGATCTGCTCGTATGTCTCTTCGTGCATAAAGTTGAATCCGTCCTCATCCTTATAAAGGAACTGGTAAGGTCTTCTCTCGACGTTGATTGTCTCGATCTTTGCACCTGCTGTGAATGTGTTCTCGAGGATACGTCCGTTCTCAAGGTTTCTGAGTTTGCTCTTTACGAATGCTGGACCCTTTCCTGGCTTAACGTGCTGGAACCATACGATCTGGCAAGGTTTTCCATTGTAGTTAAGATAGAGTCCGTTCTTGAAATCCGCTGTTGTTGCCATAAAAATGTATTTGTTTTATTAGATTATTCAAAAATCGGCTGCAAAAATATAAAATTGTCCGCTACATACCAAATTTTTACTGATTATCAGTCTTTTCGCTCTCGGCGAATTTCTCTTCCCAGGCTGGTACGTATCTGTTGAGGTCGAGAATGTGTTCCGCGACATCTTCAAGTAGCCATTTAGGTGTGGAAGTCGCTCCGCATACGCCCACTCTGTCATCGGCTCTGAACCATTCCCTCTTGATGTCTTCAGTTGAGTCGATATGGTATGTCCTGATGTTGAGTGACTTGCAAAGGTTACACAGAACCTTGCCGTTGGAACTTGCCTTGCCTGATACAAAGATTATGATGTCGTGTTCCATAGCGAACTTAGAAAGCCTTTCGTGCCTTGTCGCTACCTGCTGGCAGATGGTTTCGTTGATTTTAAGCAGTTCACGACCCTTGAATCTCTCGATGGAGAGTTCGTTGTGTCTGGCCATCTCTTCTTCCAGACGGGCACAGAGCCTTGAGTACTCTGCCGGGCTTTTGGTGGTCTGGCTGAATACCTCTGTGTGGATGTCCAGTCTGATGGTTCCGTCTGCGATCAGGTCTTCCAGCATCATAGTGTTTTCAACGACTATTGCTTTGCCTTCGGTCTGTCCTATCAGTCCGAGGACTTCTGCGTGGCCTATCTTTCCGAATATGAGTATCTGACCCTTTCCTTCTTCAGAATGCTTTTGGTAAGCCTCCCGGATCCTTTCCTGAAGTTTAAGCACGACAGGGCAGGTGCAGTCGATGATGCTGAATCCTAGTCTTTCTGCAGTCTGATAAGTCTGAGGAGGCTCTCCGTGTGCTCTTATGAGCAGTACTTCTCCTTGTGCATCAACCATTTCCTGCAGGTCTTCCTTGTCGATTGTGACAAGTCCCTTGTCTGCTAGCCTGCCAAGTTCTGCATCATTGTGCACAATGGCACCGAGAGAATAGAGCCTTTTCTCTCCTTTGGGATCGTTGAGGTATTCCTCAGCCTTGCCTATAGCCCTGATGACTCCCGCACAGAACCCAGAATTGCTGTCTATGTCAACTGTAAGCATAATGTATCAGCAGCCGAAACGTCCGGCCATTATTTCCTTGAGCCATATCATCTGCTCTTCCATCGTCATATCGGAATTATCCAGGACAATGGCATCGTCAGCCTTGGTCAAAGGTGATGTTTCACGGTGTGAATCGATATAATCTCTCTCTTGAAGATTTTTCATTACATCCTCAATTCTGACATCTTCTCCCTTGGCTCTCATTTCTGCTGCACGTCTCTGCGCTCTGATTTCGGGAGTTGCGGTCATAAACAATTTCAGTTCGGCATCAGGAAATACTGTAGTCCCGATGTCGCGACCGTCCATAACAATGCGCTTCTGCTTACCGAATTCTCTCAGTTTCTTGTCAACAAAGGCACGTACTTGAGGGACTGCAGCAATCGGGCTTACCTTGTCAGCGATGGATAAAGATCTGATTTCCTTTTCTATACATCTGTCTCCGATATATGTCCCGCCGTTCCCGAAATGAAGGTCGAGGTTTTCCAAGGCTTTCTCCAGCCCAGATACATCTATGTCGCATTGATCATTGATGAAACCGTTCTCGACAGCAAAGAGAGTCACCCCTCTGTAGAGGGCTCCTGAGTCAAGATATAGAAAAGAGAACTCGTTTGCTATGATTTTTGCAAACGAACTTTTGCCGGTGGAAGAGTAGCCGTCAATGGCTATGATTATGTCTGGTATTTGCATATTTATCCGTAAAATCAAGCAAAAATATAAAATATTGTGTAAACTCCCAAAAATGACGATATTTGTATGCCTATACAAAATCTGAATGGGGTAAAATATTGAAAATATGAAGATTCTTATTATTGACGACGAGAGATCTATCCGCAATTCCCTCAAAGAGATACTTGTGGATGAGGGTTATGATGTTGACCTTGCGGAAAACGGTGCACAAGGCTGTGCGATGGTTGACAAGGAGAAGTACAGTGTCATCTTCTGCGACATCAAGATGCCGGAGATGGACGGAATGGAAGTCCTTGACAGATTCAACCAGATGGGAATTGATGCTGCTGTGGTGATGATTTCCGGTCACGGTGATATTGCCGTTGCGGTAGAGTGTATCAAGAAAGGGGCGTTCGACTTCATTCCGAAGCCTTTGGATCTGAACCGTATCCTCATTACCATCAAGAATGCGACGGAAAAAGTATCTCTTGTCAAGGAAACGAGGATTCTCAAAAAGAAGGTCTATGGCCAGGAGATGGTAGGAGAGTCGCCGGCACTTATTCACGTAAAGGAGATGATCGATAAGGTGGCACCGACCGATGCCAGAGTTCTTATAGTGGGCTCAAATGGTACGGGAAAGGAACTTGTGGCAAGAAATCTTCATCAGAAGAGCCCGCGTTCATCCGCCCCATATATCGAGGTCAACTGTGCGGCCATACCTTCGGAACTTATAGAGAGTGAACTTTTCGGTCACGAAAAAGGAGCATTCACCTCTGCGATCAAGCAGCATAAAGGAAAGTTCGAACAGGCTGACGGCGGAACACTTTTCCTTGATGAGATCGGTGATATGTCTCTTGCCGCACAGGCAAAGGTGCTCAGAGTGCTTCAGGAAAAGAAACTTTCACGCGTGGGAAGCGATAAGGATATTATTGTAGATGTCAGGGTGCTTGCCGCTACGAACAAGAATCTGAAGGCCGAAATAGAAAAAGGTACATTCAGAGAAGACCTTTACCACCGTTTGAGTGTGATAGTCATAAATATGCCGACTCTGGATGAACGTAAATCGGATATTCCGCTTCTTGTGGAGCATTTCATAGGACAGATATGCTCTGAGACCGGAATGATGCCGCGTGAAATCGATGAGGATGCCTTGCAGATGCTTGTGGACAAGACTTGGACAGGAAATATCCGCGAACTGCGCAATGTCGTGGAAAGGCTTCTGATCCTCTCCGGTGACAGAATCACTGTCTCAGATGTAAAGGCATACGTTCTTTAATCCTCATATTGAGGGATCGTTACAATAAAGGATGCACCTCCGAGGGCGAATGATTTCTGATAACGGATCTCGCCCTCGCATTTTTCTATGATGTTGCGGCAGATGGCAAGTCCCAGACCTGTTCCGGAACTCTTGGTCGTGAAGTTCGGCGTGAAAAGTCTGTCGAGATTCTCTTCACTCACACCCGGACCATTGTCGTCGAATACAATGTCGTAATATCCGTCTTTGGTGCTCTTTCTCAAGCAGATGAGAACTTTGCCCGCAGAAGGTTCAAGCCCGTTCTCCGTCTGCTCTTTCTGGTTGATTTCCACAGCCTGCAGGGCATTGGTTATGAGGTTGACGAATACACGTATCAACTGAGGCTTAGGTGCCTTGACAAGTGCATTTTCAAATCCTATGTACTGTATGGTGATGTTGTCCCTGTTGTCGAAGATCAGCAACTGATCCTTGAGGATCTTGTCAAGATCGATCAGAACAGGATCCTCGCTGTACAGTTTTGCGAATGTTGAAAACTCGTTCGCTGTTTCAGTAAGGATGTCGATATGTTCGAGGACGACGGCGGATACCTCATCAAAGCGTTGCTCCCACGCCGGATTATTGTTGTTCTTCAGCCTTATGAGCCTCTGTATCTGAAGTTTGATAGGAGTGAGAGGGTTTTTGATTTCGTGAGCGACCTGACGCGCCATCTGGCTCCAGGCTTTGTCTCGTTCGGCCAGAGCAAGTTGTCTGGTGGATTCGGAAAGATCCTTGACCATTCGGTTATATGCGTCAACGAGAGACGAAATCTCATCTTCACGTTTGTAGATGATATACTGAAGATTGTGGATGTCTGCAGCATTCATTTTCTTTCCCATTTCAATCAGAGGCGAGAACAGGGCATTCACTTCCCTTGTGCTGAACAGCAACGCTCCTATCAGAAGGAGAAGGAATAGATTGATTATCAGGGCAGCGTGGAAGAATGCTTCCCTTCTGAAGTCGAAACTTCTGTCGGTATATGGCACCCCTATGATAGCGATCATCTGTCCGTTGTCATTGAATACAGGTGCATACAGTGCCCAATAACTGAAGTCTGTGACTTTTTCTCTGTGGATGAAGAATCTCTGATGCAGGTCTCTTATGTTGTGGTATGCCTCTTCGTCAAGCCTGCTGCCCATAATCATCCTTTCAAATACCTCCGGTGTGGTGGATCTGAACACCTTTCCACCAGGGGTGTAGAGGGTGATATCGGATTTAGTCGTGTTGCCGATGTTCTCCAGATTGGCAGTGAATTCCTGATTATTGAGATCCTGCCAGTTTCTGGCTGTCCTTGCCTGTCTTTCCACGAGAGCCTGTATGGTAATGATGCGTGATGACATCAGGTTGTGCATATTCTCTTCGTTGCGCTTATACACGAAGACAATACTGATGACAGTCATACTCAAGAGGATAAGGAATGATGATATGAAAAGTATCGTGTTTATCCTCTTCTTGAAATAGTTGCTCTTGAAAGGACGTTTCTTGTCGCGCGACCTGGCGAATATGCTAAGAATGCAACTGAGGGCAAGACATAGGTAAGAGAACGATGTGAAATATACGAGTCCGCCTCTGCGCGCCCTGGAGATTACAATGATTTCCTCCTCATTCACAAGATTGAGGAAATGTACGTAACCATTGCTTCTTGCAACGTGTTTCTTCTTTCCTTCAGGATATTCGCTGCTGTCGAAGTGTGTAGGATAAGGATAGTTTCCTTTATAGGACATCAGTCTGCTGTCCTTGTATCTGGCATACGAGTAGTATGCCGGTATGTTTATGTCACCTGGCTTGGAGAAACGTCCGAGGATACTTTCATAGCCTCTGTCCTCACGGTTGGAGTTGGACTCTATGCCAAGTATCATTCTTGTGATTCCTTTTTCCGGACTGTAGAATATGAAGAGTCCGGCATAACTGCTGCGCCCGTTGGCATCAGTAATGAATGAGAATCTTGATCCTGTTGCAATAGGAGTACCGGTGCGGACTATGCTGTTGAAAAGGCTTAGTCCTGCGATGTCATTGTCTTTGACTATTCTGACCTCAAGGTTATATGCCTGTCTGATCCGGTTGAGGTAATATTCGCTGATCCTGTTCTGGATCATACCTCCGGTGTTGTCGAGATGGGACAGGGCTGAAATAAGTTGGTCGTACGCTATGCTTTCCTCGGCAGAGCGTAGTTGGATCTCAAGACCAAGATCCCTTTCCACCGATAGCCGGTTGGCCCATACTGTGACTCTGTCAGTCTCTTTCTTGAATCCTAATTGGCTTGAAATCAGTGTGAAATACGCTGAGCATAGTATCGCGAACAGGATAAGCGTCCGGGGGGAAAGCATATCATATTTGCGCCCGGTGAATTCCTTTACCACCGGTCTGAGCCCTTGGATAAGCAGCAGTATGCTGAACAGGAGACCCGTATATGACAGATAGACCAGGATGGTGAAGAATATATGCGTGTTCCATCTGTACAATTCCATCGATATGTTGGAATTGAGCAGAAGGCTTTTGAGTGTGAGATGTGTATATACTCCTGTGGATATGGCGAGTATGGCAGTGACTATGCCGAAGATAAGAATGTGTCTTCTATAATGCTTCTTATGCTTCCTGATTATTGCCGTTATTCTGTTCCTCACCAGAAAAAGACAGGTCGTCATCAGTGTGATGTAGGTGTTGATCAGAAGAAGGGAACCTAACGAGAAGAAGACAGGACCGTCTGCATATATGGTAGGGGAGAACAGTTCGGATGTCCCGTTCATCTGTAGTCCCCAGATGTATGACATAAGGAAAAGGAGCGTAAGGGTCGATGCGACCACAGTAAAGACTTTCAGGGTTCTGTGTCCTGCCATAAACATTACGATAGCGATGGCTAACAGAATCACAGCAGTCCAGCGCAGCATCGAGTTGTCGAAGAATGGGGTGGCCTGACTGCTGTCGTACAGGATTTTGAAAAGAGGCTTCCCGTCTATTTCCACGGCTGATCCACCGCTGTTTGTCAGTGGCAGAACGGAATATTTTCCTGAAAGTTTGAGACGCGGATTCACACCGTTCTCATTACGTCTGGCATCATCAATCAGAGTGTTCTTGATCTCCAGTCCGCAGATTATTTTCTGATTGCCGTTTCCGTTTACAGATTTGACGAGATACCATTTAGGACCGAAGTTGAGGTAGGATATTTCCTCAGTAACATCGGTAAGAGGTGAGATTATCTGCTCGCTTCTGTCGGTAAGTCTCTGGAAGACAAGGCGTGATGTAATGTCATCGTTGATGATGGAGAATTGATTGCTCCACGATTGGAGGGAGTCATTTATGTAGCGGTATATGACCATATCTTCCGGGAGTCCTTCCGGAAGGATGAGTTCTTTCCTGTCTGTCTCCAATGCTTCCTCTATATATCTTTCGAGGATTTCCAGCCTGTCTTCGATCTTTTCCGCAGTATTGCGCGCCACCTTCTCTGTGTCGCTGCCGGCATTATTGCTGGCCATAGACAGGACAAAGAGCAGGAGCGAGAGTATCAATGCCGTCAAAGGCAGTCTTTTATGGAGCCATTCCTTGGTGTTCATCTTCGGTCGGATTATTCGTGGTGATACGGCTCGCCTCTCATTATCGTAAAGGCTCTGTATATCTGTTCAGCAAAAATGGCTCTCACCATCTGATGAGAGAATGTCATCCGGGACAAAGACAGTTTCGAGTCGGCTCTTTGATATACGGCATCGGAGAATCCGTATGCTCCTCCTATCACATATACGATGTCCTTGCCGACGTATGATATCTTGTCCTGAATGATTTTCGCTAGTTCGACAGATGAAAATTCCTTGCCTCTCTCATCGAGCAGGATGACATCGTCCGTGGAGCGTATGTTCTTGAGTATCAGTTCTCCTTCCTTGGTCTTGATCTGTTCCTTCGACATAGCGGCAGCATTCTTCAGTTCAGGGATTTCCACAATGCTGAAAGGTATATAGTGCTTGAGACGGGACACATATATGTCCAGTCCTTGTCTGACCCAGTCCTTGTCTGTCTTGCCGACGGTAAGAAGCGTTATTTTCATAGGCTGTCAACTATATAGGGCAAATTTAAGAAACTGTTTCCAATTCTGCGAAAAAAAACATCTGCAAAAATCCCGCCACGTGATAAATGCCGAAAACTCTTGACAGGCATCGAATTTGTAGTATCTTTGCACGGTCATTCCAAGGTTTTACAGATGAACAGTTCAAGAGTCGTTGTGCTTTCCGCAATACTTGCGTTGCTCTCTTTCTCCGGGCTACGTGCTCAGGAGAACGGGTACGATGTATTCAATCCCATTTCGAAATATCTCGCTCAAGGGGATGCAGAAAAACTGTCTGCCTGGTTTTCCGACAATCTTGAAGTGACTATATTCTCGGATTCGAATGATTCAAGCCGCAACCAGGCACGTCAGATAATGAAGTCTTTCTTCCGGTCATATACTCCGCGTTCCTTTGAGATAACGCATAAGGCCGGACGTTCCAATATGAAATATGCGCTTGGCACTTTGAATGCAGGAGGAGAAATGTTCATAGTGACCATCTTTGTGGGTTACGACGACACGACATATCGTATCCAGCATCTTAAAATAGAACGTATAAATTGAAAAATCCAAGGCCTTACAGTCTTGGATTTTTCAATTTATGATTATTTCTGTCTGAGGAACACGTGCACCGGACATCCGAGGAAATCGAATTTCGTGCGGAGTTTGTTCTCGAGGAATCGTCTGTAAGGTTCGCGGATATATTGCGGAAGATTACAGAAGAACGCGAATGATGGAGAACGTGTCGGAAGTTGGGTTATGTACTTGATCTTGATGTACTTGCCCTTCCAGGCAGGTGGTGGGTAGTTCTCGATCTCCGGAAGCATTTCCTCGTTGAGTTTTGATGTCGGGATCTTGCGTGAATAATTCTCATATACGTGTGCAGCGGCATTGAGCACGTCCATAATCCTCTGCTTGTTGATCACTGATGTGAATATGATAGGCAGATCGTTGAATGGTGCAAGGCGTTCCTTGATCGCTATGGTATATTCCTTCATCGTATTGCTGTCTTTCTCGATCGTATCCCATTTGTTCACGACCACGACGCATCCCTTTTTGTTTCTCTGGATGAGGTTGAATATGGCCATATCCTGCGATTCGATGCCAGTCTGGGCATCCACCATAAGGATGCAGACATCAGAATGCTCTATTGCTCTGATGGATCTCATTACTGAATAGAACTCAAGGTCTTCGTGCACCTTGGCCTTCTTTCTCATACCGGCTGTATCGACAAGCATAAATTCGTGACCGAACTTGTTGTATAGGGTTGCGATCGAGTCGCGTGTGGTGCCGGCAATCGGGGTCACGATGTTCCTTTCCTTGCCGAGAAGGGCGTTGGTGAGGGATGATTTTCCGACATTAGGTTTTCCTACGATCGTAAAGTGAGGGAGTTCCGGATGCTCGTCAGTGTCAGGATCCTCTGCAGGAAGTTCCTTTATGATTGCATCCAGAAGATCTCCTGTACCTCCTCCGTTCGCGGCAGAAATGCTATAGACCTCTCCAAGACCGAGTGAATAGAACTGGAATGCATCGTACATTTTCTCTCCGGAGTCTATCTTGTTGACAGCCAGAACCACAGGCTTGCCGCTTCTGCGCAGGATTTCGGCAATTTCTTCGTCATAATCGGTTATTCCGGTGCCTGCCTCGACCATAAACAGAACAACGTGCGCTTCTTCTATGGCCAGGATCACCTGTTTGCGGATTTCTTCCTCAAAGATATCATCAGAATTGGATGTGTATCCGCCGGTATCGACAACGGAAAACTCCGTTCCGCACCATTCGCATCTGCCGTAGTGTCTGTCTCGTGTCACTCCGGCGGTTTCGTCAACAATCGCCTGTCTCATTCCGACCAGACGGTTGAAAAGTGTGGACTTGCCTACATTAGGGCGTCCTACAATTGCTAATAGACTCATAAAAAATGTTTTGCTGGTTAAAATCCCGCCTCTCGGCGATAATTGCACATCCCTATCCGGGATCGTATTCATCAATGGCAAGTTTCACGGGATCCGCAACTTCCGCATCCGCCCTCATCGCAGGATACAGGATTGCCGTCCTTGTCTTTCTTGCCCCATAATTTCATTTCCTCTTCCTTGGCGCACTTGATGCCCCTCTTACGCATCTCGATGTTGTTCTCTATCTCAGTTTCAGGAAACTTTCCGTCTTTCCTGAAAATGATGTTGAAGCACAAGCCGAACACGCAGAGCGCTACAAGAATCAATGCCGCGATCAATATCTCCATCAGTTGATGAAACTAGAACTGATTTCCTCGTAGTTATAGACCTTGTTGATGATGTCGGCGAACATACCTGTCATCGAAAGAACAGTGATCTTGCTTCTGTCCTTTGCCGGGTCTGTGCTGAGAGGAATGGTGTCTGTCACGATGACTTCTTCAAGTGCAGAATCTGCAATCCTTTCGTATGCAGGACCTGAAAATACAGGATGAGTAGCGCAGGCGCGTACACTAAGTGCACCCATCTCCTTGAGGACGTTGGCTGCCTTTGCAAGAGTTCCTGCTGTGTCGATCATATCGTCAACAATCACAATGTTCTTGCCTGCTACGTCACCGATTGCTGTGATGGAAGCCACTACATTAGCCTTTTCGCGTGATTTGTGGCAGATGACAACCGGACATTCAAGATATCTAGCGTAAGCGTTTGCTCTTTTGGCACCACCCATATCAGGAGCGGCAATGGCGAGATTGTCGATGTTGAGTGACTTAAGATAAGGAAGGAATACAGCGCTTGCATATATGTGATCGACAGGGAAGTCGAAGAATCCCTGGATCTGGTCGGCGTGAAGGTCGCAGGTCATAACACGGTCACATCCTGCAGCGTGAAGCATATTCGCAACAAGTTTCGCACCGATTGATACTCTCGGCTTGTCCTTGCGGTCCTGACGTGCCCATCCGTAGTATGGCATTACTGCAATCACCTTATGAGCCGATGCTCTTTTGGCAGCGTCTGCCATAAGAAGGAGTTCGAAGAGATTGTCTGTAGGAGGGAAAGTTGACTGGATGATGAATACAGTCGCTCCTCTGACGCTTTCATTGAATGAAGGCTGGAATTCTCCGTCACTGAATGTCAGTACATCGGATGCTCCGAGTTCGAGATTGAGTGCCTTTGCAACCTTAAGTGCGAAATCCTTTGACGCCCTGCAGGCGAATAGTTTCATTTTGTGTTCCTTGATCATCTTGTATGAGGGTTTAGTTTTGTTCTTCTTTAATTGTTTCAAGCACGGATCCTATATACTCCAGAATTTCTTCGCGTCCAAGTCCTGTTTCCGAGGATGTTACGAATGTGGGCGGGAGTTCTTCCCATAGTTCGAGAATCTGTGCTTTCATCTTCTCGATCTGTGCTTCGAGGGCCTTCGGGCCGTTCTTGTCGCCTTTTGTGAAAATGATGGCGAAAGGTATCCTGCTCTGTCCGAGTTCAATGAGGAAATCCATATCGATCCTGCCGATATCGTGGCGCGAATCGATCAGGACGAACAGCATCACCATCTCCTGCGAGAGATTGATATAGTTCCTGATTACCTGCTCGAGTTTCTGTTTTCCTGTAGCAGACATCTTTGCATATCCGTATCCGGGGAGATCGACCAGATACCATTCCTTGTTGATGAGGAAATGGTTCACGAGCCTGGTCTTTCCGGGTTTGCTCGATGTCATTGCAAGTTTCTTGTTGTTGCAAAGCATATTGATCAGTGAGGACTTGCCCACATTGGATCTGCCTATGAACGCAAACTCCGGGAATTTCTGTTTCGGCTTCTCGGAAATTCTTGTGCTGCTGCCGGCGAATAATGCCTCATTGATTTTCATCTTTCTCTGTTTTTGCAATCAGTCGGCAAAGATATGAATTTTATTTTATTTCGTATGAAATAATGGTGCAGGTATCGGAAATTTTGCTAAATTTGTTGCGATGCAATAAAAGATGCAATGGAAAAGGAATTTATCGACCTATTTGAGTTACAGACTAGACTTAAACAGGGGATAGAATGTCTTTTTCCGTCCCGTGTGTGGATAAGGGCCGAAGTTAGTGCAATCAAGGCACGTAACGGAGGCCATTGTTATATGGAGTTGTCCCAAAGTGATGCAAGCGGGCTCATTGCCAAGGCTAATGCTATAATATGGTCTTCGAAATACCGTTTCATCGCTCCTTACTTCGAATCGGTGACGGGTTCTCCTATTTCGGAAGGAATGACGGTTCTGGTGGAAGTACAGGTCAATTACAGCCAATTGTATGGCTTTTCGCTGATTGTCAATGATGTGGATCCGGAGTATTCCCTCGGTGTCCGCGAACTTGAGAGGCAGAGGACCATCGAGCGTCTGAATAAGGAAGGGCTGATGGGGCTGCAGAAAGAACTGTCTCTGCCTGCTCTGCCATATTCTCTGGCAGTGATTTCGGCTGAAGATGCAGCGGGATATCGTGACTTTGTCCGTCATATCGAGGAGAATCCTTACGGGTTCAGGTTCAATCTGGAACTGTATCCGGCTATTATGCAAGGGACCGGGTGTCCTGAGTCGGTTATTTCTGCGTTGGATGCAGTGATGGACAGTGGCAAAGGCTATGATGCGGTGCTGATACTCCGCGGCGGTGGTGCCAGACTCGATCTTGCCTGCTTTGATGATTATGATCTGGCCTCAGTCATCGCCCAATATCCTTTGCCGGTACTTACAGCCATCGGTCACGATCAGGATTTCCACGTATGCGATATGGTTGCCTACGGATACGTAAAGACTCCTACAGCGCTTGCGGATTATATCCTTTCGATCTATGAGGATGAGGATGCAAGGCTTTCATCGTATCGTACGCGTATGAAACTCGCATTCGGAGCCCGTATCTCTGCTATGGAAATGTCTCTGGATATGCTCCGTTCGAGGATAAGGGGAGGGTTCGCATTGAAGATCGCGGCGATGGAGGCTGCCTTGGGGCTTCTTGAGGCCAGGGTGTCATCTGCCGATCCGCGGAAAATTATGGAAAGGGGCTATGCTTTGGCTGTCGATGGTGACGGACGGGTGATGAAGGGAACACAGGGAAGGCACTCTGGAGACAGGCTGTCGCTGATGTTTGCTGACGGTATATTGGACTGTATGATCGAGAATATAAGATGATGAAGGAATTTGATTACGCAAAAGCGGTGGAGGAACTGGAGGCGATTGCTTCCAAGGTTGAGGATCCTCAGACAGGGATCGGGGATATAGACAAGTATATCAGGAGGTCTGAGGAACTGATAGCGGCCTGCAGGGGATATCTTCGTGGGGCGCGTGAGAAACTTGAAGTAATGGATAACCAATAATCGTGACATAGATATGTGTGCAAAAAAGATGATGATTTACGACAATGACGAATGGCTGATGCCGTATAAGGATGCCATAGACCAGAGGCACGAAATGATTGCTCGACTTAGGGACAGGCTCTCTGTCGATGGGTCTCTTTCCAAGGCAATGAACAATCATATATACTATGGTATGCATCGTGACGGCAAAGGGAACTGGATTTTCCGTGAATGGGCTCCAAATGCCACAAAGATTTATATAGTCGGTGAATTCAATAATTGGAAGCGCACGGAAGCATACGCTCTCAAGCCCATTGGCGGCGGAAACTGGGAGATTGTGCTTCCTTCGATGTTCCTTGAGCACGGAACATTGTATAAACTTTATATTGAATGGAAGGGCGGAGGAGCCGAAAGGCTTCCTGCATATCTGACCAGAGCGGTGCAGGATCCTGTTACAAAGACATTCTGTGCCCAGGTCTGGGACCCGGCTCAGCCTTACGGTTGGAAGAATCCCGCTCCGGGAAAAAGAGAACATCCGTTCATATACGAATGTCATATCGGTATGGCGGCGGAAGAGGAAAAGGTCGGTACATTCGAGGAGTTCCGTCTGAATGTCCTGCCGAAGATTGCGGATCTGGGCTATGACACGATCCAGATTATGGCTCTTCAGGAACATCCGTATTATGGTTCATTCGGTTATCAGGTAGCCAATTTCTATGCATTGAGTTCGCGTTTCGGTACTCCTGAGGAGTTCAAGGCTTTGGTTGACGATGCACACGGTCTGGGTATAGCGGTGGTGATGGATATAGTTCATTCGCATTCTGTTGACAATGAGGCTGAAGGGCTTGGAATGTTTGATGGAAAGGAAGACCTGTATTTCTATACCGGATGGCAGGGAAGGCATCCCGCCTGGGGCTCGAGATGCTTCGATTATGGGAAAGATGAAACCAAATATTTCCTTCTGTCAAACTGCAAGTACTGGATGGAGGAATATCATATCGATGGCTTCCGTTTTGACGGCGTTACCAGTATGCTTTATTGGGATCACGGTCTGGAAAAGGCCTTTGTAGGATATGATAATTATTTCAACCAGGGTGTGGATGAAAATGCTGTCGCGTATCTTGCCCTGGCAAATATGCTGGTGCGTGAAATAAATCCGGATGCATTCACCATTGCCGAGGATGTGAGCGGAATGGCAGGTCTTGCAGCACCTTTCGAACAGGGCGGTGTCGGATTTGACTTCCGTATGAGTATGGGTGTCGCCGACAATTGGATCAAATGGATCAAGGAATTGTCTGACGACCAGTGGAGTATGGGCGAGATGTGGTGGCAGTTGACCAATAAACGTGAGGATGAGAAGACGATAAGTTATGCCGAGTGCCACGACCAGGCTATGGTGGGAGACAAGACCATAGCATTCCGTCTTATGGACAAGGAGATGTACTTCTCGATGAACAAGGATTCGCAGTCTCCGGTGGTTGACAGAGGAATGGCACTTCACAAGATGATCCGTCTTGTCACTATGGCGACTTGCGGCGACGGATATCTGACTTTTATGGGTAACGAGTTCGGTCATCCTGAGTGGATCGACTTCCCGCGCGAAGGAAACGGATGGTCGTATAAGCACGCCAGAAGACAGTGGTCTCTTGCCGAACCAGACTATCTCAGATACAGATATTTAAGAAATTTTGACAAGGCGATGGTCACTCTGGCGCAGCAGGAGGCTGTTTTGGATGAAAAACCTGAACTTTTTGTGCAGGATGAAGAAAAAAAGATTCTGATATTCAAGAGAAAAAATTGTATCTTTGCACTCAATTTCAACCCCACTGCTTCTTTTGCCGACTATGGCTTTGCTGTTCCGGCCGGGAAATATGAGGTGGTACTCAACTCGGATGAAAACGAATTTGACGGCTTCTCCAGACTTAAGATTGGAGAGGTGCATTTCAGTGTATCCGAGCGAAGTGAAAACGGTAACGGCAGATATGATGCTACTTTGTTCCTCTACCTGCCTAGCCGATGTGCAATGGTGCTGAAGAAGATTGACTGAAAATAACTAAATACGTATTTATATATGGCATTTCTTAAATTCAACAAGTCCGAACTGGTCAACCTGGAGTATTCGCTCAAGCGTGAAATCATCGCGGCGAATGAGACAGGTGCGTACTGCAACACATCCATCGTGACCTGCAATACGAGGCGCTATCACGGACTGCTTGCCGTTCCTGTCGAGGAGTTGGGAGGAGGTAAATTTATGCTCCTGTCTTCTCTGGACGAAAGTCTCGTGCTTGGAGGCAAACAGTTCAATCTCGGCATCCACTGCTATGGTGACACTTACGAACCGAGAGGTCATAAGTACATCATCGACTTCGATGACAATCCTGTGCCGGTAGTGACCTACAAAGTCGGTGGAATCATTTTCACCAAGACTATTATGATGGTACCGGACAATGATCAGGTGCTCATCAAGTATGAACTTCAGGCTGCTCCTGGCAAGGTGTCGCTTCAACTCAAGCCTTTCCTTGCATTCAGAAGCATCCATAGTCTCACAAACCAGAATTCCGAGGCTTATACTGCCTTTGATGAGGTGGACGGAGGAGTATCCTTCTGCCTCTACAACGGTTTCCCTGCGCTGAATCTTCAGACATCGGCAAAGGCAACGTTCAAGTATCAGCCTTACTGGTATAATGGTGTGACCTATTCAGACGAATACCGCCGCGGTTTTGACTGCCGTGAGGATCTGTTCGTTCCTGGAACATTCTCTCTCGATCTCAAGCCGGGCGAGTCGGTGGTCTTCTCTGCTTCGGTAAATGAGGTCAATCCGCGAGGACTCAAGAGGAAGTTTACCGATACACTCAAGAAGATGGATGTGATAGAGGACTATCGCGACCTTCTTGTTCACAATGCCGAGATGTTCAAATGCCATAAAGGCGACAGAGCGCAGATCAATGCCGGATTCTCCTGGCTTGAGACCGGTCTTCTCCGCGAGACAATAGTATCTCTTCCGGGACTGACCATATTTGCAAACGGTGATTGTGACGAGTTCGAGAAGATTCTCGACACATTGATTGCAGATGAACAGGAGCGCCTGTTCCATCGTACCACCCAGTGTGAGGCTCCTCTCAGACTGACAGAAACCCTTCAGCAGTATATCCGATTCAGCGGAAAGGAAAAGCACGTATGGAAGAAATACGGCGAGACACTCAAGGGTATAATAGAAAGTTATGCTCCGGGCAGAAGGAAAGAAATAGCAATGCATCCTAACGGACTCCTCTGGGCGCAGATGGACGGAGTCGCACTGTCTTGGATGAACGCATACGTTTATGGCCGTCCGGTCACTGAACGTGCCGGCTATCAGGTAGAAACCAATGCCTTCTGGTACAATGCCCTGTGCTTCGCTATCGATATGGAGAACAAATACGGTCCTCGCAAGAGCGAATTCGTTGAGCGCTGGTCACCTGTCCGCGACTTGGTGAAGGAAAACTTCCAGCCTACATTCTGGAGGCCGGAGTGGGGATATCTCGTTGATTATGTAGGCAACGGTCCTCAGGATCAGGCAGTAAGGCCTAATATCCTTTTCCCTGTATATCTTGAATACAGTCCTGTTGACGATGAGGTTATCTCAGAGGTTGTGATGACCATAAACGATGAACTTGTAACCAAGAGGGGACTCAGGTCTCTTTCTCCTAGGAATGAGGCTTATAGAGGTGTTTATGAGGGATCGCAGATCGACCGCGACCTCGCATACCACCAGGGCTGTGCGTTCCCTGCACTTCTTGCACCATATATCGACCTGTGCTTCAGGATGATGGGCGATACATTCTACGGAAGGGCAAAGTACCTTGTTGAAGGATTCTTCGAGGACATCAGCAAGCACGGTGTGGGTGCATTCTCCGAACTTTATGACGGAGACCCTCCTCACGAACCGCACGGTGCGATTGCATCTGCGATGAGCACTGCGGCTCTTCTGAGGATATTATATATAATGGAACAATACAATTAATATAAGGAGGACAGATAATGAGAGTTCTAATGTTCGGATGGGAGTTTCCTCCTCATATTGCGGGAGGTCTCGGTACTGCTTGCTACGGTATGACCAAAGGTCTGGCCTATAATGACGTTGATGTGCTTTTCGTGATGCCTTCAGCCTCTGGAGATGAGGATGAGAGCGCAGTGAAGATCATCAATGCCAGTGATGTGGCTATTGACACGGTAAGTGCGACAGTCGATGAGTTCCTTGGAAAGGTTCAGTTCGTGCACATCGGTACCAATATGGTTCCATACGTGGATCCTAACGATTTCAAGACTATCGTTGAGGAAGAACGCAAGAGACAGATCAAGGGCTTCCGTGTACAGTATGGCCAGAAATATAAGTTTTCTGGAAAATATGGTGCCAACCTTATGGAAGAGGTTGCGCGTTATGCTATGGTCGGAGCGACCATCGCTATGCAGTACAAGGATCAGTTTGATGTGATCCACGCTCACGACTGGCTTACATATCTTGCCGGCATTGCTGCAAAACAACTTACAGGCAAGCCGCTTGTTGTTCATATGCACGCTACATCATACGACCGTGCAAGTGACGATCAGGTGGATACAAGAGTTGTTGACCTTGAGACCAAGGGTATGATGGCAGCCGACAAGGTGATGGCAGTGAGTGAACTGACAAGAAATATCTGTATCAACCGCTATGGTATCGAACCGGAGAAAGTTGTGGCAGTGCATAATGCTGTTGATTTCTCTGGCCGTGAGAAACTTGAGGTCGAGAGGAACGTAAAGGAGAAGGTGGTTACCTTCCTTGGCCGCGTTACCTATCAGAAGGGACCTGAATATTTCATCGAGGCAGCGGCAAAGGTACTCAAGAGATGCAAGAACGTACGTTTCGTGATGGCAGGAAGCGGTGATATGCTCAACAGATGTATCCGCCACGTCGCACGATTGGGTATATCAGACAGATTCCACTTCACAGGCTTCCTTCGCGGAAAGGAGGTACATAAGATGTTCGCACTTTCGGATGTCTATGTAATGCCTTCTATTTCAGAGCCTTTCGGAATATCTCCGCTTGAGGCGATGCAGACAAATGTGCCGTCTATCATATCGAAGCAGTCGGGCTGTGCCGAAATCCTCAAATACGCCCTGAAGGTTGATTTCTGGGATGTCGATGCTATGTCTGACGCAATTTATGGCCTTCTTCAGTATCCTGCAATCTCACAACTTGCGGCGCGTTGCGGTTACGATGAGGTCAACAGCATCAAGTGGAATGATGTTGCGGCAAAAATCAAGGGTATATATCAGGAAGTTATTGACAATAAATAAAACTACATAATTATGAAAAAGAGTATATGTCTGTATTTTCAGGTTCATCAGCCAAACAGATTGAGATTATACAGATTCTTTGACATCGGAAAGGATTCGCATTACTATGACGATTTCGCAAACAGAACCATCCTTCGCAGGGTAGCACAGAAGTGTTATCTTCCAATGAATGCCCTTCTTCTCGAACTTATCGAGGCTAACAAGGGCGCTTTCAAGGTGGCATTTTCCATCTCCGGTTCGGTACTGGAGCAGTTTGACAGATATGCTCCGGAAGTAATCGAGAGTTTCCGTAAACTTGCCCAGACCGGCAGTGTGGAATTCCTTTCAGAGACATACTACCATTCACTCGCATCCCTTGCATCACCGATCGAGTTCAAGAACCAGGTGCTCAAGCACAAGGCTGCCATCGAGCACTATTTCGGCGTGACTCCTAAGACGTTCCGCAACACCGAACTTATATATTCGGATGCAATAGGTGAGATGGTTTATGATATGGGCTTCAAGACTATGCTTACAGAAGGCGCAAGACACGTCCTCGGATGGAAGAGCCCTAACTTCATCTATAGTTGCGCTCAGGCTCCAAGCCTCAAACTCCTTCTTAAGAACTCTTCGCTCAGCGATGATATCGCGTTCCGTTTCTCTGACAGAGGATGGTCTGACTGGCCTCTTACCGGCGAGAAATATCTTTCCTGGATCAAGGCTGCCGCTCAGAACGATGATATCGTTAACCTCTTTATGGACTACGAGACATTCGGTGAGCACCAGAAGGCTGCCAGCGGCATCTTCGACTTTATGAGAGCCCTTCCTGAGATCGTTATCAAGGATGGAGAATTCGAGTTCGTGACCCCTGCACAGGCTGCCAAGAAGCATCGTCCTGTAGGAGAACTTGATGTTATGGATCCTATCTCCTGGGCGGATGAAGAGCGTGATGTTACTGCTTGGCTCGGAAACGAACTCCAGAATGACGCGTTCAACAAATTGAACGAGCAGGCTGAGAAACTGGCTCTTCTTAACGATGAGGCACTTTGGTCTGATTTCGGACATCTTCAGGAGAGCGACCACTTCTACTATATGTGTACGAAGTTCTTCTCGGATGGAGCCGTGCATAAATATTTTAACCCGTATGATACTCCGTATGAGGCGTTTATCAATTATATGAACGTTCTCAGCGATTTTATTTTGCGAGTAGATGATGCAATTTCCGTTTCAGATATTAACTTTGCAGCCGCAAAGCAGACCAAGGCTCCGGCAAAGAAGACCGTAAAAAAGGCTGAGCCAAAAGCAAAGGCATCTGCAAAGAAGGCTGAGCCAAAGGCTAAGAAGCCAGCGGCAAAAAAGGCAGCGAAGAAATAGAGTCTGACGAAAATCAGCGGGATTTATCCCTGAAACTATATATCCCCGGACGAAGCCCAGATGGACTTCGGCCGGGGTAAATAAATAATTTGTTTATATATAATGAAAACAGAACTTATCAAGCCTGATTATCTGTTTGAAGTTAGTTGGGAAGTGTGTAACAAGGTGGGAGGCATATACACTGTCATCGCCACCAAGTCCCTTTATCTGAAGAGCGAGTACAAGAGGCATCACATTATGGTCGGACCGGATGTCTGGATGGATGAAGTCAGCAATCCTGACTTTATAGAGGATCCGATGCTGTACAGAGCCTGGAGAATGCAGGCTGCTTCAGAGGGATTGAGAGTCCGTATAGGACGCTGGAACGTTCCGGGAAAGCCAACTGCAATCCTTGTGGATTTCAAGCAGTTCCTTACCCGGCAGAATGAGATTCTTACCGAATTCTGGAAAAAATTCGGTGTGGATTCGCTCACCGGCAATTGGGACTATCGTGAATCAGCCCTTTTCGGTTATGCTGCCGGAAGAGTGATTGAAAGTTTCTACAATTTCAACCTTGAGACATCTGACAAGGTTGTGGCTCAGTTCCACGAGTGGATGACCGGAACAGGACTTCTTTATCTGAAGTCGGCAAATGTTCCTGTAGCGACCGTGTTCACAACACACGCAACCGTCATCGGAAGGTGCATCGCAGGAAACAATCTGCCTCTTTATGATGGTATTCTCGGCTATAATGCAGATGAAAAGGCCAGACATTTCAATGTGGTCGCAAGACACTCTCTTGAGAAGAAGGCCGCTCAGAACAGTGATGTATTCACGACTGTAAGTGATATTACGGCTCAGGAATGCCGACAGTTCCTCGGAAGGCCGGTTGATGTAGTGACCCCTAATGGATTCGAACCTAGTTTTACTCCTGCGACAGATGAAGAATACACTGCTCTCAGGGAGAAGGCAAGGAAGAAACTTATGACAGTGGCCTCTGCTATGTGCGGTGAGGAAGTGCCGGAGAATGCGGTACTCGTCGGCATCGGAGGACGCTATGAATGGAAGAACAAGGGTATAGACGTATTCATCGATGCTCTTGACAAACTTAATCATACGGATTTCAAGGGAAAGTGCGTCCACGCATTCATAATGATTCCGTCCGGACACAATGGCCCTGACAAGCAGTTGCTTGCAAAAATGGCCGGCAATGGTTCGGGATATGTGACCAGGACATCTCACTACCTGATGAATCCTGAGTATGACAATGTCACCAGGCGTCTGAATGACCTGCAACTGAACAATGCATCAGGAGACAAGGTGAAGGTCTATTTCATACCTTCATATCTCAACGGAAATGACGGTGTATTCAATATGTCATATTACGACCTCCTGTCAGGACTTGACCTGACATTGTTCCCGTCATACTATGAGCCGTGGGGATATACCCCTCTTGAGAGTCTTGCATTCAGGGTTCCGACACTGACTACAACTCTTGCCGGCTTCGGACTGTGGGTGCGTACATACTACGGAAAGAAGCATCCTGGCATCACGGTGCTCGACAGAAGCGATTCCAATTATTTTGAGGTCGTTGACGGTGTGGCACAGCGTGTGATGGAAATCGCTTCACTTCGTAAGGACAGCAGGAAGAAGTATATGCAGAATGCGAAGGAAGTGTCTGAGATCGCACTTTGGGAAAACAATATAGTATATTATAAGGAAGCCTATTCGAAGGCACTTGAAAAATTAATAGAAGCAGGCGGAATATATCCCGCTTCGCGAAATGAAAAGAATATGGAATACAAGAAATTTGAAGTTAATCAGCCAACCTGGAACAGCGTAATCGTTTCACGCCATCTTCCAGAGTCACTTAAAGACCTCGAAATACTTTCCAAGAACCTTTGGTGGTGCTGGAACGAGTCAGCAAAGAACCTTTTTGCATCAGTTGACCCACAGGCGTGGGAAGCCTCAGGCCAGAACCCTATCGCAATGCTCGATAAGGTAAGCCTCAAGAGATATCAGAAACTTGAGAAGGACAACAAGTTCCTTGCAGACCTCAAGACAGTGATGGAGGAGTTCAACGAGTATATGGCTCTCAAGGCAGAGCGCACGACTCCTTCTGTAGCATACTTCTGTATGGAGTACGGTCTTGATACATCCCTCAAGATATATTCAGGCGGTCTCGGTATCCTTGCCGGTGACTATATCAAGGAGACATCCGATATGAACACCAACCTCGTGGCAGTCGGCCTCCTTTACCGTTTCGGATACTTCAACCAGAAACTCACCGCACACGGTGAGCAGGTAGCCGAGGACGTTGCACAGGACTTCAACAAGATCCCTGCAACTCCAGTACGTGACGAGAGCGGCAACTGGGTGACAATCAGTGTTGCTTTCCCTGGACGCAACCTCAATGCACGTCTCTGGAGAGTGGATGTAGGCCGTACCGAACTCTATCTCCTTGATACAGACATTCCTGAGAACCTTCCTGAGGACAGGTCAATCACCTACAACCTCTACGGTGGTGACTGGGAGAACCGTCTCAAGCAGGAACTTCTTCTCGGTGTCGGCGGTATCCGCGCACTCCGCAAACTCGGCTTCGCTCCGCAGGTTTACCATTGCAACGAGGGTCACGCAGCATTCATCGGTCTCGAGCGTCTCCGTGAACTCATTTCAGAGCAGAACCTCGAGTTCCAGGAGGCTCTCGAAGTTGTAAGGGCTTCATCACTCTTCACAACCCATACTCCGGTACCTGCCGGTCACGACGCATTCGACGAAGGCCTTCTCCGCAAGTATATCGGCCACTATCCTCAGCGTCTGAAGATCGACTGGGAGACTATGATGGGTCTCGGAAAGAACGACGGTGCCAATGTGAACGAGAAGTTCTCTATGTCAATCCTCGCAGCCAACATCTCTCAGGAGGTGAACGGTGTGTCCTGGCTCCACGGTGAAGTGAGCCGCGACATCCTAGGACATATGTGGCCTGGCTACCTCCCGGAGGAACTCCACGTAAGTTATGTGACAAACGGTGTACACTATCCTACCTGGACAGCACCGGAGTGGAAGGAAGTGCACGCAAAGGTATTCGGAGAAGAATTCAAGACACACCACTATGACAAGTCTTGCTTCGACGGTATATACAAGGTGGCAGACGAGGAAGTATGGAACATCCGCACTTCACTTCGTAAGAAACTCATCGAAGAGGTTAAGAGAAGACTCTCTGACCCTGCAGCAGCAAGCCACTATTCACCAAAGCAGGTTGTGACAATCAAGGAGACTCTCCGCGACGACGTACTTACAATCGGTTTTGCGCGCCGTTTCGCTACATACAAGAGAGCACACCTCCTTTTCCGTGACCTCGACCGTCTCGCTGAGATCGTGAACGATCCTAAGCAGCCTGTACAGTTCCTCTTCGCAGGAAAGGCTCACCCTGCAGACAAGGCAGGACAGGATCTCATCAAGATGATCGTGGACATCTCCAAGCAGCCACGCTTCATCGGTAAGATCGTATTCGTGCCTAACTACGACATCACAGTAGCGAAGTTCCTCGTACAGGGTGTTGACGTATGGATGAACAACCCTACACGTCCTCTTGAGGCTTCAGGTACATCAGGTGAGAAGGCTGCGATGAACGGTGTGATGCATTTTTCAGTACTTGACGGATGGTGGGTCGAGGGCTATAAGAAGGGTGCCGGCTGGGCTCTTCCTATGGAACGCACTTACGACGACCAGAACTATCAGGACGAACTTGATGCCGCTACCATCTACAACATCATCGAGAACGAGATCGCTCCTACATTCTACAACAAGAGCCTCTCGACAGGACGCTCATCAGACTGGATCGAGTATATCAAGAACTGTGTGGCTCAGGTGGCTTGCAACTTCACAACCAACCGTATGCTCACCGACTACATCAACCAGTACTATGTACCTCAGGCAGCACGCGTTGACGGCATCGTAGCCGATGACTATGCAGAGGCTCGTGAGATCGCGGCTTGGAAGAAGAGACTCCGCCGTGAGTGGAAGAACGTAGAAGTGGTGTCAGTGACCGCTCCGGACAGCAACAGCGACTCGCTTGCTATCGGAAACGAGTTCAATGCCGAGATCGTCCTCAACATCGGTGACCTCAATGCTGAGGAAATCGGAGTGGAACTTCTCTTCGCTACATTCGACAAGAAGGGCAGGCTTCATATTCAGGAGAAGTATGACTTCACTCCAGTAGAGTATGCTGATGGTACAGCAAAGTATGCCGCTGCTATCAACCCTGACAGATCAGGTATATATCAGGTGGCAGGACGTATCTATGCAAAGAACGCCAAACTTCCTCACAGACAGGATTTTGAACTTGTAAGATGGTTGTAGCAACCGGATTTTTCGACGGTGTCCACACCGGACACCGTCTTGTAATACAGCAGTTAGTTGAGGCTGCAGCAGTACGCGGGGATGAAAGTATGGTCGTCACATTCTGGCCACATCCCCGTAATGTGCTGCAAAAAGAAGCCCGTTCGCTCAGGCTTCTCACCACTCTTGCGGAAAAGAAGGCAATGCTTCACGCCCTGGGAGTGGACAAGGTTGAGGTACTTCAGTTCACGAAGGACTTCAGCACATTGACTACAGAGGACTATCTCCGGATGTTGATGAATGATTACGGAGCGTCATCTGTTCTGGTCGGTTACGACAACAGGATGGGCTGTGATGCTTCTGATGCGGATGATGTAGCCAGGACTGCCGAAAGCCTCGGCCTTGAGGTGATCAGGACGGATATGGTCTCATCGGAGCGCGGCTATGCCGTCAGTTCCACAAAGATACGCGAAAGGCTTGAGGCGGGAGATGTTAACGATGCATCTGCAATGCTCGGATATGCCTACGGGCTTCACGGAGTAGTGATAGCAGGCAACAGACTGGGAAGGACTATTGGCTTCCCGACTGCCAATATGCAACTCTACGAACCTTTGAAACTCGTGCCGGGCAATGGAGTGTATTTCGTGAAGGTGAGGACACTGGATCGGGACCTCTACGGTATGTGCAATATCGGATGCAGGCCTACTGTAGGCCCGGGCAATGCCAGGACTATAGAAACAAATATTTTCGGATTTGACGAAGATATATACGGCCTGGATATAGAAGTCACGTTCGTCTCCAAGATTAGGGATGAAGTGAAATTCAGTTCATTTGAAGAACTGAGGCAGCAACTCGAAAAAGACAGGGAGGCCTGCCTGACAATCCTTGAATTGTCATTACAAGTCTGACCATTGTCGTCCCGAGCCTGACGAGGGAACTAAAAACAATATGATATGGAAGAAATCATTGGCTTGCTGATTGCACTTGCAGCAGTCATTCTGAAGGCCGTAGGAAACAGACAGGAGAAGTCCGGCAAAAAGACGGCCGCTCCGGTGACTTCTGATAAAGATTCAGAAGCAGGAGGCTTTGATGTCAAGGGATGGATTCTGGAAGCCTTGGAAGAGGTTGCAGGGGATTCTGATGAGCCAGAGGTGGTATTGGATGACGACGGACAGATTGTGGAAGTCAAGCCTGTGGTTGTTCAGCCGGAACCGATGAAGCCAGTTGTCGAGCCTGTCAACTGTATTGAAACAGTCAACAGAACGACGAAACCTCAGGCTGAACCGCTGAGACCGGCAGCAAAAAGAAATATTCTTCAGGAGGATGAACCCTCCGGAAAGAAGGATGATAAGATCGATCCGAAGAAACTCGTGATTTATTCCGAGATAATGAAACCGAAATTTTAGAAATTTAAAACATATAAATAATTATGGCACTTCAATATATGACCCAGGAGGGTCTTGACAAACTGAAGAAGGAACTTGCCGAGGCAATAGCCCAGCGTCCTGTAATCTCTGCGGCCATCGCAGAGGCCAGGGATAAGGGTGACTTGTCCGAAAATGCCGAATATGAGGCAGCACGAGAAGCGCAGGGCCTTCTTGAACTCAATATCTCCAAACTTCAGAATCTCGTGGCAAATGCCAGAGTGATCGACGAATCCCAGATCGGTACCGAGAAGGTGCAGATGCTCAACAAGGTAAAGGTGAAGAACCTTACCGCCAACCAGATAATGACATTTACTCTCGTAAGCGAGAACGAGGCTGACTTTATGGCTGGAAAACTTGCAGCAAAGACCCCTATCGGACAGGCCCTTATGGGGCATTCCGTGGGTGATGTAGTTGAGGCGAAAGTACCTGCCGGCATCATCAAGTTCGAGATCCTGGATATTACCCTCTAGAACGTCATCCTGAACAGATATTGATATTATGGCAACAATATTTACCAGAATAGCCAAGGGAGAGATTCCGTCATACAAAGTGGCGGAAAACGAGGAATATTATGCATTCCTTGACATTGCACCTATGGCGAAGGGACACACACTTGTCATCCCGAAGAATATTGAGGATGACTATATCTTCAACCTTGATGAGAAGACATATATGGGTCTTTGCGCATTTGCCAGAAAGGTAGCGCTGGCTATCAAGGAGGCTGTTCCCTGCAAAAGAGTAGGCGTAGCCGTTCTCGGAATGGAAGTCCCTCATACACACATCCATCTCGTTCCGCTTCAGACAGAGGGAGATATGGATTTCAGAAAAAAGAAACTTGAGTTATCGCAGGAGGAATTCGCTGCGATAGCCTCTGCAATCAACAGCGAATATGTCAAGATTCAGTAATGTAATCAAATGTGCTGCAGTGGCTCTTCTTGCCGCAGCCTGCACGCCGACAGCCAAGGTGGACGGAACCATCGCCTCGGCTCCATCTTCGGAAGTGGTAATGAAACTTCTGAATGTAAACAGATATGAAGTGCTGGACACTGTAAATACAGATGCTTCAGGAAGATTTACATATAGGGTGAAAGTTGAAAAAGGTCAGCCTGAGTTTGTCTATGTGTATCATAATGACACGAGAGTGGCTTCGCTTCTTCTTGAAGCAGGTGACAAAGTGAATGTCGTAGCAGATACGTTGGGAAACTATAGCGTGGAGGGTTCGGCTGAGTCGGCAAGGCTGGCTCAGGTAGAAAAGGAATATTCAGCAGCACAGGCCAGGCTTCAGGCTATAGCGGATCAGGTCGCAGATGCCGAAGGCGAAGAGGCTGCATCCTTAAGACAGCAACTTGGAAAGGAATATGTCGATTATTACAGGAAATGTGTAAGATATATCCTCGAGAACAGCAGATCCCTCACAGTCGTACCTGTCCTTTACCAGAATTTCGGTCCGGATCTTCCTGTATTCGCTCAGAGTACAGATGCTATCCATTTTGTGAGTGTGGCTGATTCTCTGGCACTTTCATACCCGCAGTCCAAGTATGTCAAGGCACTGAAGAAAGAGGCAGAAAGAAGATTCGGATATCTTGAACTTGAAGCAAAGATCAGGAATGCTGCGGAAATAGGCTATCCGGATGTAGTGCTTCCTGATGTAAATGCCGAGAAGATAAGACTCAGTGAAGTGGATGCAGAAGTTATAATGCTTTATTTCTGGAGTGCAACCGATGCGAACCAGAAAATGTTCAACCTTGATGTCCTTAAGTCTCTTTATGAAGATTATCACTCAAAAGGTTTTGAAATCTATCAGGTTGCGCTGGACCCAGACAAGACCGGTTGGGCTCAGGTAGTAAAACAGCAGAATCTTCCTTGGATCAATGTGTGTGACGGTCTTGGAGCCTCTTCGCCGTACGTTACTACATACAACATACCGGCTCTCCCTGCAACATACATCATTGCTGATGGAGAACTTGTTGATGGCCAGGTTGTTGATGAGAAATCGCTGAGGAGACTTCTTGACAGACTTCTAAAATAGTTTCTTCTTGCTCACTGTAGCAACGAATTCCTTGAGATAGAACGGTTCGAAGTATGCGACATCTTCGAATCGTTTTTCTTTATATGCATTCAGTGCAGGAGAGAGCATAGAGGATGCCTTCGGATGACACTGGTGGAAATATGCGTTAGGATGCTTGATCACATCTGCGCATTTCCCGGCACCGTCGCCGATGAAAAGGCAGGGTCCCTGCTCCAGGTATGCGGCAAAACTTTCTTCACTGACAATGACCGGCGTGGTTTCAGTCAATTGCCGGCCTTCGGAAGTGAATACCGCTGTATAGACTTCCATACGGCGTGCATCTATCATAGGGATGATGAATTCCAGATCCTCCTTGCGGCAGGGAACATCCTCGCAGGCAGCCTGTGCTGCGAGTGTGTCAAGGGTGCCTGCTGCAAGCAGTGGCTTTCCTGATCCGAAGCATAAACCTTTGGCTGTAGAGACTCCGACACGCAGACCTGTATAGGATCCGGGTCCCTTGCTGACACATATCGCATCACAATCATCAAGCGATAATCCGCATTCGGAAAGCATCTCCCGGATGAAGACTGCTGTCAGGGAAGCGTGCGCCTTTGGCGCTGAACTTTCGCGATATGATATGATGGCTCCGTTTTCAACCAGGGCTGTGGAGCATAATGCTGTTGAAGTTTCTATCAGTATGATCCTTTCCATTTGGATGCTTGTGTTAGTTGCTTATTTGTTCCAGGAGATAAGTTCCTTAAGATATGGGAAAACTGTGTATGCCAGATCTTTCAGAGGCGGGAACAGAACGGATTGGTTCAGTGTGTCTTCGCTTACTAAGCCGAATGTGTTGTTGAGTGAACAGAATGCCATTATGGCGAGCCCTACGACAAGCCCGGCTTTCAGCAGCGAGAATGCCACGCCCAGAAGTCTGTTTAGCCAGCCCAGCATAACAAGTTTGAATGTCCCTTCTATGAGTCTGCCCAGAACTGTCAGTCCTGCAATCACGGCAATCAGTATCAAGGCAAATGATATGAGTTTCATAATCTGTTCTGACCCCTGGATATATTGGGCCAGCCATACGCTCACCGAAGATGAAAATCTGAAGGACAGCCATACTCCGAGGATAATGGATATTATGGCGATGACCTGTGAAATGAATCCCTTGCGGAATCCCTGGATCAGAGCCGGTATGAAACAGATCAAAAGAATAATATCCACTATATTCATAATTGCTTTAAAATAACTATATTTGCAGATTGAAAAATCGGGACTGAACCCGAGTGCAAAAATAGATAATAAATTTTATTTATGAAATTTAACGAATATAAAGGTCTTGACCTTGTCGCTGTCGGCAATGAGGTGCTGGACAGATGGAGAAAGAACCACGCGTTCGAAAAATCACTTGAATTGAGAGAGGGTGCCCCTGAGTTCATTTTCTTCGAGGGACCACCTTCGGCCAATGGTATGCCGGGCATCCACCACGTGATGGCCCGTTCCATCAAGGATGCCATCTGCCGCTACAAGACCCAGAGCGGTTACAAGGTGAACCGTCGTGCGGGATGGGATACACACGGCCTTCCGGTGGAACTTGGTGTCGAGAAGATGCTCGGTATCACTAAGGAGGATATAGGTACAAAGATTTCGGTAGAAGAATATAATGATGCCTGCCGAAAGGAAGTGATGAAATACACTGCCGAATGGGTCAATATGACCGAAAGAGTAGGGTATTGGGTGGATATGAACGATCCATATATCACATACGACAATCGTTATATCGAGACACTCTGGTATCTCCTCAAGAAGATATATGACAAGGGACTTCTCTATAAAGGCAAGTCCATACAGCCATATTCCCCTGCTGCGGGAACAGGTCTGAGTACTCACGAACTCAATCAGCCGGGCTGCTACCGTGACGTGAAGGATACCACTGCTGTGGCTCAGTTCGCCGTGATCCGTGATGAGAAGTCGGAGTTCCTCTTCAGTGAGGAAGTTCCTGCATATATCCTTGCCTGGACCACCACACCTTGGACCCTGCCTTCCAATACCGCACTCTGCGTAGGCCCTAACATTGATTATGTACGCGTTCTTTCGTTCAACCCATATACAGGCCAGCCAGCCCTCTATGTGGTGGCGCAGGCTCTTGTGAATGCTCACTTCAGTCCTAAGGCTGCCGAGATCGCTCTGGATGACTATAAGCCGGGCGACAAACTTGTTCCTTTCAAGGTGCTTGACGGCACTCTCAAGGGCACAGATCTCGTGGGTATAAGTTATGAACAACTCATCCCTTGGTTCAATCCAGGCGAGGGCGCTTTCAGAGTCATCCCTGGTGATTATGTGACTACGGAAGACGGTACCGGTATCGTTCATATCGCTCCTACATTCGGTGCTGATGACGCGAAAGTGGCTCGTCTCGCGGGAGTTCCCGGTCTTCAGGTAATCGACCGCAACGGTGATCTTCAGGCACAGGTCGATCTTCGTGGCCGTTTCTTCCGTGTGGAAGACCTTGATCCGGAATATGCCGCTGCCAATATGTCTGCCGATTATGCAGAGTGGGCAGGACGTTATGTGAAGAACGCATACGATGCCGACCTCCCTGCTGATGCTCCTACTCTTGATGTTGACATCTGCGTGATGCTCAAGCAGCAGAACAAGGCTTTCCGCATCGAGAAACATACGCATAACTATCCTCACTGCTGGCGTACGGACAAGCCGGTGCTCTACTATCCTCTCAACTCTTGGTTCATCAAGACCACAGCAGTGCGCGAGAGAATGATGGAACTTAATGAGGATATCCTCTGGAAGCCGGAATCAACAGGAACAGGCCGTTTCGGAAAATGGCTCGAGAATATCCAGGACTGGAACCTTTCGAGAAGCCGTTACTGGGGTACTCCACTCCCTATATGGCAGACAGAAGACGGCAAGGAAGCCAAGTGCATAGGCTCTATCAAGGAACTTTATGCAGAGATTGACAAGGCTGTTGCTGCCGGATTTATGACAGAGAATCCTTTCGCGGCAAAGGGCTTCGATCCTGAGGATATGTCGAAGGAGAATTATGACAAGATAGATATTCACCGTCCATACGTGGACAATATCTTCCTTGTTTCAGACAGCGGAAAGAAGATGGTACGTGAACTTGATCTCATTGACGTATGGTTCGACTCAGGTGCGATGCCGTACGCTCAGGAAGGCCTCCGCAACCTTGGCTCCGAGAAGTTCGGCATCACTGCCGACTTCATAGCAGAGGGTGTGGATCAGACCCGCGGATGGTTCTATACCCTTCACGCAATCAATACTATGGTGAGCGACAAGTGCGCTTTCAAGAGAGTTATCTCGAATGGATTGGTGCTGGATAAGGACGGTAACAAGATGAGTAAGCGTCTCGGAAATGCTGTGGATCCTTTCTGGGCTCTTGATACATACGGCGCTGATGCCCTCAGATGGTATATGCTCACCAATGCACAGCCTTGGGATAATCTGCGTTTCGATGTGACAGGTGTAGATGAGGTACGCCGCAAATTCTTCGGAACACTCTACAATACATACTCATTTTTCGCTCTTTATGCCAATATCGACGGCTTCGATCCTGCTTCTGCTCCTGTTCCGATGAACGAGCGTCCAGAGATTGACAGATGGGTGATCTCCCTGCTCAACTCTCTTGTAAAGGATGTTGTGGCAGCATACGAAGACTATGATATAACAACAGCAGGTCGTTTGATCCAGGATTTCGTTTGTGATCACGTCAGCAACTGGTACGTCCGTCTCGGAAGAAAGAGATTCTGGGGAGGCACGATGGATACAGACAAATTGTCTGCTTACCAGACCCTTTATCAGGTTCTCGTGGCAGTAGCGAAACTCGCCGCTCCTATCGCTCCTTTCTTTATGGACCGACTTTATCTTGACCTTGTGGAAGGAGAGGAGTCCGTACATTATGTAGCGATGCCGGAGTATGATGAGACTGTCGTGGATAAGGATCTTGAGGAGCGTATGGCGCTCTCTCAGAGGGCTACCTCAATGGTACTTGCACTTCGTCGCAAGGCCGAAATTAATGTCCGTAAGCCACTCTCAAAAATAATCATACCTGTTCTTGATGCACGTGTGAAAGAGCAGTTGGAACAGATCAAGACGCTGATCCTCAACGAAGTGAATGTCAAGGAAGCAGAGTTCATATCAGACACTGCAGGTCTTATCACCAAGAAGATTAAGCCTAATTTCAAGACCCTTGGCAAGATCTATGGCAAGCAGATGAAGGAGATTGCCGCTGCATTCGGTACCCTTTCGCAGGAAGTGATCAATGCAATCCAGGCATCTGAGGCTTCTGGCACAGGATATGTTTTGAATCTTCCGTCGGGAGATGTCACTCTTAACAAGGGTGATTATGAGATCTCATCCGAGGATATGCCGGGCTGGCTTGTAGCAACAGAAGGAGCGATGACAATCGCTCTTGATATAACAGTTACTGAAGAATTGAAGCAGGAGGGCGTTGCGCGCGAACTTATCAATCGCATCCAGAATCTCAGAAAGAGCAGCGGATTTGATGTGACCGACAAGGTTGATGTGACGATCTATGCAGACGGAGAGGATGGTGCAGAAATATCGGCATCCCTTGCTAACTTTAGTGAATATGTTGCAGCACAGACACTTGCGCTTTCTGTTAAGGCGGCTGCACTCGAAGATGCAGGTGATGCGCCGGAGGTGGAATGGAATGATGGAAACATCCGCATTTCCGTTGCTAGAAGATAGACTTTTGAAATATTAACTAATAAAACAGATAACACTATGGCAGAAGAAATCAAGAACACCCCAGAGATGAAGGTTCGTTATAGTGACGAGGAACTCCAGGAGTTCAAGGCCATTATTCTCGAGATGCTGGAAAAAGCAAAGAAGGAGTACAAGACACTCCGTGATATCGTGACACACGATTCCAGCAATGATATTGAGGATACCTCTCCTACGTTCAAGGTGATGGAAGAAGGTGCTATGACTTTATCAAAGGAGGAGGCAGGAGCATTGGCTCAGCGTCAGTACAAGTTCATTCAGAATCTCGAGGCTGCGCTCATCAGAATAGAGAACAAGACATACGGAGTATGCCGTATGACCGGCAAACTCATCCCTAAGGAGAGACTTCGCCTTGTTCCTCACGCAACCCTTACCGTCGAGGCTAAGGAAATGATGAACAAGAACAAGTAGTTTATGAAGTTGTCTAAAGGCAGAAGACTGTTCATATTGGGAGCAATCCTTGTCGTCATTGACCAGATCATCAAGGTTCTGGTCAAGACGAATATGGATCTGGGAGAGACTATTGATGTAATCGGGGACTGGTTCAAACTCCATTTTGTCCTCAATAAAGGTATGGCCTTCGGTATGGCTTTCGGAGGACTTTGGGGCAAGATCCTCCTGTCTGTCTTCCGCATCGTACTGTTTGTCGTACTTTTCCGCTGGATCGGCAGACTTTCGCAGAGGCAGGACACTCCTACAGGTGTTCTGGTGGGTCTTACAATGATTACTGCCGGAGCGTTAGGAAATATAATCGACTGCTTCTTTTATGGCCTTATATGGCCTGAAACTGTAACTCCTGGCGCACCGTTCGCATTTATGTTCGGAATGGTTGTGGATATGTTCTATTTCCCACTTTTTGACTATCAGTTACCGTGGATGGACTACCCGCGTACCTTCTTTGGCGCGGTCTTTAACTTCGCAGATAGTTGCGTTACCTGCGGTGCTATCTATCTTCTTCTCTTCCAATATAAATATTTTGCAAAGGAAGAGGAAAAAATGAAGGAAATGAAATAAAATATTTGCAGTTTTCGAAAATATTTGTATCTTTGCATTCCCTTACAAAAGGGAATCATATTGGAGAGTTGGCAGAGTGGTCGAATGCGGCGGTCTTGAAAACCGTTGATCTTAACGGGTCCGGGGGTTCGAATCCCTCACTCTCCGCAGAAAAAAAGAGATATTCAATTTGAATATCTCTTTTTTTTTTATCTTTGCTAAGTTTGCGAGTATATTATTTGATGATATACTCGCAAACTTTCTATTTTGATGGATACAAATTTAGAGATAGGTTATTTCATTTCCTTCTGTATAGAGCAGTACAAGAGTGAAAAAGGAATCAGCGGTGGTGAGGCAATGGCTTTATTGTCAGAGTTCGGAGTTCTGAAATATTTGGCAGAGCATTGGGAAATATTGCATACGCAGAGTCGTCAGTGGATTATCGAAGACATCGATGAATTTATAAGAGTGAGAAAAGGGGAAGAAGTATGAAAATCTATCACGGAAGTATAGACAAGGTTGAGACTCCGGAGATTCGAGAGTCAAACCGAACGCTTGACTATGGCCGAGGTTTCTATACCACTACTTCATACGAACAGGCAGAGTCTTGGGTAAGACGTAGGATGGGTGAGAAGAGGGTTACACTCGGTTATATCTCTGTATATGAGTTTGATGAGATGGCACTACAGAATCTGAACGTTCTCGTTTTTGATTCTCCATCAGATGAGTGGGTGGAGTTCGTAATGAAGAATCGTACTCAAAAGGGTTATCTTCATAAATATGACCTCGTATATGGACAGGTAGCCAATGATAAAGTGTATGCTGCATTTGCTTTGTACGAAGGCGGTTTGCTGGATAAGAAAACATTGATTTCTGAATTGAAGGCCTATACGCTGGTGGATCAGTATTTGTTCCACACATCAGAGTCTCTTCAGTATATAAAGTTTGTTGAAGCGAAGGAGGTGATATTATGAATCTGACCATTACTCAAGAGAATGTTCATCTTCTGCTTCCGTCCAAACTCAGTCGGATGGCAAATATGCTGGCAGAGGATAAGGGCATCAGCATAGTGGAGGCTATGAAGATGCTGTATGCTTCTGAAGTTTATTCGAGATTGGAAAAGGAATCTACAAAGGCCTGGCATCTCGGTGCTGTAGCATTGTACGAAGATTTCCAAGCAGGTGTCTGATTCTTTCGAATTGACTTGCGCGTTTCGAATGAAGATGCCTTATTTGCAACAAGTTGTATTCCACTCGGTTTGCACAATTGCTTTTATTGGCCTTATATTAAGATTTAAAAGTAGGTGTGAAGTGAATCACTTATGGTTTTAATTTTGTAGATTTGCGGGAGTTGCCGGTCAGTGCCGGCAGATCTTTCATTTGTGCAATTACAGAATATGGAAAATAAGGTAAAAGATAACAGCAAGTGTCTTGCTGAGACCTTCAATTACTCGGAGGATGATGCGAAGTTTATGATGATGGCTATTAAGTTGTCTGAAGACAATATTGATTCCGGTGGCGGTCCTTTCGGGGCAGTGATCGTACGCGATGGTGAGGTAATCGCAACAGGTACCAACAGGGTGGTTCCGAATGCCGATCCCACCGCACACGCGGAGGTTATGGCAATCCGCAATGCCTGTGCTGCTCTAGGTACATTCCAACTGAAAGGATGTACGGTTTATAGTTCCTGCGAACCGTGCCCTATGTGTCTGAGTGCCTTATATTGGGCAGGTGTAAGCAGGATATGTTACGGCAATACCAAGGATGATGCAAAGGCCATCGACTTTGATGACTCATTCATATATGACCAGTTGGAACTCAATTACGAGGACCGTTCGATCAAATGCGAACATTTTATGCGTTCAGATGCATTGAGGGCATTCCGCAAATGGGACGAGAAGCAAGATAAAATGCCATATTGATACCCGCAAATGGTCAATTGCAGTCCGTATTATTCTACATAACTGCTGCAATCCCAACAATGTGTGCACAAATCGCATTTAGGGAGCCCTATGGCTGCTACAAGATCTTCCAGGCGCTGGAACTTTAGTGATGTGAGTTGAAGATGCTTCCTCATAATCTCCACCATCTCCTTATGCTTCGGACTGTCCGGATCCACATACTGCATACATATCTCGTCAGTGAGATTGTCCGTTCCCTCCATATCTCTGATCACCCTTCTTGTGTAAAGGTCGTATGTGCTGCGTGAAGTCGAGAAATTGAGGAACTTGCAAGGAAAGATCAGCGGAGGGCAGGCAATCCTCATATGCACTTCCTTTATGCCGGTGTCGTGCAATTTCACGATATTGTCCTTCAATTGCGTTCCTCTCACTATCGAGTCATCCATAAACACAACCCTCTGTCCGCGTGTCAGCCTCTCGTTAGGCAGCAGTTTCATCTTTGCTACGAGATCCCTCATCTTCTGATTCTGAGGCATAAAACTCCGTGGCCAGGTCGGGGTATATTTGACGAATGGCCTCTTATATGGGACACCTTTTTCATTGGCATATCCGATGGCGTGGCCGATTCCTGAATCCGGTATTCCGGACGCATAGTCTATGTCAATATCCGTATCTCTCCTTGCCATTGCCGCACCGTTTTCATATCTGGCATTCTCGACATTGACACCTTCGTACCAGGCAGACGGATAACCGTAATACACCCATAGGAATGAACATACCTGCTTGCGGCATCCCGGCGGAGTGACCTCACGGACACCATCGGCACTCATCTGTACGATTTCTCCAGGCCCAAGGTCTCTGACGTATGAATATCCGAGATTCGTATAACTCGAACTCTCGCTCGCACATACATAGCCCATATCGTTCTTGCCTATCGATATCGGAGTCCTTCCGAATTTGTCACGCGCTGCATATATGGCATAGTCCGTCAGGACAAGCATTGAGCAGGAGCCCTTTATCTGGCTCTGTGCATATTCGATGCCCTCCTTGATGCTATTGCCCATACCGATGAGCATAGCCACCAGTTCGGTTGCATTGATGTCGGAACTTGAGAGTTCTGCGAAATGCATCCTTTGCTGCAAGAGGCTCTCGGTCAATTCCTTTATATTGTCGATCCTTGCCACTGTCACCACCGAATAACGTCCTAGATGGGATGTTATGGTTATGGGCTGTGATTCATTGTCGGATATCACTCCCACACCCATCTTCGATTCTCCGAACCGTGGAAGTTCATCTTCAAATTTATTCCTGAAATATCCGTTTTCCAATGAATGTATGGAACGTACGAATTTCGTTCCGTCATAGAATGCCATACCGGCACGCTTTGTTCCCAGATGTGAATGGTAGTCAGTACCGTAGAACACGTCGCTGACGCATTCTCTGCGGGAAATACAACCGAAAAATCCTGACATAAGATTGTTGCTGTTTTTATATCCTGCAAAAATACATTTTTTATCCGGATTATGATTTATTATATTAATTTCGTACACAAAATAATTCACCGATCCTAAGATATTATCGATCTTGTGAATCAGGCTGGAGGAGATGAACTCCGAAACCGTGGAATCCTCATCGGATCTCTGGCGATAATATATAATCTTGCCGATTGTACCATCAAGTTGAGATAGACTTATATTGTGGTTTTAAACCATAATATAATGACTGATATGAAATTTGAAGATGTTGTCGGGTTGTGGCAGGCCGACAAGAAACGCTATGTCAAGAGATCGACATACTATGCCTATTCATTATTGATTACAAACCATCTTCTTCCTGCATTTTCAGGAATGACCGATGTGACGGAGACTGTCGTGCAGGAATTTGTGTTGGAAAAACTCCGGCAGGGATTAAGCCGGAAGTCCGTAAAGGATATCCTTATCGTGTTGAAGATGATTCTTCGTTATGCGGCCAAGAACGGATATATGAGCCATCACGAGATAGATGTGAAATATCCGATAGAAAGACAGGTTCAACATATTGATGTCTTGAGCCTCGGCGATCAGAGATTTTTGATTGACTATATTGAAAATCATCTTACATTTATGAATCTGGGAATCTATATCTGTCTGTGCACAGGATTGAGAATAGGTGAGATCTGTGCCCTTGTCTGGGATGATATCGATATGAAGGCCGGAGTCGTCAATGTATCCCGGACCATCCAGAGAATCTATATGGTTGACGGAACCCGAAGACGCAGCGAAGTGGTCATAGGTACTCCTAAATCTGTAAATTCCATACGCCAGGTCCCCCTGTCAAGAAATCTGCAGAAGATACTGCGTCCCCTGAAGAAGATTGTCAACGGTAGTTTTTATGTACTAACTAATTCAGCCAGACCGATTGAGCCGCGATCGTACCGTAATCATTTCAACAGACTGATCGGAGAACTCGATATCCCTAAGTTGAAATTCCACTCCCTACGTCACAGTTTTGCCACAAGATGCATCGAGAGCAGATGTGACACCAAAACAGTCAGTCTCCTGCTGGGGCATTCAAGTGTCAATACGACACTGAATCTTTACGTCCATCCGAATATGGATCATAAGAAGAAGTGTATAGAACAGATGTCCAGAATACTGAAATGATCTGATAGGGGTCAGTAATTGAATATCCAACTGTCAGTGACCGACATTTCTCCTTTTGAATCGATGGCTGCTACTATGATGATATATTCCTGGCCCTTATCCAAACCGCTTAATGATACGGAGGTCTCGGATGTGGAAGACATATAATAAAGTCCAGGTGAGAGATACATATTCTCTTGGGCATATATTACAGAAGATTCAAGTACATCTGTCCAAAGGTAATCGTTTGTTGCCGTGAGTATATATCTATACTTGGCTGCCTTACCATTGGATACACTCCATTCTACAGATGAAGTGCTGCTCACTGCATCCTGGTTCTTATTGATCGCAACCTTGAGATCGTTGTAAGGGATAGGCTCTGTCTGCATCTCTTCCATAAGGAGAGGGCCATATCGTCCATCTTTGTCCACAGCGACAGAAAGGAGATACATCGTGCTGCCAGGATGCAGGAATCTTCGTTCGAGAAGTTCTGTTTCTGCGCAGTAAATGTTGCTCATACCGTCAGGATCCAGAAGGAAACGGATGATATCCTCCTCCCCGGCATATCCTGCAATCATATCTTCATACACCAGTGTTGCATATATATATAGTGCCTCAGGTGCCGTCAGTGTCACCGATATGCGGGTTTTGTCTATGTACAGGTTGCTGTATGAAACTTCAATCGAGCCTCCAGGTTCGAAATGTTTTGCCGTGGCCTCGGCATATTGAATGTCATCTTCAGTATATTGTCCGTCTTTCCTGAATGGAACCGCCCATATTACATAACTTTGTCCCGGTACGATGAGTGCTTCCTTTGTCTCATCATTGAACGATGTTATGTTTCCTGTATATTTCAGAGGAGAGGTATATAGCATCCTGTGCGGTATGCTCTCCAGAAGACTCCCGGAATCCAGTTCTTTGAAGAAGGAATCTCTTGTCTGGAAGCCGAAGAAGTATGATGATGTGTTCTGAACGGCAAAGGAGAATCTGATGTTGTCGAACGTGGTGCTTTCCACATTTATGCTTGCCATTGGCTCCTGACTTTTCTGCAGGTCATCTATAACAAGCGGAATTGTAGTTATGGTGGAACGTTTCACCTCTACGGCCTTGCCGTTTTTAAGGTGGAAGGTCTGCTCCCTTTTATCGGCAGTGACCACATTTATCGACATATCGCTGTAGGTCTGGAACGGAACTACAATGTGGAAGGCAACAGGAACAGAGGATAGTTCGACTCCGCTTCCGCATTTGAGGATCACCTGATTGCCGCCTGGTGTCGTTTCGTCGAAGAATATCTTCCTGTTTTTAGGAATATATCCGCAGTCACCGCTGATATGGGCTGAAGATGTAAGTGTTATTTCCGATATCCGGACTCCTGACTCGAGGGTAGAAAGATTGAGCCTGATGACTCCTGCAGCATTGTGGAAATTCAGGACTGGCTCGAATGCGACATCACTTACCATTGGCATCGCACCCTCATCAAATGATTCTGACACATAGTTCTGCAGTTCAGGCAAGGTGAAGAATATTTCTTTGTCAGCATCGGGAGTGCCTATATACATATTCTCTGCAGGGTAGCCGGCAATGACTCCTGAGGAGAAATCAAGCACATTTGATGGATCTTCCGGAACGAATTCTGCTGTTGAGGCTCCGTAAGTGGCTGCTTTATATGTCCCCTGCATATTCTTCAATCCGGTGGACAGGATTATACGGTCACCCTCCGACCACAGCACTTTATGGCTGCCACCCTCGTCAGGACCTATGGATGTGCGTGTTTCGTTGCCTATTGTGGCTAAAACAGTGTCATACTCTGTCTGTGTCGTTTCGTCAGACAAAGTGCAGGAAGCCAGAAGGAATATCGCTGCAGACAATATTGTGAACTTGAAATTTCTCATAGTGATCGCGCTTATTCGAAGAAATCTATGTAATCATCAGGATCTTCAAGAAGTTCCTCGTTGCTTCCGTAGCCGCTCAATGCCAGGACGCATTGCTCCGGGACAAGAGTGATTGTCCTGGACTCTGGAGATACGTATGTTTCAAATTTTGCTGTCATAACTTTGCAAACATAAAAAAAATATGTCAAATATCGTTTGATATCTGCAACATATTTCATCCGTCAGGCATCTATAATCCGTAAACAATCCATCCACTATAAACTATGCGCGACTTTATTCTCAGAAATTTCGGCCGTCTTTTCGCGGTTCTGGGGTGTTCCACTCTGGTTACGGCCTGTTATGGAGTGCCTTACGATGACTTTCACGCATCCGTGTCCGGATCAGTTCTGGATGCCGATTCTGCCGAACCTATTGAAGGAATTCAGGTGAAGATGACGGTTGGGCACAGATCCCAGGGTGTTGGCAACACTGTCCAGAGTCTTGTGCCGGACGAGGAATCCGTCACAGTCACTTCCGACCGTCTCGGTCAATTCTCCGAAATCATCAGAGGATATGGTGAAGTAGATGGGGTGATAATAGAATGTATCGACATTGATGCAGATGCCAATGGATCCTATCTGCCAAAGTCTCAGGTATATGATATTGATGAGGCTGAAGACGTCGTAATTACTCTACAAAAACTCTACAAAGCCTCTCAGAAATAAGATTTTTTTAGGGACTTATATGTATGTCTAACCTATTGTTGCACAGTGTTTTAAATGGGGCTTTCCGTGACAGGGGCCCCATTGTTGCTTTCTTGCATATATCCTCTACAATCATAAAATATGCTATATTTGTTTTCATAGAAAGATGAAATTAGAGGCAATATGTTCGGAAAACGTAAGGCAGACAAACTGATAGAGGATATAGACAGATATTTCGACCTGATGGATCAGTCAGTGCTGGTCTTTAAGGATGGTGTGAGGAATTACCTGTATTCCAATGTCAATGATTTCAATGGCAACCTTCAGAAAATGTCCGCTCTTGAAAGTGAGATCGACGTTCTGAGGCGTGAGGTCGAGAACGCTTTATATACCCAGACCGCCCTTGTGCGCTCCAGAGGTGATATTATGCGACTTTTCGAGAAATCACGCAATATTATGGATATTCTGAATGACAGTCTTTTCCAATTCGAAATAGAGACTCCTTTCATCCCATCGGAACTGAACCCGGAGTTTATGAAACTTACGGAGTTCTCCACTCTTGCTGTCGAAGCCATCGTTCCGGCAGCAAAGGCATATTTCAAAGCGCCAGACACGGTTCCGGACAAAATCAGCCGTTCCTATTTTTATGAAAAGGAGGCTCTCAGATATTCCCAGACTATCAAGAGAACAGTATTTCACAATATGACGAGTCTCAAACTCAGCGAAAAGTTCCATCTGAGGTACTTCGCCCTCCATATTGAGAATCTTTCAAAGGCAGCGGCTAATGTAGCAGATCAGTTGGCCGTTATGGCGATAAGAAGGACAATGTAGGCTTATGAAGGTGGTGTCTCTCATATTATTCCTGGCGGTGTCAGCACTTTGGTTCTTTTCCAATGAGTATCCGGCACTCTTCGGGTTATATGTGCCTGCATCTGTAGTAAGAAGACGCACTTTCAAGATGATAGTGGCTGTTTTCCTTATCCTCTCCTTATATTTCAGCGTTTATGCCGGGGTTCCCGGTGCAGTCGAAACACTCTTTTCCACTTGTATAGAGGATTTCCGTTCGATATTCATCATCTTGATATCAGCATTAGTGACCCTGATGGCTATGAGGCTGTTTTCATTGAATGGTGCCGCAGTATTTGCCATACTCGGTGCCCTGCAAGCCTGCAGACTCAATGCCGGTGCCGGGATACAGATGCATCTTGCACTTTCGGTTCTTGCTTCGCTTGCTGCAGCATTTGCACTCTCTGCACTTCTCAGATTTATTTTCAGACATACTCTTGAAAAGAGCAATCTGCATCTTATAACGCTATCATATTATATGCGTTTTGCCGTACTTGCAGGCCTGGTGCTCACATCCTGTGCTGTGGGATTGAACTGGGGCGGATTCCTTATGGCCGGAATAAGTCTGTCAGGTGCGCCGCAATACGCATTGTGGGTCATCATCATTGTGCTGGCTGCTGCAATATTCGCCCTTTCTCCGTTTCTTCGCTTGGGAACCGATGCTTCGGCAAGCCGATATTCGGACTTTTCGATATATACTGTAATAACAGTGGGCTTTTCTGTAGCGCTTACATTGATTGTCTTTTCGTTTGACAGGCCGCTAGGAATCGTGGCACTGGCTCCTATGCCTCTTTCCGTAAGTTCTCTGGTTGCAGCGTCAATCGCCGGTGCCGGTATCGTATGCCGCAACAGTCTCATAAGCAGGGAAGAATATATGAAGGAAGGACTCGCTCTGCTGATTGCACCGTCAGGCTCTTTCCTCATTGCTGCAGTGATATTCCGCCTCACCGGCGGGGGAGAGGTAATCGTTGACTTTACCGTTCTTGCGGCGGCGCTTCTCATCGTCACCTGCCTGTTCTTTTCGGCTTATATGCTCCGTCAGAAACGGCAGAGGGAGGCGACGGAACGCCTGGTATATTCTCAACAGCAGCAGATATATGAGAACAGCAGGGCTCTCAATGATATGGAACGGAAGGTGGTTCTGTCTGAAAATCAGGCACTTCATAATGCGGTGGAAATGAAGAGGCAGGAGGTGATGAATGTAGCCTTAAGCATTGTGGAACAGAAGGAATATCTGGAGTCTCTTTACAGTATAGTCAGGAGGATTGCCAGGGAAAATGATGCCGCTGAACGAGACAATCTGATTGGAGAACTAAGTGCATCCCTGAAGCAGCGTCTCTCTTACGACCGCGATGTGGATTCGCAGTATTTCTATGCTCAGGCCGAGTCCCTTCACGAGGACTTCAGCGCGAAACTGTCGGAGAACTTTCCGGATCTTACTCAGCAGGAAAAACGACTTGCCACCCTTCTGCGGCTGGGATTTTCGTCGAAATATATAGCGACCCTGATGAATATCACTCCGAAGAGTGTGGAGATCAGCCGCTACAGGCTCCGCCAGAAACTCGGGCTTTCGCGTGGAGACAATCTGGTAAATTACATAAAATCCATATAATCTATCATTAACCATTAAACCTTACAGACAATGAAAAAGGTATTTTTAATTTCGCTTTTCGCGTTTTTCGCATCAGTGGCTGCAATTGCACAGCAGGCTGAGGTGAACCAGTATGGTCAGAAGGTGAATTCCTATCCTATCGATGCAACAGTCCAGGATGGTATCCTTGTGTTCCAGAACAAGGCGCAGAACTACAAGATGTGGTTCGATATCCGCGTACAAGGTGATGCAGCCGTATTCTTCGGCTATGACAAGAACCTCACTCAGATCGGTAACGGTATGCAGATGCGTCGTACCCGTTTCGCAGTAAAGGCTCAACTCGACAAGAACTGGTATGGTGAACTTGACACCGACTGGACCAGCGGTACTCCTGAGATAAAGGATGCTTATATCGCTTTCACAGGTGTCAAGAACCTCGAAATCAAAGCCGGTAACTTCAAGGAGAACTTCTCTATACAGAGAAACACCACTTCACGTTATCTCCAGTTTATGGAGCGTCCTATGGTGACATATCTTGCACCTTCACGCCATATGGGTATCAACGTGAAGTACGCAATACCTGCTCTCTGGGTAAGTGCCGGTGCTTTCGGTCCTGCTCTTGAGGATGCAGAGACTCACACTGCAATCGAAGACGGTAACAAGGACTACGGTTTGAATTGCGGTATGTCTTACACCGGAAAGATCGTTTACCGTCCTCTTCACAAAATGAAGGATGCTTCCCTTCACATCGGTGGTGCGGTTTCTTACAGAAATCCAAAGACATCTTCAACAGACGGTTACAATGCTGTACGCTACAGCACCCGTAATACAACAGGTATCAACCGCAAGAAGTTCCTCGACACAGACGCCATCAAGTATCTTGATCACGAACTCGCTTGGACTGCAGAACTTGCAGGACATTACAAAGGTCTCCGTTGGGAAGCGGCTTACCTCGCACGTCTTCCATACGTTGACGTTTCAAAGAGCCAGATGACTGATATCACTCCTGCTTGGGGTTGGTATGTACAGGCTGGTTATCTCCTCTTCGGTGGAACACAGAACTACGATGCCGGCGGAGCGAAATATACTCGCGTAAATGCAGGCAAGGAGTGGGGTGACATCGAACTCTGCGCACGTGTGGAATATCTCAATCTTAATATTTCCAAGTACTGTATGGGAGGTTCTGCATACGCATACTCTCTTGGTCTCAACTTCCACGTGACAAGAAACGTGAAGTTCGTGATCAACTATCAGTATAACGACAACGACATCTTCGCTAACGGAAAGGGTGAGCAGGACGGAACCGACAAGACTGCAAAGGGACCTTACAGAACAGGTTACGATGCATCAGGCAACGTTACTTACTATCCAGGCGACATCGCTGCAAACAGCAAGAGCAAGGGTATCGACTATCATATGCTCGCTTGCCGCTTCCAGGTTGCATTCTAATGCGCCTGTCATCCCGAGCGTAGTCGAGGGATCTCATTATAAAAACAACTAACATTAAATATCAACTATTTAAAAATCAAAACATTATGAAAAAGTTTTTCGTATTCGCAGCAGTTGCTGCATTTGCTCTTGTATCTTGTAATAAGGACGGCCACACTGTAGATGGCAGCGGTGACAAGGACGGTCAGCAGAGTGTTGCAGGTCTCGTTCTCAACGAACTCTCAGGTGCAGACAAGTTCATCGAACTCTACAACACTTCAGACAAGGAAATCTCTCTTGAGGGTGTTTATCTTGTAAAGTATGACTCTTCAAAGGACGGCGGCAAGAGCACAACCTGGACTGGTAAGGCAGGTATGAAGATCGCTGCAAAGGGCTTTGTAGTTCTTGAAAGTTCTGACCTTGCTGATGAGGCAGAGGGTGGTGATCCTAACTATGCTTACGAGAGCGCAAATCACGTATTCAAGGGTGGTCTCTCAGGCAAGAAGAACGTATTCATCGAACTCTACAGCGCAAAGGACGAGAAACTCAGCGAGTTCAAGCGTGGCGACGAGGGTGCAGGCTGGAACCAGGTTTCAGGCTTCAACAACGATAAGAAGCACACTTTCTCACGCGTACCGGACGGAACAGGTGATTTCGTTTATGCTGATCCTACCAAGGGTAAGGCAAACGGTGCAAAGGTTGCTGACATCGAGCAGGCTCCAGAAATGTAATTCAAGCATATAGCAACGAACTATGGCAGAATTGAAAATCGGAGAAATCTCAAAGCCACGCTTTGAGTTCCGCTCTTTCGGACAGTGCTTCTGTGAGGCACACAAGAGAATGGCTCGTCTTTCCGTTCCTGTACCAGAAAAGGTATGGGAGCGCGAAAGCGACGAGATCTACATCATCTCACGCAAGAACGACATCAACAACACCAAGATCCGCAACGGTAAGATGGACATCAAGACATACGTCCAGACTGTTGACGGCCTCGAGCAGTGGAACCCTCTTATGAAGGGCGAATTCCCTATCTCACGCGCAGTGCTCGAGAACGAGGTATTCCCTGCATTTATGGTGGAGATGCCTGCTCTTGACAAGGATGAATATACATACGAGGAGTTCATCGCTATGGTGAAGGCTAACCCTGATCTCGCGGCTGTACGCGTGCACAAGCAGCGTTTCGGCTATATGGTGAACGACACTATCTGCGAGGTAGGAAACGTTCTTATCAACGGTGCGAAGGTTGTTACCATCAACTCCGAGTCAACAGAGATCGAGGATATCAAGAAGACCATCGCTGACTGCGGTCTTGAGGGCGTTGAGAACATCAACTATCTCCAGGCTATCAAGCGCGTTATCGGTATGTCTGACAAACCACTTGCAAACGAGTAGTACTATGGCACAGGAAATCGAAAGAAAATTCTTGGTAGCAGGCGACTTCAAGCCGTTTGCAAAGAAGGCTACCCGCATCACTCAGGGATACCTCAGTTCAGTTCCTGAGCGTACAGTCCGCGTACGCGTAAAGGGCGAGAAGGGATTCATCACCATCAAAGGTATAGGCTCAGAGAGCGGTGCAAGCCGTTTCGAATGGGAGAAAGAGATTCCTGTAGCAGAAGTTCAGGAACTTCTCAAGATATGTGAGCCAGGCGTTATCGACAAGACACGTTACCTCGTAGAGGCTGGCGAGCATACATACGAAGTGGATGAATTCTACGGTGACAACGAAGGCCTTACAGTGGCTGAAGTTGAACTTTCTTCTGAGGACGAGGCTTTTGCAAAGCCGGAGTGGCTCGGAGAGGAGGTTACCGGAGATGTGAAGTACTACAACTCTATGCTTATGAAGAACCCATATAAGAATTGGGCAAAATAATCTTTTGAGATTGCCGATCAAGCCGGCAATGACGCAACAGTCATCCCCGGCTTGACCGGGGATCTTTAAACAGACAGAAACTATGACTGACAAGAACACCGAACTGGAACAGGAGCAGGTCTTTGACCCTCTGGATATGAACAATTATAAGGTTGAGAAACTCCCGAAGATGGAGAAATCCGGATTCGAGAAGTGGATGGCACGCTTGGGAGGCCCAATCGCGGCACTCGTATTCATTCTGATATATTGGGTGATCGACATCCCTCTTTTCGACAACCTTGATTTTTCAGGACTTTCTGCCAAGGCGCAGGCAAGGCTTGCTGTAATAGGGGAAGCCGCCTTCATAAGAGCCTGCTATGCGATGCTTGCCATCTTCTGTGCATCCATCGTTCTTTGGATCACGGAGGCTGTGCAGAGTTATCTGACATCGCTTATGGTCATTATGGCCGTCATCCTTTGCGGAGTAACGACCCAGAAAGATGCATTCGCCCAACTCGGACATCCTGTGATGTGGCTGAATATCCTGTCTTTTGTTCTGGCCAGTATGCTGGTGAAGACCAGGGTTGCAAAGAGATTTGCACTTTGGTTTGTGCTGAAGTTCGGAAAAAGTGCTTCAGGCATATTCTTCAGTTTTCTTGTCATCAATGTGGTTCTGTCGATGTTCATATCGGCAACTACAGTCAAGGCAACCATCCTTCTACCTATATTTATGGTAGTGGCTGCCATTTTCGGAGCAAGCCAGGGCAACCGCAACAATTTCGGTCGAAACCTTGTGCTCCAGAATCTTTTCCAGATCAATGTGGGAGCGAGCGCCTTTATGACCGGTTCCGGTGCCAATCTTCTTGCTGTGTCACTCCTGACCGGTGCATATAGTTCTGTATCAATGATTTATTCGGATTGGCTCGCAGCAGCCTTCCCTCTTGCAATGATTCTGCTCCTTATAGGCTGGTTCATAGGCGTAAAAGTAATATTCCCTCTCAAACCTGAAGAGAAAAAGCCTCAGATCGAGGGCGGAATGCAGCGCCTGCGCCAGGAACTTGACGCTATGGGCAAGATGACAAAAGAGGAATTCAAGTCAGTTGCAATTTTCCTTGGTGTGCTCATTATGTGGGTTACAGAAAACTTGCACGGCATTTCTGCAGAAGTCGTGGTCCTCATAGGTGCCATCATAGCCTTGATGCCGGGTATCGGCGTTGTGAAATGGAACGATGTGGATATCCCTTGGCATCTTATGATATTCTCTGCAGGTGCATACGTCATCGGATCTGGTCTTAATGCCACTGACCTTCCGGCAGTAATGGTCGGTGCAGGAATGGATGCTCTGGGCATCACTGCACAGACCCCGTTCATAGTCCTGTATATTCTCCTTACCGGACTTATGCTTTTCAGCGCGCTGATCTTCCAGTCTAAGAATATGAGGGCGCTGGTCTTTGTACCGATCGCCATAGGTGTCGAGCAGCAGTTCGGCCTTCCGCCGCTCAGCCTCTCGTTCCCTGTGTCACTTTTGATTGAACACGTCTATGTGCTGCCGTTCAACAGCAAGCCGGCTGCACTTCTCTATACTACAAACCATTACAGTTGGAGCGACACATTCAAGTTCGGAATCACTATGATGCTCATAGCCTGGGTTATGATTCTGATCTGGGGAGAAACCGTCCTTCACTGGCTCGGATATACTCCAGGTCTATTCTAGCCCTGGAATATATCATAAGGTCTATTCTGATATGATATCAATACAGGCAAAGAAACACGATAACTTCTCCGTTGAGTTCAAATTCGGATTCAACTGCACAGAAGACGGGGAACGCGATGACTTTTCGGTCAACGCCTGGATCTTTGTGCCCAACAGCGTCGGAGTCAATCCTGAAAACTATGGCAAGAACCAGTTCTACCGCGACGTCAAATCCAATGTCAGGCTCATAACCCCGGCCTATCTTCTTCGTGATATAGCCCAGGATACGTCACTCCCTCTCAAATCCCTCCGCAAGGCTCTGGAGAAACTTCTTGCCTCGCCGCAGCCGAAGGATTTCGATGCATACGAATACCATCTGAAGATGTTTGCAGCCATCTTCAAGAGTGCCCTTCGCGATCACGCTGCCCATCTTCGTGGAACGAAATCCCTCGAGACGGCCGGTTATCTGGTAGATGACTATGTCAACAGTTCGAAGAAGGTACTTTCCAGATTCAGGGAACTCTACCGCATCATCGACGTGCCGACAGTGTCGGACAAGACCAGAAGTTATTTCCGCCTTTGTGACGAGTTTATGAGTCACGTCCTCGAACTGCAGACCATCCGTATAATCCGCACCATCGATGCTTCGCCACGCAAGAACACACTTGAGGGCATACGCAGCCGTTTCCTTTCTCTGATAATGGACGAAAATGAATATAAGAAGACGCGGGAATACGGAACATTGTCGGAAGATGAGGAACACAACCGCCAACTCGTCTATCACCGGGGGATGCTCAAGAAATTCATCGAAAGCGAACTTTATATCCGTCTGGACAAGAAAAGGGACGGAGTAGCCGTTGAACAATTATATTATAGTATTGCGGCAGGCGTAGCAATGATCTTCGCAACGGCTATTGCCTGGTTCACGCAGGTGAGATACGGCAATATCACCTGGCCGCTCTTTATCGTCCTTGTAATCAGTTATATGATGAAGGACAGGATCAAGGATCTGATGCGCTATTATTTTGCCCACAAACTTGGCAATAAATACTACGACAAGAAGGCCAGCATCACCATCGGAAAACAGAGAGTAGGGGAGATCAAGGAAGGCTTCGATTTCATTTCTACGGAAAAGGCACCGGCAAAAGTGCTCAGGATGCGTGAAGATGCCGCCTCGGTTGAGGACGAATCGCTGATATTCGAGGAGAAGATTATGCTCTACCGCAAGCGTCTCACAATAGATGATGTCGCTCTAGCAGCAAATGCAGACTATCCTATGCGCGGAATCAATGAGATTATGCGTCTGCATCTGACCAGATTCACTCAGAAGATGGATAATCCGGAAGTCCCCATCGATGTAGTGGATGAGGAGGGTAGAATCGCTTGTGTGCAGGTTGACAAGATATACTGCATAAACATAGTTTTTCAGTTTCAGCACGACTCCGATACTGAATATCACCATTTCCGTATAACGATGACACGTGACGGAGTCTTGCGTATAGATGAAATATAGTCCCTTACGAATGACTTTCCGAAAAAATGATTACCTTTGAAAGTTTTCAAGTCGTCCAAACGAATTATCAAAACTTTCAATAATATGGCAATCATTAATAAAGAACGTAAGTACAAGTGGGAATTTGACAACATCGGCGGTTCCTCAAGGGTACGCATATCCAAGGGTGAAGACATCAGACATCTTGCCGAACTCGATCCTAAGATGTGGACTGTCCTTTCCTGCCCGGTCCAGGGGCTTGAGATAGATGACAAGAGCCTTGCATATATAGACAGCGATTCTGACGGCAGGATCCGTGTCAACGACATCATCGCAACGGCCGAATGGATCACTGGTGCCATCAAGAATCCTGATCTTATTCTTGAAGGAAAGGATTTCATTGATATCGAGCAGTTCGCAGATTCCGACACAGGACGTAAACTTTATGACTCCGCAAAGCAGGTTCTTTCCGGCCTGTCCAAGGAAGGGGGAGTCGTTTCAATATCCGATACAGCCGACAGCGCGGCAATCTTCGCTCAGACACGTTTTAATGGTGACGGAGTCATCACCGAGTCATCTGCAGATGATGCAGACGAAAAGGCAGCCATCGCCGCTGCAGTTGCATCTTTGGGCGGTGTGCCCGACAGGAGCGGAAGCCAAGGTGTCAATGCTGCAATCATAGAGGATTTCTATAAGGCTCTCGGAGAATATGTCGCTTGGCACGAAGCAGCCGTACCGGCACCTTTCGCCGAATCGACAGATGCTGCAATAGATGCATACAATTCGCTGGATGCTAAGGTAAAGGACTTCTTTATGCGTTCGAGACTGGCTGCTTTCTCGCCCGACAGTACTGCGGCTCTTGATGTCCAGACTTCACGCATTGAAGCAATCAGCGCCGAAAATCTCACAGGAAAAACAGATGATATTGCTTCATATCCTCTCGCACGTGTCACCGGCAAGCCTGAGATCGATCTTTCAGAGCCTGTAAATCCGGCCTGGGCTTCTCAATTTGATACACTTCGCCCTCTGTTCAATGGCAAGAAAGTCATCACAGAGTCTGACTGGGCAGAAATCGGTGCTCAATTTGCAGCCTACAGTGCCTGGAAAGGCGCAAAAGCAGGCGCAGCAGTAGAGGCTCTCGGGCTTGATGCTGTGAAGGATTTCATCGCAAAGGACAAGAAAGATGCTCTCCTCTCTCTCGTTGCACAGGATGCCGCTCTTGCAGAAGAGGCTGCAAATATAGAGATGGTCGATAAATTCCTTCACATCTTCCGTGACTTCTACCGACTTCTCCGCAATTTCGTCACCTTCAACGATTTCTATAATAAAGACAGGGGAGTATCTGCAATATTCCAGTCCGGTCGTCTTATCATAGACCAGCGCGAGTGCCGTTTCTGTATGAAAGTCACAGATATGGCCAAGCATAATGCATCCGCAGCAGCAAGCGGAATGTTCCTCGTTTATTGCGACTGCACCACAAAGACTTCTCCGGCAAAACTCAATATCGTTGCCGCAGTGACAGTTGGTGAAATCGGCGATCTGGTTGCTGGCAAGAATGCTGTTTATTATGACAATGCCGGAGTCGAATGGGATGCGGTCATTACCAAGGTTGTTGACAATCCTATAAGCGTTGCACAGGCATTCTGGTCGCCATACCGCAGAATGGCCAAGGCTGTGGAGGATCTTGTCAATAAGAACGCAGCAGCCAAAGATGCCAAGATTATGTCAGATGCTACAGCCAAGATAAACGCTGCTCCAGCAGCAGTACCAGCCGCAGCAGATCCGAAAGCGGCTCCTGCTCCACCATTCGATATCGCTAAATTCGCCGGAATCTTTGCTGCCATCGGTATGGCCTTAGGAATGATAGGTACGGCTCTTGTCAACATTTTCAAGGGTCTTAACGCTCTCCCTTGGTGGAAACTTGTACTTGTGTTTGTAGCCATTATGCTTGTCATATCAGGTCCTGCTATGGTTCTTGCCTGGCTCAAACTCCGCCGTCGCAATATCGCGCCGCTTCTCAATGCCAACGGATGGGCGGTCAATGCATCATCCAAGATAAGCATTCCATTCGGCGAGACACTTACTGATGTGGCCAGATATCCTAAGATGAAACTCAAGGATCCTTATAAGAAAGGCCTTGCCACTTGGCAGAAACTCCTCATATCGATCCTGTGTCTTGCGGTTGTGTTCGTAGCACTATGGCTCTTCAACCTCCTGGCATTCATCAATCTTCCATCACCATTCTAAAAGACACTCCGAGGCAGTCATCTCTGCCTCGGAGTCTTTTTTACTACTCTTTTCTCTTGCCCAACTGGCTGTCCAGGAACAGAAGCGATCCTTCTCCACCGTTTCTGATCTTGTCAACTATACCGCCGAACAGCGCTTCTTCCTCCACCTGTTCATCCACGAATGCCCTGAAGAAATTTTCAGTCGCAAAATCCTGCTCTTCAATGGCGTGCAGCACAATCTTGTCAATCATTTTCGACACCATCTTCTCCTGACTCAGGGAGTGCTCGAAGATTTCAAGTACCGATCCCCATCCTTCCGGAACAAGATTGACCATCTTTAATTTCACCTGACCGTTTCTATCCGTCAGATAATCCGCCATTCGCATCGCGTGCCTTCTTTCTTCATCAGAATGCGCCTTCATCCAATGCGCAAATCCCTCCCATCCCTGATGCTTCAGGAAATAAGACATCTGCAGATACAGATTCGATGACCACAACTCTGCCGTTATCTGGTCATTGATGATCTCCTCTAATTTTTGCTTGATCATAACATAACGTTTTAATATCCACCCATCCCTGAAGCAATACCTGTGCCTGTATCAAAAAAAAGAAGCCGACCTTTCGGCCGGCTTCGATTTATAAAGAGTTATTTAATTACTTTGAAGCAGTCTTACCAGTTGCAAGGAGAGTTACAACACCCTCAGCACCGAATGTACCGATCTGTGAGTTGTAGATCTTAGCAACAGATGTAACCTTAACGTCAGTCTCAAGTTTAGTACCACCGTTGTTCCAAGTAATGAGACCCTCTGGTGTACAAGTGAGCCAAGTAGGATTCTTCTCGATATCAGCATTGATATCATCCAACTCGTATTTGCTTGTAACGTTGCCTACGAGGCCGAGGTCAATACCATACTGAGTATAAGCGTGATCCTCGTAAACTGCTGTACCATCGAAGTAGATAGTCACGTAGTCAAGGATATCAGCAGTAGTAGCAAGAGCCTTAGTCTCGATCTCAATGTCAGCGATCTCTACTGTGAATGGATTCACAAACTTCACAACGTATGGGAATACGCACTCCTCACCATTGTCGCGAACAGTATAGAGTTCCACGTCGATGTTCACTCCGTTCTTGTTTGCTGGCAATGTCCAATCGAATTGGCTTACGTTGTTGAGTGAGATTACCTGCTTAGTCCAGTCAGGATCAGCACTGATTGTTGCTCTTGTTTCTTCAGGAGTCTCAGCCTTAAGACGGAACTGGAGAGCACTGTGATTTGCGTTCTTGCACTTGTAAGTGCTATATGATGACTTAGCAAATGCCTCATAGAGTTCATCCTCGAATACCCAAGAGAATCCTGTCTGACCTGCTACCTGATGACCCTTAACCTCAACAACGTTGTTGGTTGAGTACATATCAAGGAGTTTAGGAAGGTCTGCAGTGTGCTCTACAGAGAATGTGAAGATCACAGTTACATCCGGATACTCATATACATCCTTAGATGGGATAGTAATCTGTACAACACCAGTACCATTAGCAGAGTTGATTGCGCTGTTGAGAGCATAACCTGCTGCAGGAGTTGTAGTTGCTGCAGTGTTGTTGTTAGGTGCAGCAGTGAATGCGATACCCTTAAGTTCAACATCACCTGGCTCTGCTGGATATACAGCCTCTACTGTTCTGTTGCCCACCTTGTAAGTGTAGTATGCGCTATACTTAACATTGCTGAAGTCATACTCATTAACGAAGTCCTCGTTAGGGAGTTTGATACCCTGGTCAGCAAGGATGTTCTGAGTAAGTTCAACCCAAGTTACATTAGCAGAAGTCTTCTCTGTCCAAGTGAATCCTTCAAGATCTGTGGTGTTTGGATCCTCAAGATCCTTATCAGTAAGGTCATTGTACTGATACTTCTTAAGCGGCTCTACAGTATAAGTTACAGGCTGCTTCTTGAACTTCGCTGTTTCAACGATGTCGATCTTGATGTAAGCCTTAGCGATTTCCTTTCCTTCATACCAAGAAGTTACCTCTACTACAGGAGTCTTACCTACAGCAACCTCAGTTACATTCTTGACAAAATCCTTGTTTACTTCAACTTTGCTGCCTGTGAGAGTTACGAAATCCTGCTGATCGGTAACGCCGTCAACTGGGCTGAGATACTCATTTACGAGAGCAAATGTATATGTAGGCACGATTGCATAGTCTTCACCGAGATAATCATCGAGTTCCTCGCAATATGTTGCAACATACTCAAGAAGATCTACGTCCTTATTATGAACGAGTTGAACTACATCACCCACTTCATATTGCTGAGGTGCAGGGTAGAACAGATTTGCTGGATAATATGGTCTCTGAGTAGCAGTATATTTAGTGTAAGAATCCCACCAAAGTACATTGAAATACTCGAGGTCATTGTTAGGATTGTTGATTGTGAAAGTGAGGAGATCAACATCTGTAACTGCAGCAAAGTCAGAAACGATTTCATAATCCTCACCACCGCTGAATGCGCTGTCAACAGTATAAGCCTTGAGAGCAACGAAATCAGCCTTGCCTTCTGCTACACCGGCATTGTTATCACCCTTGAGGTTCTTGAGAGCCTCGACAGTAAGAGTAAGTTCGCCGTTTGTGTTCTCCATATCAAGAATTGCAAGGAGATCACTCTTGTCGCCAGTAGCACGAGTTGTAAGTTCGCGATTGATGAACTCCCACTCGTATGCAGCGATGTCTGCATTTGTAGGGTTAAGACGATATGTTACAACAGGCTTGTTACTTGCAACGAACTCAGCACCTTTCACATTCTGGTTCTTTATAACACGTGTAACAGAATAGAAATCCATAACCTCGTTGAGGTCAGTGTCTATAACTTCTGGAACGTATGCGATAGAGTAAAGTGAAGTAGCGAGGCTGATCATTACAGCGTCAACTGGGTTTCCTTCAGCATCAACAGCATTGTAGATGTAGAGTGCCTCTGGAGTCCAAAGTGCAGTAAGAGTTCCAGCAGGAAGCCAAGTCTGCTTAGTATCCTCCTTTACAGGCTCCTTACCAGGCTCAACAGTAACCTTGAACCAAGTACCAGTCTCTGCGTTAGGCTCGTAGTAAACCTGGGTAGCATCCTTTCCGGCAGCACCAGTAGCACCTGTTTCGCCCTTGTCGCCTTTGTCACCCTTGTCACCTTTATCACCCTTGTCGCCTTTGTCACCTTTGTCACCTTTGGCGCCGTCCTGACCCTTTGCAGCAAGACCAGTGTCCTTGCCATCAATGTGCCAGTTGCCATTGTCACCGATAGTAACTACTGAGCCAGGAGCGCCGTCCTTACCGTTAGCGCCGTCCTTACCATTGGCACCGTCTTTACCGTTAGCGCCATCCTTACCGTTGGTAAGTTCGAATGAATTACCGTTGCTAAGGGTAACCTTAACACCGTTTGCAGTCTGATCAACGCTGGTAACTACAGCACCTGCATCAATCTCAGCCTTAAGGTCAGCGACGCTCTTCTCGAGAGCAGTCACGCGTTCAGTGAGGCTGTTCATCTCATCAGAGAGATCATTACAACCTGTGAAAGCGAACCCTGCAAGCACAATTGCTCCTGAGAGCAAAAGTTTTACAAATGATTTTTTCATAAAATTAATAATGTTTAAAAAGTAATGTGAATATTATTTGGTTTTCGAATTACTCAAGTGTGCAGATCACCACGCGGTTCTTCGCGTTCTCTGCGAAAGGCTGAACTGTGTCACCCTTGTATGCGGTCATAATCCTTGACTCCTCGACTCCGAGTTTCACCAGACGCTCCTTCACAACCC
>JAGAIM010000036.1 GCA_017626555.1 Bacteroidales bacterium
CTTTATGGGTTCTTCAAGATGTATCATACGAGGTGCGAGAGTGTTTTGTGTGATGTGGAGCTGCATAAGGAGTTCTGTACTGTGTCGTTCACTCTTGGCGAGGACGGCTACACTTCTCCATACCACATTGAGGTATGGGGAAATGTTGCCGGGGTGTCTGCCTGGGATTTGATGCCGGTTCAGGGTGAATTCAGATATGCTCCTATGCAGAAGAATGGGGTGTATCAGGTAAGGGTGCCGAGACAGGTGGATAATTCGTTGGAGCTGGTGATGCTGGAGATACCCGATCAGGTCGGGTATGACGGTGAGAGGGTCGTTGTGGATCGGTTGCCGCTTGGGGAGTATATTGCTCGGAGCGGGTATGACTGGACTGCGGAGGATCTTGCTGATGTCAATGTTGCTCTTGACTTGGAGATGCAGCAGGTGATGATTACTGTGAGCGGTTGGGATGGTGTTGTGGTGATGGATATTGTGATTTAGGGTAAGTTATCATAAATCATACGACTATGAAGGTGGTGACGTTTTTTATGTCGAAAGGAGGTACGGGCAAGACTTCGTTCAATATTATGTTTGCGTCGTATCTGACATACATACTTGGCCGGAGGGTGCTTGTGCTTGATGTGGATTTTCCAGAGTATAATCTGTATTTCTATCGTGAGAGAGAGAAAGATGATTATCTGTCGAAGGGCAAGGAACTTCCGGAAAACATTTATCCGATAGAGCAGGTGCAGAATGTATCAGAGAGTCATATAAGGAATGTCGTGAACAATCTTAAACGGCTTGCCGGTGCTGTGGATTATGTGATTGTGGACTTTCCTGGTTCGTTTACGAGCAGTGATGCCATTTGCCGTTTTATTGAAGAGGAATCGTTGGATCTGGTTGTGATGCCGGTGGAGGTGGATGGTATGGTAATGAGTTCTGCAAGGTCTATGGCAAAGGTTTTCAAGGAGACCGGAGTGAAGTGTATGGTCTTTCTTAACCGTGTGGACTACAGACAGAATGAAAGCCGATATGTCCATGCCGGAGAATGGTTTGATTCGGAAGGAGTGACTTTTTCACGGAATCGGGTAAAAGGAGCGGTTGGATTGACAAAAGATATGAAGGATAATGGATTCGTGCGTTCGTCATTGTGTTTTCCTATGAAGAAGATTATGCGTGAGAATCCGGGAGTAGTTGGATTGTTCGAAGAGGTGGTGAGATATGTGGAGATGGGTGAACAAGATTCGTTTGAGCCTGACAGATAGGCTTTTCAAGAGACAGAAGATACCTGAGGCTGAGGTGTCCGGATTACCGGACATCTCGGCCATCGTGCCTATGGTGGAGGTGGAACATATAGTTGTGCCGCCTCTTGTAAGGATTGAGGCTGATTTCGATGATGAGAAGGAAAGCCGTCGGAAGGCGGTAAGGGATATCTTCGACAGATATAGTGTGTCGGTGGACGATGCCAAGACTGCTGAAGAGTATATAAACAAATAAGAAGCATAAGTGATGAGGATTAGAGGAGAGAGATATGCTTTGGTGGGACTGCTGTGCATTGCGGTCTGCACCAATGTGATGGCTCAGGATGCCATTACTTTTTTGAGTGAGGCTAATACGCAGATACGTTCTGCCGGGTCTCTTATTTATCAGGTTGTGATTGCCGTGTTGAGTGTGATAGCGATTGTGTCGCTTGTGACGGTCGGTATCAGGCTCTATAGCGGTGATCAGGAGTCGGCGAACAAGGCTCTGGGCTGGTGCGGAGGAATGGTGTTCTGCATAATTGCAGCCCTTGTGCTCAAGAATTTCATAGGGCTATGAGAGTCAGGGTTTACCGTAATCTGGACAGACCGTTCTGTCTGTTCGGAATCAAGGGCAGTTTCATTGCCGTAGCCGGTGCGCTGGCACTGTGTATTATAATCGTTTCGTTGGTAGTCGGATCAGTTGCAGGCTCGATTGTCGGGCTTGCTGTGGCTGCTGTGCTTCTCGCTGTGGGATATCTGGCGATAACTGAGATTCAGCATCGCTTGGGCAATAAGGCTTTGAGACGCAAGATGACCGGTCTGGGACTGCCGAAGTTTGTAATCATAAGGAATAAGGTATGGAGAAGATTGATGTGAGGGGATGTTTCCCTGTGATGAATGGTGGAGACGGGGTGATTCTGTCGAAGCGTGGTGATGTGTGTTATGGATGGGAGGTGGAACTGCCACCTGCATTCAGGTGCAATGAGGAGAGGTATGATGCGATAGTGCAGGCATTGTTTTCAGCTGTGACTCTTCTGCCGGATTACACTGTCGTGCATAAGCAGGATGTGTATATGAAGAAAAAGTATGTGGCAGAGAAATCTGACGGACTTCTTCAGGAAGCATATGAAAGACATTTTGACGGCAGAGAATATCTGGACCATAGATGCAGGTTATTCCTGATATTCTCGTCGAAGAAGAATGTGAGAGGGGCTTCAAGTGGCTTGCTCGGTATATCTGCTGGTGGATCGATGCCTAAAGCGGAAGCTCTTGCCCGTTATGCTGCGATGGCGGAACAGTTTGCGACTGTCGTGCAAGGATGCGGCTTGCTGGAGATGAGGCGTCTGACGGAGGATGATATATTCGGTGTCGGAGATTTCCCCGGACTTATCCAGGACTATCTGAATTTTACAGATGAAGGAGAGGATGTACTGTCGGATATTCAGATGCGCCGTGACAGGGTTCGTACAGGTGACAGATATATCGGTTGTCATCTGATTGCTGATCTTGATCAGTTGCCTGCGGAAGTGGCTTCTTGCAGGAAGGTAACTTCGCTGAGTACGGACTCTTCTGCAGTAAATCTTTCGTTTCTGAATGAGATAGGCCAAGAGCTGGATTGTGAGCATATAGTGAATCATTTCATATTGAAGGAGCCACAGAAGGATATACACGGAGAACTTGATACCAGACGCAGACAGATGTTGTCGATGTCTGCCAGGTCTGCCGAGAACAGGATGTATTCGGAGGAACTTAATGAGTTCTTGGAAGAGACTGCTACCGAACAGATGCATACTGTCAGGTTTCATATTAATGTGTTGGCTGGTGGAACTGCCGATGAGTTTGAGTCGGTGAAAGACAAGGTCGTTTCTGCTGTGTCAAGAATGGGTGTGACTCCTGTCTATGACATATATGATACGCCTTGCCAGTTCTGGGCTTCTATTCCGGGCAATGAGGCGGGGCTTGCATATCAGGAATATATGACCGCTGACCTGAAGGTGGCTCTATGTATGGGTATATATGAGGGATTTGAGCCTGGAGTGCCGGACGGTGTGATGAAGATGAGCGACAGACTGAGACTTGTGCCGCAGAGGTTCGACATTCAGGAGAGGGCCCTGGAGATGGGACTGATCGAGAATTATAACGTGTTCCTGCTGGGACCATCAGGCAGTGGCAAGTCTTTCTTTATGAATAAATATCTGAAGAGCTGCTATGATGCAGGACAGCACGTGTTCCTGATTGATGTCGGTGATTCTTATCGCGCGTTGTGTAATATCATCAAGGAGGAAAGTAAAGGTTTGGACGGAACCTATTACACCTTTGAGAAGGGAAAACCGATTTCTTTCAATCCTTTCAGGAATGTGGAACGTTTCAGGACAGCAGATAATCAGGCTCTGAACTTTCTTTTTACTCTGATGATGACATTGTGGAAGAACGGCAATGAGACAATGAATTCTGCTTCAATGAAGATTGTAAGGGATAGTATTATAGGATTCATCGACCGGTGGGATGAGGAGTGTGATCCCGTCTTCAATGATTATTACAGGTATGTCAGAGATGAGTTCTGCTTGAGTCTTGGACAGAAAGAGATTGGTAAGGAGTACTTTGACTTGAAGGATTACCTGATTTCGTTGGAACAGTTCTATGAGGGTGGCGTGTATGATTATCTGCTGAACTCTGACGAAAACGCAGATATACTGAACGACAGGTTCGTGGTGTTTGAGATTGACAGGATTAAAGGTGATCCTGTGATATATCCTGTTACAACCCTTGTGATAATGGATGCCTTTATGGAGAAGATGTCATCCAACGGGGATTTCAAGGTGATGTGTATCGAAGAGGCTTGGAAGGCAATTATGGGTACGCAGATGGCTTCGTATATGATGGAGCTGTGGAAGACCGCACGAAAGCATAGGACTTCTGCTGTGGTGGTGACACAGGAGTTGAAGGATATCGTGTCTTCTCCGATAATCAAGGATACTATTCTTGAGAACTCTTCCGTGAAGATATTGCTTGATCAGACGAGGTATATAAACCGCTTTGATGCATTGGCTGATTATCTGTCGCTGGATGAGGATGACAAGGCGATGGTGCTGTCTCTGAACAGATACCGTAAAGGTATCGCAGCCGGAAGAGAAGTGTATTTCAATCTGGGTAACAGAAAGTCTTTTGTGATGAGGCTGGAGGTGTCTCCAGAGGAAAGGATTGCGTTTTCTTCGCAGAAGCGTGACAAGGTCAGGCTTGCGAAGGAGGTTGCGAAGACTGGGAACTATGTGAAGGCGATAAGGAATCTTGTCAAGAAAGGAGGTGCAGTATGAGACGGTGGATGGTGGCGGTTGTTGTAGCGGTAATTGGATTGGCGACGCCACATAGAGCTTCAGCTCAGTTTGCAACCTTTGATGCCAGTAATCTTGCGCAGTCGATACTTTCGTTTCTACAGGACGGTGACAATATGGCGAACAACACTTATCAGTTTCTGGAGAATATCGGCGTGATGAAGGAACAGCTGGAGTTCCTGAAAGAGATGAACGAAAGGTACAGCGAAGTCCGGGAGAATGTGTATAAGGCTCAGTCGGTGATTCGTCTCGCTAGATACTATGAGACTACGGCTATGATGTTTTCCAGATATGTGGAACGGTTGGAGGAATTGGATGCTGAAGAGCTGAGGTATTATCAGGTGAGGTCGCTTGTAAACGAAGGCTTTCAGTATCTGCTTATGGCCTCGCGTGAGGTGAAGAGGGCAAGAGAGTACCTGAGTTCGAAATCCAATGTCAGCGAAGAGGAACGTCGTGCTGCGTTGAAGGAGTGTGAGAAACAGGTGTGCAAGACCAATGCAGCGATGTACGAGCATATTGTGGAAACCTATGCTGTGATTGATAATGGCCGTGTGTTGGCTGCGAATATGAAGAGTATGGATGAGGCGTTCAAGATGAAGTATTAGTTATGGAACTGAATTATGTAGAAGTGATGGAGGAGATCAAGAGGTCGGTGTTTACTGGCGATCATTCTTCCATTTATATGCTTGCTTGCGGCGTAGGGTGTATAACTGCGTTGATCTCACTGATCTGGTGGTACAATAAAATGCTCAACGACCCGTTTGGCAGACTAGATGTGAGTGCAGTGATAAAGTCTTGTGCTGTACTTCTGCTGACTTGCAACTTTTATTCATTCGTACTCCTGCCTACTGACTACCTTGTCGGTCTGCTTACAAAGGGTATCACTTCTATAGTGGATAAAGATCAGAGCGGATTGACGGGAAAGGTTGCGAATCTTTTCCAGTCCGTGGAGGATGTGACTCAAGAGAATACGCTTCAAGGGCAGTTTGAAGCGGAAATGGCAGGGATGGTTGCTGATACTGATGATGGTGAGGGGCGAACGTATGGATCAAGTGCTGTGATGGAATCACAGGTCGAGACGCAGGTGGAGCGAACGGAAAGCCGTTCATTTTGGAGTCGGATCTGGGACAGCTTGAAGGAGGCTGCCAGCCAGTATATGGAGGTTAGAGTCAGGTCCAGTGCGACTCTTCTGTCGTGGGTGACGACGATGATTGTTCACATCGTCCGGTATGTGCTGATGCTGGTGAGCAGCGTTTATCTGATCATTCTCGGATTGCTAGGACCGTTTGTGTTTGCGCTTGCGTTACTTCCTGGATTTATGGGAAATATCGGGACTTGGTTTGCGAGATATATCCAGATATCGTTCTGGGTACCGATGGCGGCATTGGTGGATTTCGTCAATTTCAAGACCAAGGATATTGTTGTCAATATGTATTGCAATGCCGATCTGTCGCAACAGTTATGGTTTCCGGTCATTCAGTTGACGTTGTTGGATATCGTAACATTGATCTGTCTGCTGGCTGTGCCTAGTATGTGTGCTTGGGTGGTGTCAAGCTCGGGTGCAAGCGAGGCGAACGGAGCAATTATGCGTGCTGCTACGAAGGCATTTATGATGAAGAAATAATTGTTAAAAGGATTTTCAAAATGGGAAAGATTGAATTGATGACGAGGGATATTGAGAAGTCCTTCAAAGGTTTGAGCAGGCTTGCTGTAGTGAGCGTCGTGATGTCGCTGGCATTTGCGACAGTAGTCGGTGTGGCGGCTCTGGTTTATGCGGAGAAGCAGAGGGAGAAAATCTATGTGTTGGATCAGGGAAAGTCTTTGCTGCTGGCTTTGCAGACGGATGCTGTGATGAGTAAGGAGATAGAGGTGAAGGATCACGTGACAAGATTTCACGAGCTGATGTTCACGCTGTCTCCTCAGAAGCAGACGATTCAGGAGAATCTTGATCGTGCATTCAACTTGGCTGACAGGTCAGCATACGAATATTCTCAGGATTTGGCCGAGAAGGGATACTATTCGAGGATTGTGTCTGCGAACATTTCTCAGCAGATGATGGTGGATTCAGTGGTGTTTCAGGGGAATGGCTATCCGTATCAGGTGAAGACATTCGCAAGGCAGTATGTCGTACGAGAAAGTAATATCAGCGAGTATTCGTTTGTGAGCGAGTGTCAGTTGATCAATTCTTCGAGGTCGGATGTCAATCCGCACGGATTGCTGATTGAGAAGTTCAAGGTGACAGAGAATAATCTTATAGAAACAAGAAAGCGATGAAGAAGGTGTTGTTATATGTGGGGTTTGGAGGCATTGTTGTGTCTGTGCTGGTGATGGCTATATGCAGTGCTTTCGGAGGCAGAGGCTCTTCTGTGGCAGAGAAACAGGTAGCTGTGAATGTCCCTGAAGGTGTTGCGGTTCCAGTGTCAGACAGTAAGACTGAGGCATATAGGAGCACGCGTATCTCTACGGAACAGTATTTTGCTCAATTGTCAGCAGATGAGGATATTTCATTGGTGTCGTCTGATGGAGATGACGTTAAGGAGAAGCCATTGGTTGTTGCCGAGGATGAAGAAGCAGCGGCGAAGAGGGTGTTTGGGGATTCCAATATCTCTGTGGCAGGTAGTGCTGTAGAAAGATCCCCGGTCAAGCCGGGGATGACCGGTAGCAGTGGCTATGTGTCGATGACGCAAGATCAGAGGCTGGAGTATGATAGGAGGCGTGCGGAGATGGTGCGTGATGTCTTGACTGAGGGGGAGATTGCCGCTCAAGCCGGCAATGACGATGATGATAAGCCTCGACCAGAGATGCTGTCTCGGAATGATATTGCTACTGGTAATGACGGGATTATCACCTCTCTTGATAATGACTTCGATGATCCTTCCGTGAGATATTCGTCATCGGCAAAAGTGCCTTTCAGGTGTATGTTCGTACGAGATCAGAAGGTTGTTGACGGGCAGAGGGTGACGGTGCGGTTGCTGGAGGATTATTCAGTAGATGGAGTGTTCGTGCCTGCGAATACTCATTTGGCAGCGATGTGCAAGGTGTCGGATCGATTGGAGTTGAGCGTGCGAAGTGTTGAAATCAATGGAAGGATTCTGCCATTGCAGTTGGTTGCATACGATACAGATGGTATGGCAGGGATTTATTGTCCGGAGACTTCAGCTTCGCGTAATAGCAGGAGGGCTTCTTCTGATGCCATTTCTGCAGCGAATTCGACTTTCGGTGGATTGGTTGGTGATCTGGCGAATACAGTGCTCAGGACAGGAGCGACTATAGCAAAGTCGGCTTCTGGCGAACTGTCGGTTAAGGTTGTGTCAGGTTATGAGTTTTATTTGGTTAAATTGGAGCGATGATGAGGAGAGTGATTTTGGTTGCGGTTTTATTGACTGCTTTTGTGAATGTGGCTACTGCTTTTCCTGTTGACACTGTGTATATTTCAACTTTAAGTACGACGCATATACGTTTCAGTTCGGAACTGAAATATGTTGATCTGTCGAATAAGGTGTTGTCTGCCAGGATAGTTGAAGGGAGCAAGGATATTGTGGCGGTGAAGGCGAAGGAAGTGTTTGATTTCACTACGACAATGTCTTGTCTGGAGGCTGATGGGAGGCTTCATACTTTTATCGTAGCGTATGAAGAAAGTCCTGAGGTGTTGATTGTGGATATGCGTAGATTCCCGGTCAGGCCGGGGATGAACCCGAGGGTGACGGATCTGATTAAGCCGGAGATGGCGGATTTGGGTAGGTGGACCCCAGATGTGACTGAGGTCCTGGATACTTTGGAACGTGAGATATATCACATTGGGGATGTGGCATATGATATTAAGGTTCTTTGTGAGAATGTGATTATTAAAGATGACGTGACTTATATTGTTCTGAGCATCGAGAATAGTTCTGCCGTAAGCTATTCAATGTCGAGCCCTCGGTTTGTGATTGAGAGTAAACGAAAGACGAAACGTGGACTAGTTTATGAGAAACAGTTGTTTCCGAAGCACACTTCGGGGGAAACTGTTACCGCTCCTGGGACTGTCTCGCGAATGGAGTTCAGCTTTGATAAGGTGACGCTTGTAAAGGGTCAGGTGTTCAGGATATATTTGTATGAGGATGGTGGTCCGAGGAATTTTGTGTTGAGTTTTGGGGTGAGGGATTTAAATATGAGGAAAATACAATGAAAACGCCCATAACTTATTACGGAGGGAAACAGACTATGCTGAAATATATCCTCCCATTGATACCCGAACATAGAGTATATACGGAGGCGTTTTGTGGCGGTGCTGCTGTACTATTTGCTAAGGAAAGATCAAAGTGCGAGGTCATAAACGACATTAATTCTGACATTGTGAATTTCTACATTGTGGCAAGAGACCATTATTACGAATTGGAACAGATGGTATCAAAGACCCTACATAGCCGTGATATTCACGCTCACGCAGTTCATATTAGGAAATATCCAAATTTCTTTACAAGTATTGAACGAGCTTGGGCTTTCTGGGCTTTGGGAAAGTTGGCTTACTCTAGTTTAATGGACGGCCCTTTCGGATATGATTACAATGGTGCAGCAGCAAGGAAGATTTTTAATGCAAAGGAACAGTTTACTGATACTATATGTAAACGTTTGGATTGTGTGACGATTGAGAATATGGATGCTTTGGAGGTTATTCGGCGGTATGATTCAAGGGATACATTTCATTTTATTGACCCTCCGTATTTTAATAGTGATTGTGGTCACTTTGAAAGGCTGGAATACAATGAGGCGTCTTTTCGTGAACTGATAGATGTCCTCGTGAGTATCGAAGGCAAATTTATGCTTACAATGTATCCTTTAGATATGCTGGCAGAGGTTGCAAAGGCGAACAAGTGGGAGATCGTGTCGGTTGAACGAGCGATCAATACTTCAAGGACGATATGTACAAATGGGGTGAAGAGGAAACGAAAGGTTGAGTGGATTGTGAAGAACTATTGATTATTCGAAGTATTCTTTGCGGGTGCCGGGGAGGAGGTTGAGGAGGGTGGCACGGAGTTCTGGGATGTACCACAGATCCAAGGACTGTATCAGGACTGCTGTTCTTAGGATATATTGGTATGAGGAGGGTGGACCGAGGAATTTTGTGTTGAGTTTTGGGGTGAGGGATTTGGCGAGGAGATAGTTCAGATTCAAACTTAGTTATATAGATTCATATATGTGATAATAAGGGTTATCTTCTTGAAGATTAGAAAATTTGGTAGAATGTTTTTTTTTGATTAAATTCGCAGATTAAATTTTGTGTTTAATGGCTAATGAATTGGTACATAGGATATACATACCACTTTTATATACCCTAATATGGGGTCTGGGTATCTTGGTTTGTTTTTCAGATCTTCAGTTTTTTCCTGATGCATTACCAATTGCTCCGCAAACTCTAACTGGAATATGTACGATATATATGCTTTTTATGTTCGAGTGCATAATAAATTTGGCAGATATTGCGTATACCAAAAGGCAGGAGCAATTTAATGTGAATTTTGTATGGTGGATGTGCGGTTTTGTATTGAATGTATTTATGACATTGCTCCTATGTGTGATATTCTTAAATTCTGAAACTGGGACTTTTACTTTTGGTACGTATTTAGAGATAGGCATAATAATGCTTTTGATGGGTGGACTTAAATTTATGAATGTTTATGTGACAAACAATATTGATGAATTTATGCGCCCACTGAAGTTTAATACTTACATTTCTAAAATGAACTAAAATGAATACTATGTTTTTTATAATAACAGCAGCTCTAATATTAATAGCATTTATTGCTATTTTTAGAAAAGTTATAAAAGAGGTTATTGCGGTTCGTGAAAATGCGTCCCTAGAGTTAAGGGATAAGGTGATTTATGTTGAAACAGCGTGTGCTGGGTCAGATGAGCTCACTTTGATGCCAGTTACGAAGCCTATTAGAGCATTGGAGATAGATACCTTTAAAGATAAAAATGGCAACATTCTAGACCCTGACAATTATCGACCTTTTATTGTTCAGGGAGAGTCAATGCAATTTTGTGGGATACGACACAATAATCTAATATTTACAGATATTAATTTTAATATTGAAGATTACAATACTGTCTTTCCTGTTGTTTTGGTGTTGCTCAGATCTAAAGTGCTAGGCGATAGGCCACAGTATAAGATTAGAAGGACCTGGAAGGTTACTAAATATACTAATGATGAAAATTTATTATTAGAAATTAGTCAAATTATTAACAGTTCATCTTTTCAAGAAATTCGTAACTTAGATGTATATGATGGTGATTCGGCAGTGATAAATGATTTCAATCAGACCCGTTTACCTTTGTATAAGAGGGAGTATGTTGAATGCGACAATCCAAATGTTTCAGATAAAGAAATAGTTATTTCAACAACATATCATACATCGGAGAGAGTGATAAGATTTTCATTGCATCCTAAGTCAATGATTGTAGGAAGGGTTATTGCTTCTTTCGATGTTCCAATCAAATAAAGGTTGAGCTTGCTCAACCTTTATTTGAATCAGGTAGTCCTTCTTCTTGTGTGGGCTTAGCTATAATGTTGGCTATCCTGCTAACTTGAGCGCGTCAGAATTCGTAAAGCACTATATGGAAGGATTTATATATCCATAATTATCATAGTTTAGTTGTTGCTATTCCCAAAGGATGCTGATGACAGTATTGTTGAATGTCGGATAGATACATTTTTCGTAGAGTGTTTTACCGCTTATATCTTGGTATGAAGTGAACCAGTCTATAGCATTTACCACTTCAGTATCTTCACATTTTGTTCCATGATTGAAATAATCTCCAGCAACGGTAAGTGCGGGAAGGTTGCCAGAATAATGATCTTTAAACATCTTATAAGGAAAGTCTGGTGTTCGCCAATGACGGGTAATTCTGTTGCCTTTTGAAAATACCACTAATAAGGGATAAGCATTTGTTTCAATCAGTTTAAGCAGCGTCGCGGATAGACTTACTCCAAAATGATTAGCTAAAGATTCGACTAGGGAGAAATCAAATGCTCGACTATTTGCCATTCTGACGAATCTATCAGTTGGCATTAAAAGGTTTGAGGCGAAACAGTCGGCTTCAAGTTCAATGACATTTTTCCTTGTTAAACGGTAGAACGATCGGTGTAATGACTGACCTTTGCATAGCGCATTACGATGTTCGTCAATAAAGTAATGACCTAATTCATGAGCGAATGAAAAGCGAATACGGGATCCGTCTTTTGTGTGAATGTTATCTGTGTTTAAATATATGTGGAAATCTCCAGATTCGTGTTCTAGCAGACCATCGAATGCGTCGCCGTATTCACCATAATTGAAGGTTATTCCGGACTCTCTTGCAATTATTTCGGGATCGACAATGGTGGAAGGACAGTATTCATTGGCAATGTATTCTGCTAATTCTGCAATTTCGCGTTTTCTGTTATCATTTATCTCCATTCGTCTCCTTTCTTGCAGTTTCTTTGTCTTTCCTCATTTTCTGTCGAATGTCTTCTGGGATTTTGCCACCATCACGAGCTGCGATAGCCCAATTCCTTTCACCTTCAGTATTTGCGTGCTGAACTGATAATATATTTCTAGTTTTCTTTTTAGATAAATATACAAAAGATGAGGATGTGAACTCTTCTGGTACCTCCTTTAGCTCTACAGTACTCTCAAATATTTCCATCTGTTCATCAGTTTCGGGGAATAGATATCCTAGTGATTTAAGAGTTTCTGCTACTTGTCCTTCAAAATCAGGAAATTCTCTGTTAAACATCTCTTTCATATTAGTATCTATTGTAGTAAACTTGTATTAATCCTTATATGCCTTTCTACTTCTGTTAATGCACGCTGTTTGATTTTCCTTAAATTAACTGGCGTGGTTTGATATTTTTCACATAGGCTATTTATAACATCATCTGGCAAATGCTTATTGCCATCTTTATACATCATATATGTGAGGAGAATTTCACGTTCTCTGGGTTTAAGTGATTTTAAAGCTCTATCAACGGCTTTTTCATATACAGATGACTTAGATTTAAGATTATTCGAATATACAACTTTTGCAGCTTCCTCTAACGGTACTTTATGCGCATCACAATTATTTGAGTATAAACGTAAATAATCAATTAATTCATTCCTCGCAATACGCGACATCCAAGTACTTAATTTGCCTTTAGAGGCATCGTAGGAATGTGCATGCTCGTATATTGCAATTGAGGTGTTGTTAAAGATGTCTTTGGCGAGTTCTGTGTCACTCGGATACATCCTATTACAAACAGTGCTACATAGCGTCCATAAAAAATTTTTATATCTATTATATATGATATCGAATGCCTTCCGGGATAAGGTAACATCTCGGTTAGAAATCGTTCTCATAAGTTCTTCGTCGGAACTTTTATCATTTATTAAGGGCAGTCCTCCACTCATAAAAGGTTATATATAATATAGATTTAAGCGTGACAAAATTCAATTGGTATGTATCGAAGGACAAATATACAAATTATGTCACGCTTTGCAGTATATATATCGAGATTTAACTAGAAAATATACAATGATGGTTAAATCAATGTGTAATGATAGAGACTTAAAGCTTTTGCACAGCGTTTGAAATCAATCTCTGTTATTTATCAAAATACTAACCTAAAGTTTGACATTGCAGAAGAGTAAGTAACTAACTATTGAAGTTTGTAGAAGAGAGATTCCATTGATAATTAATAATAAAAATAAATAATATGACAAACACTGGTAAAAACCTCGTGGCTGAGTCTAAAAAGCCGTTAAAGTTTGTTGTCGAAGGTAAAGAATATGAAACCTTTGACCAGTATATTACAGGTGCAGAACTTAAGCAGTTAGCAGGTGTTCCTGAAGATGTTGAGCTGTATTTGTCAATTCGTAAGCCATATCATGACGAACTTATAGAGAATACCACAAGGGTGAATCTTGCTAGGCCAGAAACGGAATACTTCTTTGTAAAAAGAAAGCTGTCTTTCACAATAGCTGGACACCCGTATGTCTGGTACAAACAATTTATTTCTGGTAAGCAGCTGCGTGAATTAGGAAATATAAATCCGGAGGATGAGATTTATCTGGATTTACCTAATGGATGGCAGGATGATTTTATTGATGATGATGAAATCGTCGATTTGGCAAGGCCAGGGACAGAACACTTTTTGGTAAGACGAGTACCACAGCAATGTGTAATTTATGTCAATGGCCGTGAGAAGGTGTGGAACAAACGCACCATCACATATGAGGAAGTGCTTAAGTTGGCTTTCCCGAACATCTCTACGGGTACTGTGGCATATACTGTCGAGTATTCCGGTGGCCCTCATCAAAATCCTAAAGGCAGTATGTCAAAAGGTGATATGGTATTTGTTAAGAACAGAATGAATTTTAATGCAGATGGTACAGGTCGATCATAATGAAGATCTTAAAAGGCTTCGTGATGAAGGCTTTGAGATAGAGGTATATGGTGGGTATCTTATTACCCACCATATACCTTATGTTAATGCTAATCGTGATATAAAATACGGAAAGCTGATTGTCAGGTTGTCATTGAATAATGAAAAAACAACGAGACCAGCCACTCACGTCATTTCTTTTATGGGTGAGTATCCTTGTTACCCTGATGGATCCAGTATTGAAGCATTGCGCCTTGCAAATCCTAATGCCCCATTATGTGAGGGAATTGTTAGGAACTGGGACTTTTCCAACAAACCTCAAGGTGGATACAAGGATCATTATGAGCAAGTTGTAAGATATGCTAAGATTATTTCTGACCCAGCTAAATCCATTGACCCTAAGGTGACAGAAAAGACATTTCGGGTTCTGGCTAATCCTGATGAATCCGTGTTTTGCTACACAGATTCCAATAGCACGAGATCTAATATTTATAATATCAACCACAAGCTGGCAGGCCAGAAAATTGCCATTGTTGGTCTCGGTGGCACAGGGTCCTATATCCTAGATATGGTAGCGAAAACTCATGTAAGTGAGATACATCTCTTTGATGATGACTTGTTTTGCCAGCACAATGCCTTTCGAGCACCGGGTGCAGCTTCTGTTTCAGATTTTGAAGACTCGAAATATAAAGCAGACTATTTTGCATCAGTGTATTCCCAAATGCACAAAAATATTTATTCTCATATCGAGCGGATAAGTAAAGATAATATTTATGTGCTATTTGATATGTCTTACGTTTTTGTTTGTATTGATAACGATATCTCAAGACAGGAGATTGTGAGAGCGCTGTCTGCAAATAAGGTGCCTTTAGCTGATGTGGGAATAGGGGTGCAAACAGTTGATGATTACCTACTTGCAACGGTAAGAACAACTATAGTTTCTCCAGACAAAAACGATCATATTGACAGAAGATTGCCTATAGGAACGGATGAGACCGATAATGCATATACGACCAATATACAAATTGCTGAATTAAATGCTTTAAACGCTATGTTTGCGGTAATAGAGTGGAAGAAAATGTTTGGTGTATATCAAGACCTTCGACATTATCATAATCTGATTTATACAACAAATGATTCAAATCTTATAATGGGAGATGAGGCTTGAATGTAAATTTGTGGACTTAATACCACAAGACATAGAGGATGGCGTTATATATGTTTCCGTATCTCACAAAGTAGCAATCCATCGTTGTTGCTGTGGTTGTGGGCATGAAGTGGTTACTCCAATATCGCCTTCTGGTTGGACTATTACTTATGATGGAGAAGCGATAACGCTTTCTCCATCAATTGGTAACTGGAATTTGAGGTGCAAATCTCATTACTGGATAAGGTCTAATAATGTGATTAATATCCCTCCAAGGGATTATTCAACAAGTCATTCAAAATTCAATAAGAAGAAAAAGAATCGTCGCCAAAAGAAGCGGAAGTAGTTAACCTCGTGAGATTGTTCTCACGAGGTTTTTTTTATTCTGCGTAAATTTTATTATGTACTTCATGTTGGGCATTTATCGGTGTTTTATCTATGCAGCGAGGATGAGGTGGGAGTGCTGGTTGACAAGGGAGATGATTTCGTTGTGGTATTGGGTTTCCTGGTTATGGGAGCCGTAGCATTGGAGGATGTGGCCGTCGGTGAGGGATAGTTCGATGGTTTCGAGTGGGGTGTCCGGGGTGTCGATGAGTCGGGCGGAGAGGATGAGAGAGTTCTTGCGGTCGTAGTAGGTGTTGGTGAAGACGCAGTGATGGAGTGTGTCGCCTTCTTTCTTATAGGCATCTATGCTGCTGAGGACTACTACTATGATGTTAGAGTTACGGAATGTGATGTCGAAGTATTTGCTCTTGTTCTTGATAAACTCTTCTGCCTTCTTTTCCTGTTCAATGATTCTCTGGAGTTCTCTTTCTTTGGCTTCTTTCTCATATTGTCTTCTGCGTTCCTCGTTTTCTTTCTCCATTCTCTTGCGTTTTCGCTTCATATAGAGATCGTGAGCTGCTGTAAAGTCTGCTGGGAACAGGTAATGAGGGTTGTTGATGTCTTTGCCGAAGTATGAGAGAAGATCGAGATAGTCAAACCATAAGCCGATGTTTTCGACATTGTAGTTTCGTTTTTTGAATTTGAGTATCTGTTTCCAGTATTTCTTGATGCGATAGCCGTCACTATGGAATCGTTTAATCATAGGCAGGTCCTTCTGCTTCCAGAGTGTTTCATATATGGGTTCACTCAAGAGGTATCTGATGACATCTACTTCACGGAAGCCTCTGAATGACTTTTTCAGTCCGTTTCTTTTCAGGGCCTTGCTGACCTGAATCTTTGGATATACCTGGTAAGGAGAGATGTAATCATATTCATTGTAGGCTTGCTTGACATTCAGTTCGCTTCTGAGATTGAAAGGGGTGTTGCTGTAGAACGAAAACATCAGCTTGTTCTTTGCCAGAATTACCTGGCCGCCATTATTGTCGAACCAGTACTGCGATATTTCGTAGAAATCTCCGAGGTTGTGAACTTCGCCAAGTTTTATGTACCTGTCAATATAGAATATGCGGATGACTGTAAACTCTTGGTAGGTCTGGATGATAGAATAATAGTTCCAGTCTTTGAAGACCCTCTGACGGGGCTTGTCGTGAAATGTGAGTACTGAATTACAATGTGGACAATTCCCTGACAGATCATCATATTTCCAACGATGTCCGCAATCTACGCAGATATATTCTTTTGTAGTCTTATGGAATATGCACAGATGCTTGAAACAGTGCTCCAGTGCCCACTCCTTTTGATGTTGTGTAAGAGCAGGCAGATCCTTATGGATTTCATATACTCTTTTCTGTAGTATGGTCTTTGGTTTCATATCAGAATAATGTTAAGGTTTCTTCTTCGTGTTGTGGAGTAGTTGCAGGCTTTACTGTTCGCCTTACGCTGTTGTGATTCTTCAGACGATCCTGTTCCTGTCTGAACAC
>JAGAIM010000037.1 GCA_017626555.1 Bacteroidales bacterium
GACATCCATAATCTGCCTTCTTGCATCTTTTCCGTTGCCCAAAGTCTCAATTATAATATCGGCACTGTTCAACTCATCGTCAGATACTACGCATACGATGCCGAGACCATCCTCTCCCATATTTGAAGGATTAGTCGGAAAAGTCTCGATGATGCCTGCGACTCTCTCGCATCGTCCGGCCTTCTTTGAGAGTGTCTGCGATATATCATAATATTCTTCTGTGAATCCGGTAGCGTTGAAAGCCTTTTCTGTGAACCATACGGAATTTAATACAGGGGCTCCGAAATCTGTTTTGACCTTAAGCCCGAATATGTTGAATGCAACGGTGTCCATATATGTCAGGCGATACATTATTTCATCCCCATCTGCTGTCTGACTGTATTGGCCGCCTCTTCCCAGAACCGGCACTGTAGATGAGCGGCCTATGCGCTTCACGCAAGGAAGACTCCGGAGTTCCTCTACCAGACCGTCCATCGGAGCATCTGCCCAGATGCCCAGATCGAAGATGTCCTCTGTATTGCAGTTGGTCGGACGGTTTTCTGTGAATATCATCTGAGTCTCCATTACCAGCGTCATCACTATAAGAAATACCGCAATGGCATTCTGAATTACGATGAACACCTTGCTGAAGATCATCTTGCTCTTTATCCTGAAAGAACCCCTGATGATGTCTATCGGTTCATATCGGCTGGCCAGAGTAGCAGGAAGCACGCCTGAAACTGTACCTACTATCACGGCAAGAACTATGAAGATAGATACATATCCTGGGGTGAACGCCACGGCAATAGGTATGTCTGCCTGAAGAAGCTGGTTTACCGTCGGTGTCACTGCAACTGCTACCATAACTCCGGCAATCAGACACAATGCAGTAAATGCAATGGACTCTACAATATACTTGAGAAATATATCCTTGTTGTATTCACCGAGAAGGCGTCTTGTAGCCATCTCCTTTGCTCTCTTACCTGTCAGTGCGAAGTTCAGGTTGATGTAGTTGAATACGGCTGACAGCAGCAGGAGAAGTCCGATTCCGAAGAGAAGTGAAAGTCTTCCGCCGTCACCGGAATTCAAAGTGCCGTTGTTGGTGTTCGACTTCGAGAAGAACAGTTCGTCAAGCCTTATAAGTTCGACACTTGTGAAAAATCCTGTCCCGTAGAACTGATTGTAGTATTTGCGGCAGGCAGCATCTATCTTGTCATATAAATCATCCCGATCGGTATCCTTCCTCATTTTGAAGAATGAAAGCACACTTCCGTATTGGTCGAAAGGATTGTTGTAGGTATAGATGTTCGCCGGACTCTCGGCATTGATCAGTATGTCGACAGGCCTGAACAGCGTGTTCTTGAAATCTTCGATTATTCCGACTATAGTCAGTGGCTGTCCATGTATCGAGACTGTCTGTCCTATGATGTCATCCCCATCTGATGACATCCTGTCTGCAAACTCCCTGCTCACAAAGGCGTTGCTGCCTGACTCCAGATCGGAAAGGGAGCCGTGAAGCACTTCATAATAGGGGAACATCTCGAAGAACGACGGATCCACTGAGGCGATATTTACCTTGATGCCCTCACCGTTGATATAAGCATAATTCATATCCACCATATATCTGGTATGGAGTTCGATGTCAGGAATATCACTTGCAAATGCTTCTGCCGTTCCGTAGGTCAGTCCTACATAATCCGGCAAGCCCACTGTATAGATGCGGTCTGCATCATCATTCTCCCACTTTATCGATATGTGCTGCCATACGTGGCAACCGATGAGAATCAC
>JAGAIM010000038.1 GCA_017626555.1 Bacteroidales bacterium
GAAGTGCATAGGAATGACTACTCTGATGAGTTTCAGAAAATCATACATGCAGATGCTTTATTTTTATAAAAATAGTTAGCATCTCGGCGGAATCTAACTGATTAAGACACTTTCCGCCGAGATGCGAGTGTTTTTTATGTTGTCCAAGTCTGATATTTCATAAGTTTTCAGTCTGAAAATTCGTAAACTCGGCAAAATACTTGTAAAATTTTGCGCTTCCAAAACAACCTGTTTAATTTGCCATGTCAGTTCTCGGATTGACATGGCTTTTATTATGTAAAATTTATTGAAATCAGTGATTATGAGAAGGCAGGAATGTGGAAGCAATGCGATGGTGACAGTGCAGATGACAGTGGAGGAATACCTTGAAATGAAGTCAAGGCAGGAAGCGAATGAAGTGCCGGTGAAACAGAAGAACCTGGTCTATGGCCTCGAAGGAATAAAGACCCTCTTCGGCTGCAGCACGACCACGGCGTGGAGAATCAAGAATAGCGAATGGATCCGTCCGGCAATCAGTCAGGTAGGTCGTAAGATCGTTGTTGATGCAGACCTGGCATTGGAACTGGCGAACGAGAACACGCAGCGTGTAACTTACAGGAAATAGGACAATGGCAAGAATCAGGACAATCAAGCCGGAGTTTTGGGAAGATGAGAAACTGGCTAAACTTCCGGTATATGCCCGTCTTCTTTTCATCGGCACGTGGAACTTCGCAGACGACAACGGTGCCTTGCTGGCGAATCCCGTTCTGATGAAATCCCACATATTTCCATACGAAGATATTGGAATCTCCACAATCTCCGAATGGATTGATATGCTCGTGGAAAACGGGATGCTCATACGGACAACCTATAATGGCAAGGACTACCTTGTAATCCGGAAGTTCCTCATTCATCAGAAGATCAACCGCAAATCTATCCGCATCAACCTCCCTCTGCCGGTGGTACTTAAAGTAATCGATGAATATAACAAGACTCACGGAGTACTCACTGAGCCCTCACCGCTGGAAAGGGAACAAGGAATAGGAAAAAGGAATGATGGAACAGGAATGGAGGAAGAGATGAAAGAGGAATCGGCCCCCGTCGGGAGACCGATTCATCGTCGTCGCACAAGGAAAGGCTGTGCAATATCGGAGGTCCTGCAGGAAATCGCCGCCAGTGCCTCCGTTCAGCAAGGAGATGAAAAGGAAAACCTTCAGTCCTTCGAATGAAGAAAGAGCAGATACTTCAGATTCTTACCTCCGAACCACCGTTAGTCACATTGGCTGACGCCGGAAAATGTCTCGCGAAACTCGTGACGGAAGTCTATATCGTGAGCGGGGTCCATCGTACCTTGACCAAAGAAGCATTTGCGGAAGAAATCACATTCGCAACGGATTACCTGCTGAATGCCATCAGATCAGAGCCACGTTACAGACAGTTGCGTTCCTCTGAACTCCGTCTCTGCATCTCTGAAGGCCTGAAAGGTCGTCTGTGCGACGATCTCGGATACCCCACCACCAAGACCATCCTCCGCTGGATAGAAGCCTACTCTGTCCATGAAACTCGCATTCTTGCCCTGAACGAATTTTGGCGGATTGAGAAACGACGGTAAACTGATGATTCAGACTCACTCACAGAATTTCTCGACGAACTCCTTCGCCTCCGGATACTTCTTGTAATACACCCTCATCATTTCCTGAATCGTGTCGGTAATCCCAGGGCTTGCCTTCGAATGACTTTTGATCCTCCAGACACTGAGCGCCTTCAACTCCAGATGAAGTTCTCCGGACACCCCGAGAGTCCTTCTTTTCATCTTCTCCTGTTTCGCCTTTGCGATACTCTTTACCGGGATCTCTCCCTCACTGCTCACCGCCGAATCCTTCCTCTTCAACGAAGCTCTAAAATCCTCTAACTGTCCCATGTGTAAATGTGTTTTTGTGTTAATATGTAAATGTACGAATGCACTAATGTGCGTGTGTGTCTATGTGTTAATGAATGTATGTTCGCGTGTCTTAATGTATCTGTGTGCGTATGTGTTAATGTGCGGATACATTAATCTATTAATGTTTAAATATGTTTGAGTGCTAATGTGTTAATGTGCTCTACAAAGTTATCCACGGCACTTTCTCTCTCCAAATTTTACCGCTTTTTAGGCCGAAAACGCTCCGAAATCACGCCATTTTTCGAGACTTCAAAACACCACTTCCAGCCGCGGTTTTATCTGAGCGTTAGTCCAGATTGCAAGATGTGTGTACGTGTCACGAACACGGGGGAAAAGCATATGACTTTAGTGTTATAAGTCAAGCAGTGGATTTATAAATGAGATTCGGCATAGTTTGATGAGAACACGAATATTTGTGTCACAATAGAAGTTGTGATATATCCAGATGTTTATATTCGGAATTATCACCGAAAATAATTACATTTGTCCTGCAATACACTTGCTACATAAATAACAACATAGCATTTGCTATTTATTCGGATGCTCCAGAAACGTAGGAAATTTCTTTAGCAATGAACCGGATAAGTCGTGAATGTCTGCGCTTTGCGTGGACGGACTTATTCATCATTGCGGCATCCTACGGCCCTGGAGCGTGAATGTAGAACGTTCACGCTTTTTTTGTGCTGTAGGGAGCCGCTTTCGAGTAAATCAAGTGCCACAATGAAAGCGCATAATGGACACCCAGATTGTTTCCGGGGGTCTCTCTTCCCCCGTACAGCAGGGAATGGAGCATCATGCTTACCATTCCCTTGATACCTCCGTACTCGAAATCCTTCTGTCAGACCGTAGCCGTCCAA
>JAGAIM010000039.1 GCA_017626555.1 Bacteroidales bacterium
AGGGTCTGGAAGTAATACTGGAAATTGGCAGTCGCCTGAGCATAGACCGTCAGCACGATGAAGACTCCTACGTGGCCGAATCCGGCCAAGATCAACGGAACATACAGGTATGACTCGGTCATTCCTTTTGAAACTACCGATGTCATAAGTATGGCATACAATGTCACTGCACCGAATGAAATGTCAAGAACCAGTCTCTTAGGCAGTTTCGCCTTTGTCAATGCCCAAAGACAGAACAAGGCACCGAGTGACTGACCTATGAAGTCAAACCATTTCAGGTCAGCCGAATTGACCTGATCAAGATTCAGGAACACTGATGCAACGGTATTCTGAAGTACTGTCTGTGTCGCCAGCATTATGTCCAGACAGACGAATGCGAACATTATAGGCCAGAAATTCCGCAACGAGAATGCCCCGGTCTGAATGTATGCATTGGGCTTGTTGAACATTGACCAGATGCCGAAGGCAAGGCAAAGCGTTGACATGCACAGTCCGGCTCTGATATATGGTGACGCAAGCCAGTCAAGTTGCTTTCCGTATTGGACTACAAAGATCGATGTCAATATGAAAACGCTCCATACCACAAATCCGAGCCAGTCGATGCCGGCGAGTGGTGCCTTCTCCTTCGGGCGGAACGGGCGCATGAACGCAAGGATCAATATAGCCGCAGACAGCGTGAGGATTATTGCTGTATTATGGACATAATGCCATCCGAAATCATAAATGATATGTGTGCTGATTATGTCGAATATGTTTATGCATCCAAGAACGACCCAGAAAACGAAAGAGAGGAAAACCGCATAATTGTATGTGTGCGTGATCTTCGGAAGAAGGTTCGATAAGCATTCGAATGTGCCGTAGAGCCTGAAGAATCCTCCCAGGAAGCACACGAGCAGAATCAACGGGAACGAGTGCAGATGCGGAAAGATCAGGTTGCAGAAGCATTGTCCCAAAGCCGCGATGAGCAGACTTGTCCTGTTCGTGAAGAAGAATTTCAGACGGAATGCGAGCGGGAAGTACATTGTCAGGCCTGTAAGTACAGCCCGTCCCATCATCGCCACATCATTCTGAGTAAGCGACAATGAACCCTGCATCTGCGCGAACGCGGTGAAATACATTCCGTTGGAGAACTGGAACACGCATAGGAACATCAGGTAAAGGACGACACGGAGCCAGTCCGGCACCCACTCCCTGAAGTTCATCAGACGAGGTTTTTCATTCGGATTCCAAGCCATTATCTGCGTACCTTACATTCTACATTCATTCCGGACGAGAGCCTTGACATCAGTTCAGGATCATTATCTGCTGTAAAAGCAATCTTTACAGGGATACGCTGCTCGATCTTTACAAAGTTGCCTGTCGCATTGTCCGGTGCTGCGTGGGAATATTGTGCTCCGGTAGCATCTGCAATTGCAACAACCTCTCCCGCGAACTGTTCTCCCTTGAGTGCATCGACTTCAATGTCCACCTGACTGCCGATGCGAATGCCGCCAATCTGACTTTCACGGAAATTTGCGATGACCCAGGTCTGGGAGTCGTCAACTATCGTAAGAAGTCTCATACCGGGCATGAGCAGTTCACCTTCCTGAATGTTTTTCGCTGAAGTGGTTCCGTTGCAAGGGGCGGTAATTACTGTATATGAGAGATTGAGTCTGGCAAGGTCAAGGGCTGCCTTGCACACATCAATGCCGGTCTGTGACTGTTTCTTGCGGAGTTCCTGCTCGTCTCTTACTAATGATGTCGTGTTCTTCTGTCTTTCCAAGGTTGTCACTTTCGCCTTGAGTGCTTCATAATGAGTCTTCACTCCATCGAACTGCTGCTGAGTGACAGCACCTTTAGCCAGAAGTTTCTCGAATCTCCTGTATTCGCTTTCTGCATTTGCCAGTTGGATTTTGACTTCGGCTATTCCGGCATCAGTCACGAGAAGATTGTTGCTGGTTGTGGCGATGCCGGCGCCTGCTGCGCTTTCACCGGTGAGGGCATTCTGAAGATTTGCTTCAGCCTGTGCCAACCTAAGTTGGAATTCGGTATCCTCGATAATGACGAGTGTATCCCCCTTGCTGACTTTCTGGAACTCTACGAATCGGACTTCCTTTACAAATCCCTGCACTCTTGATGAGACGGGAACTATGTCTTTACGGATCTGTGCATTGTCGGTGTATTCGACTCCCGGATGTATGAAGAGAGAAGCGAACCAGAATGCCGCAATGGCAAGGAGTATTATG
>JAGAIM010000040.1 GCA_017626555.1 Bacteroidales bacterium
CAAGAACACCAATCCCACATTAACAGCCATCAGGAAGTTCAGGAACCATTTCGTATCCCGGAAATCAACGTGATTTGAGGCCTTTTCTTCGATGTTTATATATGCTGTTGAGCGGAATGAAGGGAATACATTCTGAACGGTAACCTTGCAGGGACCAGGTTCCACTTCTATCTCGACCTCCGATCCTGTGAGCACACCGGAGTGTCTGCCGTTCACATATATGTCCCGGCGAGACCTGCGGTTCCACCAGTTACGACCTATTTCTTTTACTTTCAGTTTTGCCATTATATATGATTCATTAAATATGCTGTCTGTATATCAGATCCTGCTGATACCGGAGTCTTTACAAATGAGAATACAAGAAGCCCGAGCCAAAGGATAAGCAAAGCAATCCATAATATCTTCTGCCATTTCTTTTGTGAGATCCACCAATATTTGCATTGCGCCCTGAATACACACCAGTCTGCATAAAGTTTCTCTCCCCAAAGCCTGAATCTTCCTGTCTTGGATCTGGCATTCTGTTTTTTCGTGCGGACATTAAGGACTCTTACTGCGACTTCTTCTGTCACTTTCCTACCTGAGATTCCTGCAATCAGCCTGATACGGAATTTCCCTTTGCAGTTAGGTACAGCAATCCTTGTAAATCCTCTGTCGGACACTGCTATCTTGTCGGTTTTGTGGCCGGAATCGAAAGTCAGTATAAGAGAATCAGGACAAGCCTGACAATCCCACCTGATATCAATGAATTCACCTTCCTTCGCAGTTTTTTTGTCAGTAGAGAGGTGCAGTTTAGTCTTCATTAGTATTAATATTTGTTCGGATATTCTTTATAAGCAATTGTCTCGCCATATTTATATGAATAATACTAAATGGCAATTATCAGAGACTTTATGACTAACTAAGGATAGAAGTAAACAGATTAAGCAAGTGTTGATATATTGGAATTAAAAACAGATTGTAAATGACTCCGACAGGAACCTGATCCTTTGCCGCAGAGATTCCTGAGTTATGTCTGCCTTGAAGTTGATGTCATATCCGTGGAATGTTCCCTTGTTGTCCACCAGGACGGAGTGACTGCACTCAGTACTGAGTGCCTCATAGATCAGCAGACCCTCATCACGGAGGCAGTCGAACTCCTCGATTTCCACGAAAAGATGCTGCACATCGAATTCCTTGTGACGCTCGAGGGGAGAGTCGTAATCTTGGCCTGCAAGATACCAGTCCCACATCTTGGCATTGTTCACTGAGTTCCAGGCCGGTGTGTCATCGAATCTTTTCATCGACGGAGTAGTCTGTGAGTCATCCACTACAGGGTATATCAGCATAAGCCCGATCGGTCTTTCGGAAATCTCAAGTGACAGATATGTATCCATAGCCAGCAGGCCGCCGGCACTGTCTCCACCTATCATCATTCTGCTTGTATCTATCTTGAACTCTTCAGCATTTGCAAGCAGATACCTGTATCCTTCCAGGCATTCGTTCAGAGCAGCAGGGAAGGAGTGCTTGGGAGCGAGGCTGTAATCTATGCCTACGACTCTGCATCCGGCCCCGAGAGCATATTGCTGTTCCATCACATAATGATTGGTATATGCCTTGAAGATGAATCCTCCTCCGTGTATGTAGAAAAGACAAGGAGTGGTCTCATCTGCCTTTGACCGTGGAGTCATAATATGCAACTTCACATCTCCTACCTTGAATGATTCGTAGATGATGTTCTCCTTGTCGATCTTCTTCGGCATCAGGCCCATAAACACAGATGCGACCGGAGCGATTGCCTTGCTCACCGGCGGATTGAAGTTGGAAAGAATCTTCAACTGAGGATCGATGGCATATCCTCGTCTGTTCTGTCCAGATGAAATGATGCTAGACATAATGCATAGAATTAAGATGAAAAACTTTTTATGCATTGTTTATCCTTCGTTTCAGCGCAGAGAACGCCTTCTGATATAATGCAGAATCATTCATAGTTGTGAGCATTTCCTTTGTCTTCTTGTAGTGCTCCACTTCGGAAACAAATACAGGAACTCTTTCCGGCATTGGTCTGAATGCAGTGTACAATCCACCTCCTCCGCATAGCACATTGTCTGCTGACAGTGTCAATGATTTTCCGTTCCGGACCTTGGAAATTGCTCCTATTATGCATTTGGGAACAGACTGGATCTCAGTAGCCGGTGCAGTATTGTATGCCAAGGCTATAGGAAGCGGAGCAGCATCACCGAATGCTTCCCTGTAACTTTCAATGAATTCTGATATTATCATTTTTCTCTTTAATAAATCCGGATTTATCGGTTCATCAATGGTTTCCAGATGTAAGTCGTCAGGAAGGACTTGTCCATATTTGCTACCATTCGCTCGAATATCGGGGCAGCGAAAGAGAAAGTCAGGAGGTCGGATTTGACGCAGGTTCTCATTGCTGTGTCCATACCTCCGAGGATTGCGCGAGGATTCTCTTTCCGTGCCTCGTCAAAGGCGAATGTGAGCATCTGCTCGCAGCCCGAGCCGAATGGAACTATTACATTGTCGATCCTGGTGTTGTCGAAACTTGATAATGTGTGTAGTGCCGAGATGACATCAGGCTTTGCAAAGACGCAGTAAATGACAGGATTGTCATCTTCGGTAAGCAGGTCTATCGGTTTGAATATCACATATCTTCCGGTCGGATGAGCAACTGGATTGATCTGATGTAGGAGGTTTGTCTGCTCACGGTCGATCTTGAACTTCTCGATGTTTACCAGAAGATCTACAGTGACGTCTTCCTGGTATGGACCGCCGAACAGGTTACGGAGTGCTCCCCAGCAGCCGATGTTTTCAGCATCGAATGCAAGTGCTGTCCCGTGATGTACCTTTGAAAGTTGTGCAAACAGACATACATATCCTCGCTTGCTTTGAGGTGGGGCAGGGGCATATTCTGCTCCGCAGAGTTCATCTGAATAGAATACCGCAACAGGCATTTCAGCCTGTGGGAAATACTCGCGCCATTTTGCGGCTGCCGTATCTCTAAAATCTATATTCATAGCAAAATTGCAATTTGTCTATGTAAAGTTATGTAAAATTTTTCACATATCTCTTGACTCGTACCTTAGGTCATAGTATATATTTGCAGACAAATAACGCGTTATGAATAGAAATGGATTAAAAATCGGGGAGTTTTCACGCCTTTGTCGTGTCACTGTGAGGGCTCTGAGGCATTATGAGAAGATCAAACTGCTTGTGCCGGAGATTATCGACTATAGTACCGGATATCGGTATTATTCTCTCGGGCAGATGCAGAAGACATTGAATATTGTTCGGTTGAAGGGGCTGGGATTCAGTCTTGAGGAAATACGTACTATGTATGATTCCGAGACTCAACGTCCTTCAATCGATATTCTTGAAGAGAAGATCCGCAGTTGCCAGAAACAGTTGCGGATGTTGACCGAATGCAGGGAACGGCTGTTGACGATGATAACTTTCCAAAAGAAACTTAATGAAATGGAAAAGATCTACATTGATTCATTACCTGCGATTATTGTCGCATCGCATCGTGCAGAAATTCCGTCGTACGATGAACTTGGAAAACTGTGCTACATGACAATCGGCCCGGAGATGTCCCGTCTGGGATGTGAGTGTCCGGAGCCTGGTTACTGCTATACCATCGAGCACGGAGGATATAAGAAAGAAAATATAGACATCGAGTACTGCGAACAGGTTGAAGCTATGGGAAAGGACTCTGATATAATCAAGTTCAAGCAGATTCCTCAGGCAGCAGAAGCTGTATGTATGAAGGTTTATGGTCCATACAACCGCCTGAACGAAAACATTCGTGAAGTACTTGAATGGATTGAGGCAAACGGATATACGATTACTTATCCGCCACGCTACTCATACGTGGACGGCATCTGGAATCAGGAAGATCCGGAGAAATGGCTGACTATAATCCAGGTGCCAGTAACAAGGTAGTATAATCTATGCCAACCTGTTGATTTCGTTCTGCAGGTTGGCTAAGAATTTACCGGCGTGGGCTCCGTCCATCTGGGTGTGGTGGAACTGGAATGAGA
>JAGAIM010000041.1 GCA_017626555.1 Bacteroidales bacterium
GTCCCTATGGCCGGAGGCTGCGCTATCACATATGCCAGAGTCAATCTTGGCTTCTGGTGGGGCGTTCTACTGCACTGCATCATCAATATTCCTAGTGTTTTGATGATTGTCTCGTCGATGGTTTAGGCTACTGCTAAATTCACATTTATCGGTCTGTACTTACACATAGTCTAAAAGAGAAGCCTTGATCTGGTACCAACTTCCAAATCAAGGCTTTTTGCGTGTCAGCAAAGTTACATTTTTTCTTTGAATATCGTCAGAAGTTAGGAGGGGTTGGGAGGGGTGCGTCAAAAGTTAGGTGGAGTGATGGGAGTATGGTTGTTTTGGAGAAATGGGCTTCTGAGGATGATGTAGGGCGGTTTTTGATAGTATGAGGATAGGTGGAGATGCCCGATCGGGTCGGGCATGACGGTGAGGGAAAGAATTGGATGGGTATGGATTTTTGACCAGATGGGTGGGTATTCTGATAGAATGTCGTCAAAGTTTAGGAGTGGAGGATGAGAGGTCGTCAGAGTTTAGGGGAAAGGGCGTCAAAAGTTAGGATGAGAGTCGTCAAAAGTTAGGGCGAGAAGGTGGTGAATGTCGTCATTTTTTAGTGCCGGGAGTTATGGAAATAAGATACAGATGTCTGATAGTCAGATATTGAGAGCATATCTGAAAACGTGACACAAATAGATATCAAATGATATATCTATATGATGTTAAAATAGAGATGAAAAGAAAAAAGTGATTTACTCGGTGAGGGTGTAGCGGGAGAGCCAGTTGGTGTGCCAGGATGTGATGGATGCGAGGATATAGGCATTTATATCCTGAATGGCACGGCCTTTCTGCGCGTGGACATAGGCGGTGATCTCCGATAGTTTGCGGAGGTATGGCACGAGGTCTTCGTGATCGAGTTCAGAAAAGATTTCCGAGAGAAGAGATGTGGATGCCCCGACTGATGCGAGGAGGTTGAATGTCGTGTCTCTTGCCATCAGGAAATCAGCCTGGAGTTCTGTCTTTGTCTTTTTGGTCTTTACTTTGAATACGACATATTGGGATGCTGCATTATACAGGCGGTATTCGAAAAACACTGGAAACCTGTCTTTCATTTCCTGACAGGCTGGCTGGATGATCTTCAAGGTAAGATTGTCTATACGGCCATAAGCACGTCCAAGTCCGAACTGCCTGCGGAATCTGTCGGCTGTGATGGCAAATCCTCCCTTCTGCTTCCAGGAACATATAAGCCAATAGATACGAAGTGTGTATCTGTTGGTGATGGATAATGCCAGGCTTTTGGAGAATGTGAAGTAACCGTCTTCGGTTGTGAGCAATGTCTGAACTACAAATTCACTGATATGTATATCAACCGTCCTTGAGAACTGAGGATAATCGAAGCCGGCAATCAGGGGTCGGGATATACTCTCCCCTTTCAATGGTACGAAGATATGGCAATGCTGAAGTTCCTCCAGATATTTTCTCAAACGTCCTCCGTTTCTTTTGCCGAAACCGAACTCTGATACCGGAACGGTTATTATCCTGTGGCATCCGTCAAGAGTCATTTCTGACTTCGGTGGCAGAAGCCGTTCGGGAACTGACCCAGAAAGTCTGCGAAATGTGATCTTATGTCTTAATGCCGGCTGAAGATACTGGACTATTATTATCAGTATCCTCAAATGAGCCAGTTTTAACTTGCCTTCGATGTTGGACACACGATTGACGCACACAAGTTCATCCTTGACTTGTGTGGCAAAATCCGTTTCACGGTTATCTCGAAATGTGTCCTTGAGCACCAAAGCGACAAGTATTACTTGACGCAAAAATATCGGAAAAATTTTGTGTTACAAAAATTTTCGCCTTTCTTTGCGACAAGTTACACTTGACTACGACAAATTTAACTTGTCGCAAGGTCATAAAATAAGGTATTAAGAGATGAGTAGATTTCATCACAGATTATCTATCGCAACGGCTGTCATCCTTATGGCTGCCGGTATCAACGCACAGGCACAGCGTACTATGAAGGGGCAATCCGTATTGGGAGCGGAGGCATCATTCAACGGTATGTCTGCTGGAGTCACGCTGGATTATTCGCAATATACTCTGAATGGTTTCTGGTATGCCGGTGTATGCGGTAATGATTATTTCGGCTGGTATGCTCCTGAGAAGAAGATCAGATACGACCATCTGAGTGCAAACGGAGGCTATCTGTTCAGGCTTGCCGGCACGAGAAGCAGGAGTGTAAATCTTTATGGAGGCGGTGAAGTACTCGTAGGAGTGGAGCTGACCGATCCTTTCAGTGAACTGCCTGATCAGTTCAGGGCTGCGATAGAACACTATCGTTTTCTATACGGCGTCGCTCCTAAGATTCTTGCAGAGTTCTTTGTCTCTTCCGGGTTTGCCTTTACGGTATTCGGGAGCGTTCCTATAAACTTTTCTTCGGATTACAGCAACTTCAATTTCAATGTTGGAGCGGGATTCAGGATAATGCTATAAATCTATGCGATATGAAACCTTTTATCAGATGGTACGGAAGCAAGGAAGAAGACCTTGAGGCAATACTTCCGCTTGTGCCGGAGAAGATCAGGCACTATTATGAACCTTTTGCAGGAGGCGGTGCGTGCTTCCTGGCAGTAAATGCAGACAGGTACTTCATCAATGACAAATGCAGGGAGCTGATTCTGGCATACAGGATCATCAAAAAGGGCAACAGAATGATGAACATCTATCTTGATGTGATCAACAATGCCTGGAAAAAGGCTGATGAGGTATTTGAGTCTGTGAAAGGAGAGATATTGAACCTGAAGGCACTTTGCGATGTAGGGAAATACCGGGACAGGAGCGATCTGGCGAAGGATGTGGCAGGGTTTGCAAAGACCTTGAACTATTCAAAGATCTTTGGACGCAGGCTTTCGGAGAAGGAGTGCCTGACAGTATCCATCAGCCATAATCTTGTGAATGCAATCATTGAGATGAGAAAGAATGATGAACTGAAGGAGCAGATGGTGGAAGGAAATCTGAAGCTGGCCTTCAAGACGGGAATATATGACTACATCGCAGAGTTATATAATGACTGTGAACAGAAAGACAGTCTGAAATATGCAGCATTCATCTTCCTGATGGGATATTCGGAGAAAGGACTGTTCAGTAAGGATGAATGTGGCTGCTTCTGCACTCCTTACGCCGGGAAGAAACTCAACGGTGCGTATATGGATGATATGATCAGTGATATAAAGTCGTCAGAACTTAGTGCAAGACTGGCAAAGACAGAAATCACTTACTGGAACTTCCCTACTTTTCTGAAGAACACAGACTGCACTGAGGAAGACTTCATCTTCATCGATCCACCGGAGAACTGCATCAGCAAAGAGGAGTTCACGACCTATACATCATTCAGCGACAGTCAGCACCGGGTCCTTGCGGACTTCCTGCTGAATAAGACTAAGGCCAGATGGATGCTGACAGTGAAGGAGAGCAGCAACATACTGGATCTGTATCAGGGCAAAGGACTGAGGATGATACCGGTAAGGAGAAGAAAACATTATATGATTATCACTAACTACTGATAAGACGGGGATGACGCCCTCTCTTACTCACTGTACATAGGCAGCCGAGGAGAGAAGATTGAGGGGAAAGATGGCTGCTGAAAAGAGAGGGCTGAATCCTTTATTCCGCAAAAAACATAAATAAACAATGAACATATGAGAAAGATGACGTTTCTGATAGCCTTTGTATCGGCTATCCTATTAAACAGCAATTATGCATCTGCCCAGAGATGGGCTGTTGGGGTTGATGTGGCAGATATGATCAACCTCGGAACAATCAGCATAGACGGGGCTGTCGCTACCGGGCAGCATATTACAATCAATGCTGAAGCCTCCGTAAACCCCTGGACTTTCCACAAGGGAGAGGCTGACCAGTTCCAGAACAGGAAGCAGACTTATTCCCTGGGCGTGAGATACTGGCCTTGGAATGTATATTCAGGATGGTGGATATCTGGAGCCGCACAATATCGTGAATACAATTACGGAGGTATCACGGATAATGAATCCGAAGAGGGAGATATGGGTGGCATTGCCTTCGGTGGTGGCTATTCCCTGATGCTGGGTGAACATATCAATCTGGATTTCGGCCTGGGGCTATGGACGGGTTATCAGAAGTATGTGACATACGCCTGTCCTCAATGCGGCAAGATCGTGGACTCCGGGGAGAAATGGTTCGTGATGCCGAACAATCTGAAATTGGGACTGATCTGGATTTTCTAAACTTCTAAGCAATATGAGACGGATATTTATCATTGCCGTCGCTGCATTTTCAGCGATGGTATGCCACTCCTGCATCCGCACCGAAGTGGTTCTTGAAGACAAAAGCATTCTGACGGCGGTGGAACTGAACATCGACAACGAGGCTAAAGAATGGGAGATCAATACATTAAGACGTGTTGCAGTAAGGTTCAAACCTGATGATGCAATCATAACTGACTCATCGTTCGAGTATCCGGATGATATGTTTGAATTCATACCTACAAGAGAGCAATTTGCGTATGATGTAAAGGCTCTGAAGGAAGGTAACGGGAGCATAATGGCGGTTGTGAACGGGGTAAGAAGCAAAGCGTTGGAGTTCAGCGTTGTGGATAACGCTCCTGTAATGGTTGCACCTAAGATCTCGCTGTATATGGTGACGACCGGAACAGATGAGGCCAAGACTCTCTGCCCGGATCAGTTCTGCTGCGACTATGGGGAAAGGCTTCATTTGACGGCAGAAGCCAAAACAAAAGGGATGTCCTTCTCTTTCTATTCCGCGGATGAGACTGTGATCAAGACAATATGGGACAAAGATTCAGAGTGGCTTGTTTCGGCAAATATGCCAGGGCTCACAGATATACAGATAATCGCTACAGAGGCTGACGGGACCGAATGGATATACACATACGAAATAATGGTGTACGGGCATATAACACTGAGTGCCAAGTGTAATCCGGTTGATGACATTGCCGGGTTTATGGTGGAAGATCATCCATTCGGCGAACTGTCGGGCGACTTCTATATAACCTCGACATTGACAGGATGGCCTGGAAAAAGGACGGGCAACAAGTATAGTGTAGAAATCGAGCCTTATGAGCAGAAGATAACTTTTGAGGAAGGAAGCGATTACAGTTCAATAATTGACATTGAGGCAGCCTGTGATGAGATTTATGCCAAGGGGTATGAACTTACGTCAGGAGGCGAAAAGGACTGGTGGAGTCCGAGAGTTATGGATATGCACTTCCTCGTGACCCTCTCCGATCCGTATATCATCATTGATGATGTCATAGATGACAATGACAGAGAACTGCCTGATTATTTCAATTTTCTGACACAGGCGACTTTCGAACAGGTGGGAGTGGCATATTTCCCTGAAAGTGATGACAATGATGACATATCTGATAATTCCGGAGGATGGATATCACACGACATTTACATCAATCTGAATTAAGATCCTGAACTATGGATGAGAGATATATGGATATGTTCAGGTCTGCCTGGAGGGTGTCGGTGGATGCCAGGGAGAGGGTCAGAGGGCAGGCTGCGGAGGTATTCGGGAAGGAGGCTGAGTGGACCAGGAGCTTTGACTTTCAGAAGCCTGTGGAAGGATACGGAAGCATCAAGGGGTTCCGGTTTATGAATGACGGGGAGAATACCAGGATGTTCGTGATAAGGCACGACGGGAACTTTGAACTGTTGCCGGACAGA
>JAGAIM010000042.1 GCA_017626555.1 Bacteroidales bacterium
AGAAATCTGATAGAGATAGTGGCTTGGAGATTGCCGGGCTGCGTCTTAAGTCATAAGAGTGCATATCTGCTACGTCCGACTGAATTTGGAAACCTTTTCATTACATATAGATTCACAAAGAAGATTACAGATCTTCCGGGAATTACTCTGAATGTTATGGAAGGACCAGAACATATTGATACTGACATTCGCCTAGGTGCCGCAGATGTATATGCTTCTTCTGAAGAGAGATGGATGCTGGAAATGATGCAGCAGGCAAGAACAGGAAAGGATGGCGATATAAAGAAGCTGCCAGACGAGGATATTGAGAAGAGGCTCGAAGAAATGATTAAGGTTGGGGGTGAAGAAAGGATTAATCGCTTTCGAGACAATGCTCGTAGGGTTTCGGAGCTCTTGGGAATGGAAGATGAATTCAAGAAACTTAATAAGATAATTTCTGCATTACTTACCACTCATGATTCATCTGTCCTTTCTACGGCGCAGGGACTGTCTCGTGCAGCTGGCATGCCGATGGATGGAAGTAGGATTGTCTTGTTTGATGCATTGTATGATCAGCTATCTTCAATGTATTTCCCTGAACTTCCTGACTATAACAAGTCGGAAGAGGCGTTCAGGATGTTCTCTTTCTTTGAGAGCTATTTCTCCAACTATATTGAAGGTACTGAGTTTGAAATAAATGAAGCTAAGCAGATTGTTGATACAGGTATAACCCTTCCTAAACGAACAGCTGATTCTCATGACATCTTAGGTACTTTTAAAGTATTATCCAACAGACAGGAAATGAGCAGGACTCCTGCAACAGAGGATGAATTTCTTGCATTACTTCGTCACCGTCATTCCGTGTTGCTGTCAGGAAGACCAGACTGCTCTCCAGGAGAGTTTAAGACCAAGAGGAATCGTGCAGGAAACACTGAATTTGTTGATCCGTCACTAGTGGAAGGAACATTGAGATATGGATTTAAACAATATAAGAATCTGAGAGATCCGTTCGCAAGGGCAGTGTTTATGATGTTCCTATGTAGTGAAGTCCATCCATTTACCGATGGCAATGGCCGAGTGTCAAGGATTATGATGAATGCAGAACTTGTCGCTACAGGGCAGACTCGTATCATTGTGCCGACTGTGTTTAGGGAGGATTATATTCTTGCTCTTCGCGGTTTGAGTCGTAGGCAGGATCCTAAACCATTTATCTCTGTTCTTCAGAAGCTGCAGACATTCAGTTCGAATCTATGGGGAGAAAATTTCTATGAGCTTGATGCTTACCTTAAAGAATGTAATGCCTATGATGAACCGGATGTTGCAAAGTTGAGAATTATAGACAGAATTGGGACAAAGTCCTAATAGTGTTTCATAAGTTTTCAGTCTGAAAATTCGTAAACTCGGCAAAATACCTGTAAAATTTTGCGCTTCCAAAACAACCTGTTTAATTTGCCATGTCAGTTCTCGGATTGACATGGCTTTTATTATGTAAAACACGTTGAACCGAACATGAAAATCTTTGATATATAATCGCTGAAAGCGATATCAAATGATTTTCATTGTGAGAGTGAGCGATAGCGAACGGCTATCAAACTCTCATAAAATTTTTATAAACGTAAAAATTTTTGACAGTTTGAAAATTTATGGTTATGGGAAGAAATGAATGTGGAAGCAATGCGATGGTGACAGTGCAGATGACAGTGGAGGAATACCTTGAAATGAAGTCAAGGCAGGAAACGAAGGAGGTGATGACAAAGCAGAAGAACCTGGTCTATGGTCTTGAGGGGATAAAGACCCTCTTCGGCTGCAGCACGACCACAGCGTGGAGAATCAAGAACAGCGAATGGATCCGTCCGGCAATCAGTCAGGTCGGTCGCAAGATCG
>JAGAIM010000043.1 GCA_017626555.1 Bacteroidales bacterium
GAAGTGAGGTTGCTGCCAATGAGTGGAGGATTGCCATCAGACAGCAATTATCTGAATATGTCTTTGGCTCAGACAAATGATATGTTTAATGACTTGCTTGATGTGGAGGAGATGTGATGGATATAAACTTCTTTGATGCGAAATATCACACAGAAGCGGCCAGGAATGATTCTGCATTTGGTTTGTCTGATGACAATCGGATTGCTTTCACGACAAATGATCCAAATCTGATTATAGCCGAAGTGAGCAATCCGGCAAATGTTTTGGTGCAGTTTGTACCGGTAGATCACAACATTATCGTCAAAGACACTCTTGAGCAGGAAGTCAGTATGTGCGATGCGATGATCTACACTCCAGACAAATCTCCAAAGAAGGATATTCACTTCATCGAATTGAAGGACCAGATGGCGAATTGGATACCAAAGGCTATATCGCAATTGGAGAGTACAATCCAGATTTTCTCGCAGAATCACGTTTTGGAGGACTTCAGATATAGGGTTGCAACTGCGGCAAACAAGGCACATCCGCAGTTCAATTATTCGACGAAGGGACTCTGTCAAGAATTCAGAGAAAGGAATAGGTTTAGGCTGAATATCTGCACCCAAATTTACATTAAGCAATAACAATTATGAAAGTAATATTTCTTGATATTGACGGAGTGATCCAGCCATTGTGGCAACAGAAGCGTTTCAACCACATGGATGAGATCGAGGTGCTAGCTAAAGAACTGGATGCTAAAATCCCAGGGCATTCCTATTTTGACTATGTCACCAAAGAAAAATATCCTGAAAGTAAGCAAGACTCATATAGCAGAAAATGTAATCTTGGTGCCGTATGCTTCGATTGGTCAGAAAAGGCGATAAATTATCTCAAGGATATTCTGGAAAAGAATAATGCCAAGATAGTCATTTCATCTGACTGGAGAGATTTCGGAGAACGGACTGTTCGAGCATTTCTCGCCATTTATGACCTCGAAAAGTATTTTTATGGTATGCTTGACGGCATATCATATGACCCACCGACAGAAAGGCAAAAGAAAGCGAGAGACTATTTTGAATCTATTAAGGAGAAGTCTGATTCATATGATGAAAGAGCTGCAGATATAAGAGATTATCTTGATGTTCATCCGGAAATTACAGCATATATTGCACTTGATGACCGTAAGCTCGGCTTTCCTGTTGCCGGACACTTTGTATATTGCGACGACGGAGTCATAGATGAAAGAAAGTATCTATTGATGAAAGAAGTCATTAGTCTTGAAGATGGACCTTATAATTTGAAATAAGTATAGAGGCAGCGTTCGGAAGGACGCTGCTTTTGTTTTATGCAGCGAGGATGAGGTGGGAGTGCTGGTTGACGAGGGTGATGATTTCGTTGTGGTATTGGGTTTCCTGGTTGTGGGAGCCGTAGCATTGGAGGATGTGGCCGTCGGTGAGGGATAGTTCGATGGTTTCGAGTGGGGTGTCCGGGGTGTCGATGAGTCGGGCGGAGAGGATGAGGGAGTTCTTGCGATCGTAGTAGGTGTTGGTGAAGACGCAGTGATGGAGGGTGTCGCCTTCTTTCTTATAGGCATCTATGCTGCTGAGGACTACTACTATGATGTTTGAGTTACGGAATGTGATGTCGAAGTATTTGCTCTTGTTCTTGATAAACTCTTCTGCCTTCTTTTCCTGTTCAATCATTCTCTGGAGTTCTCTTTCTTTGGCTTCTTTCTCATATTGCCTTCTGCGTTCCTCGTTTTCTTTCTCCATTCTCTTGCGTTTTCGCTTCATATAATGATCGTGAGCTGCTGTAAAGTCTGCTGGGAACAGGTAATGAGGGTTGTTGATGTCTTTGCCGAAGTATGAGAGAAGATCGAGGTAGTCAAACCATAAGCCGATATTTTTGACATTGTAGTCACGTTTTTTGAATTTGAGGATCTGTTTCCAGTATTTCTTTATGCGATAGCCGTCATTGTGGAATCGTTTAATCATAGGCAGATCCTTTTGTTTCCAGAGTGTTTCATATATGGGTTCGCTCAAGAGGTATCTGATGACATCTACTTCACGGAAGCCTCTGAATGACTTTTTCAGTCCGTTTCTTTTTAGGGCCTTGCTGACCTGAATCTTTGGATATACCTGATAAGGAGAGATGTAATCATATTCTTTGTAGGTTTGCTTGACATTCAGTTCGCTTCTGAGATTGAAAGGGGTGTTGCTGTAGAATGAAAACATCAGTTTGTTCTTTGCCAGGATTACCTGACCACCATTATCGCTGAACCAGTACTGAGATATTTCGTAGAAATCTCCGAGGTTGTGAACTTCGCCTAGTTTTATGTACCTGTCTATATAGAATATGCGGATGACTGTAAACTCTTGGTAGGTCTGGATGATCGAGTAATAATTCCAGTCTTTGAAGACCCTCTGACGGGGCTTGTCGTGAAATGTGAGTACTGAATTACAATGTGGA
>JAGAIM010000044.1 GCA_017626555.1 Bacteroidales bacterium
ATTGATTCATTACCTGCGATTATTGTCGCATCGCATCGTGCCGAAATTCCGTCGTACGATGAACTTGGAAAACTGTGCTACATGACAATCGGCCCGGAGATGGCTCGTCTGGGATGTGAGTGTCCTGAGCCTGGTTACTGCTATACCATCGAACACGGAGGATACAGGAAGGAAAATATAGACATCGAGTACTGTGAGCAGGTTGCAGCTATGGGAAAGGACTCCGATATAATCAAGTTCAAGCAGATTCCTCAGGCAGCAGAAGCTGTATGTATGAAGGTTTATGGCCCATACGATCGTCTGAACGAAAACATTCGCGAAGTACTTGAATGGATTGAGGCAAACGGATATACGATTACATACCCGCCACGATACTCATACGTGGACGGTATATGGAATCAGGAAGATCCGGAGAAATGGCTGACTATAATTCAGGTGCCAGTAACAAGGTAGTATAATCTATGCCAACCTGTTGATTTCGTTCTGCAGGTTGGCTAAGAATTTACCGGCGTGGGCTCCGTCCATCTGGGTGTGGTGGAACTGGAATGAGATCGGAAGAGTCGTCTTGAACCAGTGCTTGCGGTATTTACCCCACATTACCATCGGATTGCAGAACTTGTCTGTATATTGGTTGACTATGCTGTCCAGTTCGGTCTGAATTATCGCAGATGTCCCCACGATCATATAGTCTTCCAGGAAAGAACTTTTGCACTCGGCTGCAACCTTCTTTGTGAGGGTGTCATATTCATAGAGGAAAGTCTTCAGATCCTCTGTAAAAGGTATATCGCAAGAGTTGATTCCGCCTTTGCTGTTATTCACAATAACATTTATTGCAATGCAATCGAATTTAAACAGCTTGCCATTCTCCGGAAGAATATAGAATTCCTCTGATTGCGTTGCGGCTTTTCCGATGCACCAACATAGAAGCGCATTGAATCTGACTCCAAGTTTTCTGCTCATCCTGTTCAGATTGCTCACATCAAAGGTTTTGGTCAATGTTACCATAGGCATAGGGGAACTCATCCAAAGTTCAAATGCTTCTGCTCTATTTGTGTCTTGTGGATTTACTTCAGTTTTCATATAACAGATTATTTCTTTTCACCCAGTACACACCATCTTATGAATGGAATGCGCTTGAGTAATTCATATAGTAACGGCGATAGTATATATACTGCAATTGTCAGGAGGATATATATGCATAAAGAGGACATCTGTGTATTGGTCTTCAGGAAATAACCGATTGTAGCGATCACCAGATAATGTACGATGTAGATGCCGTAGCTTGAGCGTGTCATATATGAGGCGAATGCTCCTGTCCTGTCAAACGAGGTCTTGAACCAGCCCATCATCGCAAGGCACATAAGCCATCCGTAGATATTGTTAAGAGGAGAACTCAGATACTTCGGCAACGTGTTATCCTGACCGAACCCTGTCAGCGTCAGAATGGTGCCTGAAACCAAAGCACATACCATGAGCGGAATCCATGCACGGCCCACAATTTCCTGAA
>JAGAIM010000045.1 GCA_017626555.1 Bacteroidales bacterium
GAGATCCTGCCGAACGGTACAGATCAGGTAAACGTATTCTCCATAGACATCAATGAGGAGGCTCATTTCGGCCTGAATGAAGATGACGCTCCATCGCAGTCATGGGCTTGCTACATCTTCGGAGTTTGTCGAGAAATTCTCAAGAGAGGAGGCATCGTGAAGGGATTTGACGCCGTATTTGCCGGCAATGTCCCTCTGGGTGCAGGGCTCAGTTCGTCGGCGGCGCTGGAATCCTGCTTCGCCTTCGCGATGAACGACCTCTTCAACGACAACGGAATCGACAAGTTCGAACTTGCCAGAATAGGTCAGTCCACAGAGCATAACTATTGCGGGGTCAACTGCGGCATAATGGACCAGTTCGCCTCTGTGATGGGGCAGAAGGGAAAACTGATGAGACTGGACTGCCGTTCAATGGAATTCGAGTATTTCCCGTTCGAGTCAGAGGATTATGAACTTGTACTTGTGGATTCACGAGTGAAGCACGAACTTGCCGACTCCCCTTACAACAAGCGCAGGCAGTCTTGTGAGAGGGTTGCAAAACGCCTCGGTCTGGAGACACTCCGTGACGCCACGCTTGAAATGCTCGGAAATATCCTTCCCGACATCACTGCAGAGGACTACTTCAGGGCAAAGTTCGTCATAGAAGAGAAGGAACGCGTTCTCGCCGTATGCGAGGCGCTGAATGCCGGAGATTTCGAGACTGTGGGAAAGAAGATGTACGAGACCCATGAGGGACTGTCAAAGGACTATGCCGTAAGCTGCGAGGAACTGGACTTCCTCAATGACATTGCCAAGGAATGCGGCGTGACAGGATCCCGCATCATGGGAGGCGGATTCGGCGGATGCACCATCAACCTTGTCCGCAAGGAGCTGACCGATGCGTTCGTCCAGACAGCAAAGGACAGATTCAATGAAAAATATGGTCACGAGCCTAAGGTATATCCTGTGGTGATAAGTGACGGAGCCCGTAAACTTGAATAATTATGAGTGGAAAAAGAACAGTTCTCGTCTCAGGAGGTGCGGGATACATAGGCTCGCATACCGCAGTCGAGCTTATCAATGCCGGCTACAATGTCGTCATCATAGACAATCTCTCCAATTCGGAGAGCGATTCCGTGACCGGTGTAGAGCAGATCACCGGAAAGAAGGTTGACTTTGAAGTCGTGGACACATGCAACACTGAAAGGCTGAAGCAGGTCTTTGACAGATACGAGTTTGACAGCGTCATTCATTTCGCAGCCTACAAGGCGGTGGGAGAATCAATGGCAGAGCCACTGAAATACTATCAGAACAACCTTGTCTCGTTCATGAACATCGTCAGTATGATGAATGAGTACGGACGTCCCAACATCCTCTTCTCGTCATCCGCCACCGTCTATGGCGATGCGGAGCATCTCCCCGTAACTGAAGACACACCTCGCCAGCCAGCCACATCCCCATACGGAAACACCAAGCAGATTGCCGAGGATATCCTTCGTGACTGCTGCCGGGCATATGCAGGAGTGAATGGCATTGCCCTCAGATACTTCAATCCTATCGGAGCGCATCCTTCAGCACTTATCGGAGAGTTGCCGAGAGGTGTTCCGAACAACCTTGTGCCGTTCATCACTCAGACAGCAGCAGGCATCCGCGAGTGCCTCAGCGTCTTCGGCAATGACTATGACACCCCTGACGGCACCTGTCTGCGCGACTATATCGATGTCGTCGATCTGGCAAAGGCTCATGTCGCTGCAGTCGACCGTATGACTGCAGGAAAAATGGAGGAGAGTTATGAAATATTCAATATCGGAACAGGACGTCCTGTCTCGGTGCTCGAACTCCTTACCACCTTCGAGAAGGTGAATGATCTCAAGCTGCCTTACAGGATGACCGACAGGCGTCCCGGTGATGTTCCTGCCGTATGGGCAGAGACATCCAGGGCTAACGAAGTGCTGGGATGGAAGGCGGAGAAGACTCTGGAAGAGACCCTCAGGTCGGCCTGGGAATGGGAGAAGAAAGTCAGAAACATAAAATAGCAACAGAAATGAAACCTACATTATTCGTTCTTGCCGCTGGAATGGGCAGCCGTTACGGCGGACTCAAGCAGCTGGACGGGCTCGGACCTAACGGAGAGACCATCATGGACTATTCCATTTACGATGCCATCCACGCCGGCTTCGGCAAGGTGGTTTTCGTCATCCGCAAGGACTTCGAGCAGGACTTCCGTGACAAGGTGCTTTCAAAGTATGAGGTCACGTTCCTGTCGAGGTCGTCTTCCAGTCTATAGACAAACTACCTGAAGGATTTGTATGTCCTGCGGACAGGACCAAGCCTTGGGGTCCGGCACACGCGGTCATCATGGCAGCAGGGGCTATCAACGAACCGTTTGCGGTGATCAACTCAGATGATTTCTACGGCCGCAATTCCTTTGAAGTGATTGCTGAGGAGCTGATGCGTCCGAGAGAGAGGAAGGGTGACTACTGCATGGTCGGCTTCAGGGTCGGCAACACTATGACAGAGAACGGAGGAGTCAACCGTGGAGTATGCCAGACTACTGAAGGTCTTCTTACATCTGTGGTAGAATGCAAAGACATAGCATATAACGACGCACACGAGATCTCTTATAAGGATGAGAACGGCACCGTACATATTCTGGATTACAACACTCCGGTATCAATGAATATGTGGGGCTTCACACCAGACTACTTCGATTTCGCGACACGCGAGTTCACCGCCTTCCTGTCGGAGAAAATTGATGTGCCGAAGTCCGAGCAGGTGATACCTGATGTCGCGGATGCATTGATAAAGTCTGGAGAGGCTACCTTCAAGGTGCTCGACACA
>JAGAIM010000046.1 GCA_017626555.1 Bacteroidales bacterium
ATCCAGATTGATATATACCCTGACCTTATGTCGCATAATCAACTTGGCGTTTTCTGCCTTGTCGGTTCTGTAGCGACATTCGTTGCCGCATATATTCTTATAGCTCTGATCGGGATTATCAGCAGGTCACATTCCAAGGTCTTGAAGACATGTGCATATTATACCACACTCGCCTTGCTTCTTCTTGATCCGCTGTACCTGAGTGTGCTATGCGGCTTCTTCGGCGGTGGAGACATGAATGGAATAGGTTATCTCATTACCGTGGTCTATGCACGCATAGCGTATGGCATCCTGCTTATAGTCAATGCTTTTGTGTTCTGGAAAATCGTATTGCCAAAGTACAGGATGATGTTCAGCGATGAAAGTGAAAGAAACATATAAAATAATAGGAGGATGATGACAATACAGGAATTCATCATAAAGTTCAGAGAAGCATTCGGTGACGCTGCTCCTCTGCCTGTTTCACTCGCATATGGCGCCACGCCGGCAGCAGAAGTCAAGTCTGTTCCGAAATGCATGATAGGTGCCGTCTCCAAAGTCCGCTATGGAGATTCATTGACGCTCTGTGCAGACAACGTGCTTTGCGGAGGCGGCGGACTCTACACTGCATTCAGACCTATGCCTGAAAGGGTACCGGTATTTGTTTCTGAAGTCGAGCATTACAAGAAGACAAAAGAGATGGTCAAGGATTATGTGGATTCGCTTGGAATCACTCTCACCGACAAACCATATCTGAACTTTGTCAGAGTTGATAAGCTAAGCAGTTGGGATGATGCCGAGGCTATGATCTTCTTTGCTACTCCGGACATACTGTCAGGACTCTGCACATGGTCTTTCTATGACAACAACTCACCCGATGCGGTAACGACACTATTTGCATCAGGATGCGCTTCGATAATAACATTTGCTGTTAAGGAAAACCAGAACTACGGCCGCAGATGTTTCCTCGGAATGCTCGATCCTTCTGCACGCCCGCTTGTACCGGAAAACGAACTTACATTCACTATCCCGATGAGTCGTTTCAAGGAAATGCTAGATACAATGAATGATTCAGCCTTATATCAGAAGGCATTTTCTGCACTGAAGAGAAGGATTAACAAATAAGCCAAATTCCAATTTATCTATCGGTAGTCCTCTACCCGAATCACTGAATTTCATACCAAGATTACGGATTTTCGAGGGCAAATGTTCATATGTGACCGTTTGTCATTATCTTTACCATAGATTGATACGCCTATGGAAGATAAGATAATCAATATGGAGTCAGTACAGGATTACAATGAGATACTTGGAGTGGAGACGCTTCATCCTCTTGTCAGCGTCGTAGATTTGGCTGAAGTGCAACAGATCAAGCATTGCATCAAGCGTTTTGGCTTTTACTGCATATTCCTGAAGCAGCTGGATTGCGGCACAGTCCTTTATGGACGCAGCAGTTATGACTACCGTGAGGGTACGATGCTCTTCATAGGACCTGGCCAGATTGCCGGAGCAAATGATGGTGGAGTCACTATGAATCCCAAAGGCTGGGTCCTGATGTTCCATCCTAATCTCCTGAAAGGAACTTCACTAGCAAGCCGGATGAAGGAATACTCATTCTTCTCATATGATTCCAATGAAGCATTACATACATCTGAACGCGAACGCCAGACCATCATCGGCTGCATGAAAGAAATTCGCGAGGAACTGAACCATCCTATCGACCGTCACAGCAAACGCATAATCGTATCCAACATAGAACTCCTCCTGAATCATTGCATCAGGTTCTACGACAGACAGTTCCTCACACGTGAGACTGTCAATCATGAACTTATGGAATCATTCCAAACCCTTCTTGAAGGCTATTATGACTCCTCGGAGACTGACGGGACACCGACTGTCGGATGGTTTGCTGACAAGCTTCATCTCTCCCCTAACTATTTCGGTGATCTTGTCAAGCGTGAGACAGGCATTTCCGCTCAGGAATACATCCAGAACCATATTATCGAAAAGGCAAAAAGTTTGCTTTCCGACAAGCAGATGACCGTAAGTCAGGCAGCATATGCTTTGGGGTACAAATACCCTAACCATCTGAGCCGTATGTTCAAAAGGGCTACCGGCATCACACCAAATGAATTCAAGATAAATAACTGATATGGCAAAGAAAGTATTGATTCTGTCGGGTTCGCCACGCAAGGGCGGTAATTCCGACACACTCTGTGACCAATTTATGAAAGGTGCGCAGGAAGCTGGAAACGAAGTTGAAAAGATTTGGGTACAGGGAAAGAAGGTCGCACCGTGTCTTGCCTGCTACTACTGTAAGGACCATAAAGGCGAATGCGCCATCAAGGATGATATGAAGGAGATTCTCGAGAAGATGCTGGCGGCAGATGTCCTGGTACTCTCCTCCCCTGTCTATTTCTATTCAATTTCTGCCCAACTGAAGGCGGTAATTGACCGTACGGTAGCACGCTGGCTCGAATTCAAGGACAAGGAGTTCTACTACATAATGACTGCTGCAGAAGACACCGACACCGTGATGAACTGCACTCTGGAGTGTTTCCGAGGCCTTGCAGAATGCCTTGAAGGCTCGGTCGAAAAGGGCGTGATCTACGGAAAGGGCGTCTATGCCAAGGGCGAAATCACCGGACATCCTGCAATGAAACAGGCCTACGAAATGGGTAAATCAATAAAATAATGCGTCATATGAAGAAACTTCTTATCATATTGTCGGCTTTCGCGCTGATGCTCACGTCTTGTGGAAACACAAACAAAAAGACTGAGGAAAACTACCTTCCGAAGGTATATATGACATCAGACATCTCTGCCGATGGCCTTGTAAAGGTCTATGAAGCCCTTGGGGTGAAACCTGAAGGAAAGGTGGCAGTAAAGATCAGCACAGGTGAACCGGGTGGTCATAACTTTCTGCAGCCATCCCTCATCAAGAATCTTGTTCAGAAAGTGAACGGAACCATAGTTGAATGCAACACTGCCTACACCGGAAAACGCTACACAAGCGAAGAGCACTGGCAGGCGGTCAAGGATCACGGGTTCCTCGACATCGCTGAGGTGGACATAATGGACGAAAAAGGAGAAATCAGGATACCCGTACAGGATACCACCCACCTCAAGTTCAATCTCGTCGGTCAGAATCTTCAGAACTATGACTTTATGATCAATCTTGCACATTTCAAGGGCCACGCGATGGGAGGCTTCGGCGGCGTGCTCAAGAACCAGTCCATAGGAGTCGCATCGGCAAACGGAAAGGCATATATCCATACCGCAGGCAAGACCGTGAAGAAAGAGGATATGTGGGAGAATATCTTCAAGACCGAACAGGATCATTTCCTTGAATCTATGGCCGCTGCGGCACAGTCTGTTCACGAATACTTTGACGGTGGAGAAAGCATAATCTATATCAATGTGATGAACAACCTGTCGGTTGACTGTGACTGCAATGCACACCCTGCCGACCCCGCAATGAAGGACATAGGCATCCTTGCTTCTACAGACCCCGTGGCACTCGATCAGGCCTGCCTTGCGCTCGTATTTGCCGTGGTTCCTGAAGAAGGCAACGACAACCAGCCGCTCATCGAGCGCATCAACAGCAGACACGGCACACACATCGTTGACTATGCTGAGCAGATAGGCCTCGGATCAAAGAAATACGAACTCATAGACATCGACTGACAATGGCAAAGACAATGACCCGCCGCGAGGCTCTCAAGGCCATCGGACTGGCAATCGGAACCGCAACGGTAGGACTGTCCGGCGTATCCGGACTCACATCCTGCTCACAGGAGAAGAAACGGCTGGTGTTCTACTTTACCGGCACCGGCAACAGCCTTTATGTGGCTAGAGAACTGGGCGGTGAGAACGTCATCAGTATTCCTCAAGCGCTTAAGAACGGAGAATTGGAATATGAGGCTGATGAAATCGGAGTCGTGTATCCTGTATATGGTCATATGCCGCCGAACATCGTGAAGGACTTTCTGAAGGCAGCAAGACTCAAGGCTGATTACTTCTTCGCCGTCCTCACATACGGCAATAACCGGGGTGCATCGCCGGAAGTATGGGATGAATTCGCCACAAGTTGCGGATACAAGTTCAACTATATCACAACAGTCCTGATGGTTGACAACTGGCTCCATTCATTCGATATGAACGAGCAGATCAAGATCGACAAGAAGATTCCTGAGCAATTGGAACGGATCAAGTCAGACCTTGCGGCACATGTAGGAGGAATGGACGAGATCACAGACCAGGACCGTCAGTTCACTGCCGGATTCCTTCAGTGGACCGGAATGAACAAGGAAGACGGATTCAAATATGAGGCTTCAGAAAGATTCCATATCGACCCGGACAAATGTATAGAATGTTCGACTTGCACAGGCGTCTGTCCACGCGGAAACTATGAATATGGTTCTCAAGGTCTGACAGTCAGCGGCCAGTGTGACTACTGCCTCGCCTGCATCCACGCCTGCCCTCAGAAAGCCATATCATTCAAACCGTCGGATCAATGGCTTCTCGGCCCCGAACGTAACCCGGACGCCCGCTACCGTAACCCGAACGTATCTTTGAACGACATCATAAACAGCAACAGACAATAAGACTACTAACCAGACACAACGCCCTTGTTCTGCAGAAGACAAGGGCGTTTATTTATGTAGGCGAGTAAATTCCCATTTATCTGCGAGAAAAATGCCTGGCACAAGTGTATGTGTTGTGAATTCAGCTTTGTTCATAATTTTTATTGCTGTTTCTTGTACGTCAATGCAGCCAGACAGCAGAAAAAGACTGCAAATCCTCCCAATGCAGCATAGTTTACCCATAGTTCCGCGATACTTGTTCCCTTGAGATAGACAGACCTCATTATCTCAACCATATAGGTCGGAGGAAGGCACCAGGACAGTTTCTGAGCCCAGATCGGCATCGACTCCACAGGGGTCATTAGTCCGCTTATCAGTATGAAGGAGAGGACTATGAACAGCATAAGGAACATGGTCTGCTGCATGGTTTCAGACATATTCGCAAGCATTACGCCGATGCTTGACATCACCATGATGAAAAGCGCGGCGGCGAGGAAAATGGACCAGACAGAACCTGCCACTGAAAGTCCATAGACAATTCTTGCCAGAATCATGCAGATTCCGAGATCAATGAAACATATGACCCAGAAAGGAATAAGTTTCGATAAAGTAAACACAAACCTATTTACAGGACTCACATTAATCTGTTCTATTGTTCCGAACTCCTTTTCAGTCACCAG
>JAGAIM010000047.1 GCA_017626555.1 Bacteroidales bacterium
AAGCCATTCACTTTACGTGGGCTTCAATTTCAGTCGGTTATGAGCCGACTGAAATTCGTTTTTTAGTATTTGATTGGTTTTTTTATGCTGCGAGGGTCTTCGCTCCTTTTTTCGGAAGGTCGATTTGGTTGGGGAGCATTCCGGCATAGTCGGTGTCTCCTTCCTGTATTTTCGTCAGCACGGTCTCTATGTAGAGTCCGAAGTCGAGGTCGTTCATTCGGCAGCTCTCGACCAGCGAGAACATGAAGGCTGTATGTTCGGCGGCGACATGGCTTCCACATTTAAGCCAGACCTCGCGTCCTTTGGCGATGCTCCTGAAGCATCGCTCTACCGCGTTGTTTCCTATCTCGAGAAGTCCACAGTCCAGGAAGGCAGAGAAACCCTCCATGTCATCCAACAGATAGTCGGCGGCCCTGCGTGCAAGCACACCGTATTCATTTCCGGAGTCTCTGACCTTCTCCATGAAGGAGAACATGGCATCCACCAGAGGTCGGCACATGCGCTGCCGCTCCCGGATTCGTTGTATTTCCGTTAGATTCATGCCGGATATTATCCTTTCTGCCGCGAACAGTCTCGCTATCAGATGAACCATCGGCTCAAGCCTCTTGTCATGGAGATATGCGCTCAGCAGGTATCTTCGGAAGTGGACCCAGCAGGCTCCCCTTATCAGCGGATGGCAGTTCAATGCCGTCACCAGCGCGGTGTAGAGTGGGCATCTGTCAGCAAGGAATGCAATTATGTTTGACTCCCTGAAGATATCCATCTGAACCTCGTGTGAGCGGGATCCCTCCTTGTAGAGCATGAGAAAGAGATTCGACTCCGGTGACAGTATGCCGTGTATGTATTCGGTGGTATATGTGGGGTTCGACTCTCCTTTTTTCTGCGAGCGTACCAATATTCGGGTCTCGTCGTTATGGGTGAACCGCGATTCCTTGATAGCTTTCTCCATAGCCGGCATAAGGGCTTCCTTAAGGCCCTCCATTACGGCGTGCATCCAGCGGTTGAGCGTTGGCTGGGATATGTTGCATCCTGCTTTCTCGAGCATTTCGATGACGCGGCTTTCGGGTATGTTGTAGCCGAACTTCATCTCCATACAAAACGAGGCAAACACCGGATCTACCGGTATCTTCCCGAACAGCCGTGACGGGTATCTGCTGAACATCGGGTCTTCCCCAGGCACGTTGCACCTTACAACGGTAAATATTTTGGAATGGGTACTCGGTTTATCCATGAAGAGAGCACCTCAATCTTAATGGTGTCCGGTTTCCCATCGCGCATAATGATCTTGAAGCCGGGAGGAAGATTGCCGAAGTCCGGGCCGAGGATTTCGCGTATGTCTATACACTTCGTCTTTTTGCAATTCTTGCCCGATGAAGATTCAGCGTCAGACTTGGATTCCCCGTTGCCTTCCTCCTTCGGTTCATTCGCCGGCTCGTTTTGAGGGATCACGACGTCGCATGGATTTTCTCCTGCCCGGTTGAGTCTGTCTACCACACTCAGTATGTCCGCGAGCATTTCGGCCCTTCTTGTCGGGAGTTTGCCGACAACCTTGTCCATCATATCGGTCATAGTCTCGGAACTTGCCCCGAAGTGATGGTGCTGCCAGAACTCCCAAAGAGTCTTGAAGTCGGCATTCTCTGTCTGAAGAAGAGCCTGCACCTCCTGATACTCCTTCAACTCACTGTCTTTGGCTGCAAGTTCTGCTTTATGAGCCTCCTTCTGCCTCTTGAAGGTTTCCCTCAACACCTCCAGTTCTGTTCGGTATGCCTCGCACTCTGCGGCCTTGGCATCATATTCTTCACGGGACACGGAAGTTTCCGCCTTTTCCATGTAAAAGGCAATCTTTGACTGCAGGGACTGAACCTCTGAAGTCAACCTTAAAGCCTCTATGTCCTGTGACTTTTTCATACTACAAAGATAGTGAAAATAAATGAGATATGCAAATATTTCGAGCTTTATTCCTATTGAATTTCCAATTATTTTTTCATCTTTTTCAAAGAGGCGGTGTAACGGTCGAGCTGGCTTTCGAACAATGAAAAGAGTCTTCGGGATTCCTTTATTCCCTCTTCCCATTCGGCATGCGTTATCGTGCCGTTTTTCAACTCCTGATGAA
>JAGAIM010000048.1 GCA_017626555.1 Bacteroidales bacterium
TAAACCGGCACCTCTTGAAGCTTCTTTTTCTTGGCGCGGATTCTGAGAAAAAACGTCAACTTCATAGTTCAAAATTTCTTTTCGGCAAATATAAGAATTTTTTGGAGCCAAAAACAAATAATTGGCTCCAATTTGGTCCCAGAATTTTTACGAGTGACGGATTCGAACCCCAGTAAAGGTATGTAACAAGGACAACAAGCAACATACTTATATCGCTATTACTCAAAACTTTGCAAGATTTTTCAAGATAAAATATTTTTACAGGAATTTAAAATAACTTCTCGGAATCTATCGTAAATTTTTGACCCCAACCGAATCACGAAGTGAAGCAAATCGCGCAACCTGTGGTTGGGCGATTTTTTTGTATGCAGAAGGACCGTCGAAAGCTCGCTTTCGTAAGCGACGACGGAGCACAAAAAACGGCATCTGCGCAGCAGAATGCCGATTTGCTTCAGTTTCGATGATGGCCCGCGGAGGAAGGGAAAACGGAGCGCAGCGACGTAATCCCGAATCACTTTAATCGCCCTCTCAGGTACCTGAGAGGGCGATTTTGTTAAGTCTTTCCCCACATTTTCCCCACGCACAAATTTGTTAGTCCATTGATTTTTATTACTTTTGTGAAACTGAACCACCTATTCACATCTTTAATTGTCTATGGGACTACTGTCAAGAATATTCGACTTTATGCGTTCGGATAGTTCCGCTGATACAAAAATATCGGCCAATTATCCTGATGAATATAAGCAAATACTGAAGTTTAGCGACAGTCTGAATTCCATATTAGGTAAGGATCGATTCATCGCCAGAAGCGACTACAATGGATTGGTCAAGGAGTACTCATCATTGCCACCATTCATTGACACACTCAAGAAGTCACAAATGCTAAAGACCTATGTTGAGTCCAACAATCTTGACATGACGGTTATTGAGCGATTCTATGAGACGTACAGAAAGCTAGCAGATATCACTAATGTACCCGACTTTATAAAGAAGCACAATGATGAGTTTGTGCAAAGACATCTTAAAGGAGAAAAGAAATATCTGGATGACATATTAAAGGAATGCGATCCGAATATAATGCTTGATGACGAGCAAAGAGAGGTCGTTCTTTCAAACGAGGATTATACTCTTGTCATCGCAGGTGCAGGAGCAGGCAAAACTACAACTGTAGCGGCCAAAGTAAGGTATCTTGTTGAAAAGCAGGGAGTAAATCCTGAGCAGATCCTTGTAATTTCATTTACCAACAAGGCAGTTAATGAACTGAAGGAAAGAATCAATCATAACCTTAAGATCAATTGCCCTATTTCTACTTTCCATTCTATTGGTAATTCCATTATGAACATCAATGAAGATGGAAAGAAAAGAATTGTTGAAGGAGGCTATATGTTCACGATCATCAACAGATATCTAAAAGAAACTGTGTTGCGTGATTCAGAACTCGTTGATAAATTGATTCTCTTTTTCGGTTCATATTTTACTGCTCCATATGAAGGAAAAGATCTGGCAGAATATTTTCAGTTCATTTCCAGGACTGAGTTTTCCACTATTAAAAGTAATGTCCAAGAATACATTCAGCAGGTAATCGACCACAAGACCAAGGAAGTAAAGACGCTGAACAATGAGATTCTCAGGTCGCAGGAAGAGGTAAACATCGCAAACTTTCTGTATCTGAATCAGATCGACTATGAATATGAGCCGTTCTATCAATACCAGATTCTGGACTCAAACAAACCATATACTCCAGATTTCGTAATCCGCCAGGGAGACAAAGTCACATATATCGAACACTTCGGCATTACACAAAACGGCACGAATAATCTTTATAGTCCGGAAGATATTGAAAAGTATAAGAAACGCATCAATGACAAAATATTGCTTCACAGAAAGCACAAGACAGATCTGATATATACATTCTCTAAATACAATGACGGGACTGACTATCTTGTGCATCTGAAAGAGGAACTTATTGCCAGAGGATATGATTTAAACAAAAGACCTTCAGAAGAGGTCTATAAAAAGATTATCAATTCAGAAGAGACCAAGTATATCGTTAGACTTGTAAACCTGATATGTAACTTCATCTCCAACTTTAAGACACAGGGATATAAAGAAGAACACTTCGATATATTTAAGTCTAAGATTCAGAATGTGAGGACAAGACTTTTCCTGGACATCTGCCGCACTAGCTATCTTGAATATCAGAAATGTTTGATTCAGGATAACTGTACGGACTTCGAAGATATGATCAATGAGTCTGCAGAACTCATACGAAAAAAGAAGGTTGCAAAGGAACGCCTTGGTTACAAATATATAATAGTTGACGAGTATCAGGATATCTCTCGCCAGCGTTATAACCTTATCAAAGAGTTATCATCGTTATGCGATGCTAAAATCGTTGCTGTAGGTGATGACTGGCAGTCCA
>JAGAIM010000049.1 GCA_017626555.1 Bacteroidales bacterium
ACCTGACGAGCGAGAAGGATGTGCTCACGAGTCTGAGGCATAGGACCGTCAGTTGCAGCACAAACGAGGATCGCACCGTCCATCTGAGCAGCACCAGTAACCATGTTCTTTACGTAGTCAGCGTGACCTGGGCAGTCAACGTGAGCGTAGTGACGGTTAGCAGTCTGATACTCAACGTGAGCAGTGTTGATAGTGATACCACGCTCTTTCTCCTCTGGAGCGTTGTCGATAGAGTCGAATGAACGAAGTTCTGAAAGACCAGCCTTTGCAAGTACAGTTGTAATTGCTGCTGTCAAAGTAGTCTTACCGTGGTCAACGTGGCCGATAGTACCAATGTTAACGTGTGGTTTGTCTCTTTTAAAGGTTTCTTTAGCCATATCTTTATGTTTTTAAAGTATATATACAACAAAAAAAGCAGAGCCGGTGGTGAGAATTGAACTCACGACCTCTTCCTTACCAAGGAAGCGCTCTACCCCTGAGCTACACTGGCGTAGTTGAGCGGAAGACGAGGTTCGAACCCGCGACCCTCAGCTTGGAAGGCTGATGCTCTACCGACTGAGCTACTTCCGCTTTTCAAAGTAAAAGCCCGATCGGTTGTTTCGGGCTTTTGGTGGGAGAAGATGGATTCGAACCACCGAAGGTATAAACCAGCAGATTTACAGTCTGCCCCATTTGGCCACTCTGGTATTCTCCCAAAATTCTTTTAGAACTTTTGAGCCGATGGAGGGAATCGAACCCACGACCCCGAGATTACAAATCACGTGCTCTGGCCAACTGAGCTACATCGGCAATATTGTTTTCCGTTTCGGAGCATATTTCCTTAACGGGATTGCAAAGGTATGCATTATTTTTAAATCTGCAAAACTTTTCAATCTTTTTTTGATATTTTTTTCATTTCCTCCTCAATCGTTTCTGCAATTTTCTTTGTTGTCAGGCCGCATTCTTCCCGGAGTTCTTCCTGAGTTCCCTGACTTAAATATCTGTCAGGTATAGCGATAGGGGTTATAGGAGTGTTCTCTCCATTCCTTGAAATGTATTCTGCGATACATCCGAAAAGTCCGCCTACTATTGTTCCGTCCTCGATGGTGATTATTCTCTTGAATTTTCTGCAGACTTCTTCGAGAAGTTTTTCATCAACCGGTTTTATATACCTTATATTATATATGGCAGGTGATTTCCCGGTTCTTCCTTTGATTTCTTCTGCGGCCTCCACGGCTCTGTTGGCTGCTGGTCCTGCTGCGATTATCGCTATGTCTTCGCCATCGACTAGTTTTTCGCCTTTCCCGCATTCGTATGCTTCCAACTCCGCATCCTTCCATTCTTTACCCTCTCCATATCCTCGAGGATACCTTATTATATATGGGCCGGTTTCTGAGAGCATTGCCGAGTACATCATATTGCGGAGTTCGATCTCATCTTTAGGAGCCGCAATGACGGCACCCGGGATGGTCCTGAATGCAGCCATATCATAGCATCCGTGGTGTGTCGCCCCGTCTTCTCCGACTATTCCTCCTCTGTCCAGACAGAGCACCACAGGAAGATTCTGGAGAGCCACATCGTGGATTATCTGGTCGTATGCTCTTTGTGAGAATGACGAATATATATTGCAGAATGGTTTCATTCCTCCTGCAGCAAGTCCGGCCGAAAATGTCACGGCGTGCTCTTCTTCGATGCCGACATCGTAGAATCTTCCTGGCAGTTCCTTGGCAAGAAGGTTCATTCCGCAGCCTGAAGCCATTGCGGGTGTTATTCCCACAACTTTGGGATTCATTCGCGCCAGTTCAAGCAGAGTCGCTCCGAATACATCCTGATATCTGTCTCTGCCTTTTATGCTTTTGATCCGTTCTCCTGTTTCCGGGTCAAATGCGCCAGGTGCGTGCCATATTGTCTGGTTTGCTTCTGCAGGTGCATAACCCTTGCCTTTTGTCGTGAGTGTGTGCAGCAGCAGAGGCCCTCCGAGTGCCTTCAATTTCGAAAGTGTCCTGATGACCTGCTCGATGTCGTTGCCGTCAATGGGACCGAAATATCTGAAACCCATCGACTCGAAAAGATCTCCTCCGCTGTGGCGTACCAAAGAGGACTTGGCGCTCACAACCATTTTCTGTATCCATTTTCTGAAATGCCCCTCGCCGAGTTTGTCCCATATATGCTTTTTGGCTTTGTTGTAGCGTGGGTCTGTAGTTATCTTCAGAAGATATTCGTGGATTGCACCTATGTTTCTGTCTATGGATATGTTGTTGTCGTTCAGCACAACCAGAATATCCGACCTGGATGCTCCTGCGTTGTTGAGTCCTTCGAATGCGAGTCCTCCGGTCAGCGAACCGTCTCCGATCAATGCAACTGATTTATGTGCAAGTCCTTGCTGCTTCGCGGCTTCTGCAAAACCTAATGCTGCTGATATGGATGTGGATGAATGACCTGCTCCGAATGCGTCATATTCGCTTTCGGAACGTTTCGGGAAGCCACTTATGCCGTCCTTCATCCTGTTCTTCCTGAATGCTTCGCGACGTCCGGTGATGATTTTATGAGCGTATGCCTGATGGCCCACATCGAACACAATCTTGTCATCCGGTGCTTCATATACATAATGCAGACCTATGATAAGTTCCACTGTTCCAAGGCTAGACCCGAGATGCCCGGGGTTCACAGAGCAGCATTCTATCATATACTGTCTGATTTCTGTGCACAACTCACGTAACTCTCCTATGCTCAGACCCTTTATGTCCTTGGGAGAGTTCACTTTGTCCAGTATTCTGTATTTAGAATGGTTTTGATCCATATTGCGTTCAAAACAGTTTGACTTGCGAAGGTACTTAAAAAATGCTATCTTCGCAAGTTGATAGACGTATAATCTAACTAACAAATATTATGGCAGAAACAATCAAAAAGTATCTTAATGACAGTTTTGCCGCAAGGTGGGCTGCGCTTATTCTCATTGCCTTGGCAATGTTTTTCGCTTATATGTTCGTGGACGTGATGTCTCCGCTCCAGTCTCTCGTGGAATCTTCAAGAGGGTGGGACAGTTCTGTTTTCGGAACATACGCGGCATCCGAATACATCCTCAATGTATGCGGCTTCCTCATCCTTGCAGGTATCATCCTTGACAAGATGGGAGTGCGTTTTACAGGAATCCTTTCTACATCACTTATGGTTCTGGGAGCGGGAATCAAGTATATCGGCATCACTGACTGGTTCCAGGCTACTGCATTCTGTGAGTGGCTCGGATCTTGGTGGACAGCCCTTCCAGGAAGCGCAAAGATGGCTTCTCTCGGTTTTATGATTTTCGGCTGCGGTTGCGAAATGGCCGGCATTACTGTATCCAAGGCTATTGCCAAGTGGTTCGAGGGCAAGGAAATGGCTCTTGCTATGGGACTTGAGATGGCTATTGCACGTCTTGGTGTATTCGCGGTTCTTTCCGCTTCTCCTCGTCTTGCCGACAAGTTCGGAAACATCGAGGCTCCTATCCTTTTCTGTGTTGTGCTTCTTCTCATCGGTCTCATCAATTTCATCGTCTTTTCGGTGATGGATGCCAGACTCGACAAGCAGAAGGGTATCGTTGCAGGCGGAGACTCTGAGGAGGAGTTCAAGGTAAGCGATCTCAAGAAGATTTTCAAAAGCAAGATGTTCTGGATCGTGGCTCTTCTTTGTGTCCTTTATTATTCGGCGATCTTCCCATTCCAGAGGTATGCTACCAATTTCCTTGAAGTGACTCTTCAGATTCCGGCATCAGATGCGGCGGATCTTTTCAGATGGTTCCCTATCCTCGCAATGGTGCTTACTCCGTTCCTCGGAGGTTTTCTCGATACCAAGGGAAAAGGAGCAAGTATGCTTATGCTCGGTGCTATCATTATGATTATCTGCCACTTGAGTTTTGCCTTCATCCTTCCTCTATATCCTCAGAAGTGGTTCGCTCTTCTTCTGATCGTCGTGCTCGGAGTGTCATTCTCTCTCGTACCTGCCGCTCTCTGGCCATCAGTACCGAAGATCATTGATCCAGTGATTCTCGGAAGTGCATATTCACTCATTTTCTGGATCCAGAATGTAGGTCTCTGCTTCGTGCCGCTCATCATCGGAAACGCTCTTAAGGCTACAGGAGGATATACAGTGCCAATGATCATTTTCTCTTCATTCGGAATCGTTGCCTTCTTTATGTCTCTCCTTCTTAAGGTGGAGGATAAGAAAAAAGGATACGGACTCGAACTTCCTAACATCAAGAAATAATGTCAACCCTGAAAAATACTCTCAGGGACAGCAGATGGGCACGTTGGCTTGCGCTGGCGTGCCTTGTTGTTCCTATGTTTGCGTCGTATTTCTTCGACGATATGTTCTCATCTCTGTCCGAACTTTTCAAGAATCCTGAGATGCTCGAACTCGGATGGGATATGGCCGATTATGGTTTCTATGCAAGCGGTTATTCCTTCCTTTGCATCTGGGGTGGCCTGATTATATGCGGAGCACTTCTGGATAAATTCGGAGTGAGGTTGGTAGGGTCGATTTTCGTCGGTATGATGGCCGGGGGTGCCGCACTTGTGACTTTTGCCATATCGGCAGGATTCACTCCGGAGAAGTCTCTGACAATCGCTTATATAGGTTGTATGCTCTTCGGACTGGGAAGCGAGATAGCCGGTGTGTCCGTGACACGCTCCATCGCCAAGTGGTTCGAAGGCAGGAATATGGCTCTGGCAATGGGACTTCAACTTTCCATTGCGAGATTCGGTACGGCAACAGCAATCCTGATTGCACCTATGATCGTGGCTCAGAAGCCGGCAGGTCAGATATATACGCTGGCCGATACTAACAAGCCTGCATTGATCGGCCTTGCAGTCCTTGCTGTCGGAGTCATCCTATGGGCAGTCTTCGTTGCAATGGATGCGAGATTCGACCGTCAGACCGGCGAAACGGACAAGGTGCAGACGGCTGAGGAAGACAAGTTCAGATTTTCGGATATATGGAAGGTCTTGAGCAATCCTCGCTTCTTGATGATAGCCTTGCTTTGCGTTACATTCTATTGCTGTGTGATACGTTTCAAGAAGTTCGGAGTGTCGATTCTGCTGCCGCTTTTCGGCGTGAATCTGGATATCGCCACAGTTCTTCTGGCTATGATACCTTTCTTTACAATATTGTTCACTCCGCTTTTTGGAGCCCTGGTTGATAAGGTAGGAAAGGCCACTATCTGGTTGATCGTAGGGTCGGCTCTTGTCCTGGTGTCTCATCTGATCATTACCTTTGCTCCTCAGGGAGTGCCGGCATACGCGTATATTGCAATTGCTCTCCTGGGCATCGGATATTCGCTCGTACCATCCGCTATGTGGCCTTCCGTGCCGAAGATCATACCTGAAAAAAATTTAGGTACAGCCTATTCTCTGATTTACTGGGTGCAGAATCTCGGAATGTGGGCTGTACCTATCTATGTGGGACGGATATTTACTCAGACAATAACTGAGGCGGGCAATCACGCACAGGAAGTCTCTGCGGCTCTTGCAGCCGAATACGTCTTCATTTTCCTTGGAATAGTGGCTGTAATCGTATCTGTCCTTCTACGTTTCTCATCTGGAAAACATCCTGATTTAGGGCTTGATGACAGATCTGTGTAAAGAAAAAGTCGCTGATATTCAGCGACTTTTTCTTTATCTCATAATTGTAGCCTCTCGGTCAGGACCTACGGAGATGATCTTGATCGGCACTCCGAGGTATTGCTCCATAAATGCTATATACTCGCGGAATTCTGCCGGAAGGTCTTCCTCGGCACGGCAGTGAGTCAAGTCTGTATTCCATCCCTTGAATTCTGTATATACTGGCTGGATGTCAGCGTATGTGTCGAAAGGCCATTGGTCAGAAGGCTTTCCATCGACTATGTATGATGTGCAGACCTTGATTGTCTCGAATGTGTCGAGGCAGTCTGATTTCATCATAATCAGGTCGGTCACTCCACTGATCATAACAGCATATTTCAGTGCTACGAGGTCGAGCCATCCGCAGCGGCGAGGACGTCCGGTTACGGCTCCGAATTCGTGTCCTATGGCGCGGATCTTCTCTCCTGTCTCATCAAAAAGTTCTGTAGGGAACGGTCCGCTGCCCACTCTTGTGCAATATGCCTTGAAGATTCCGTAAACGTGTCCGATCAGATGTGGATTAACACCGAGGCCTACGCAGGCTCCTGAGCAGGATGTTGTGGAAGATGTCACGAAAGGATATGAACCGTAGTCAACGTCGAGCATAGAACCCTGTGCACCTTCTGCAAGGATATCCTGAGTCTTGAGGAGGTCGTTGATATAGTATTCACAATCAACGAGTTCAAATTTTTTGAGGAACTCGACGGCTTCCATAAATGCCGCATCCTCAGCGTGAGGGTCACACTCGAATCCCATCTGGTTCAGCAGGGTGATGTGTCTGTTCTGAAGTTTGGCGTATCTGTCTGCAAAATCTGGAGCGAGGATGTCGCCTACGCGCAGACCGTGACGGCTGATCTTGTCTGTGTATGTCGGACCGATTCCTTTGAGGGTCGAACCGATTTTGCCTTTGCCCATTGCTGCTTCATTGGCAGCGTCAAGCAGCCTGTGAGTCGGAAGGATAAGATGAGCCTTCTTTGCAATCACAATGCGCTCAGTTACAGGAATACCTGTCTTTTGTGCGATATTGTCGCATTCGCCCTTGAATGTTATAGGGTCGAGAACCACTCCGTTACCCACGATGTTCTTGGCATCTTCTCTGAAGATTCCTGACGGAACTGATCTGAGTACGAAACTCTTTCCATCGAAATGGAGTGAGTGTCCTGCGTTAGGACCACCCTGGAAACGTGCCACGACAGGATATCTGCTTGCAAGCACGTCAACGATCTTACCTTTGCCTTCGTCGCCCCATTGGAGGCCGAGTACAACGTCAAGTTTCATTTTCTTTATTTTGATTTTCAGTTAATTATCATTCAATTAGAATGGAAGGTCATCTTCCGGCATATCATCTGCCAAATTGTTCTGCGGAGCCGGCTGCTGAGCCTGATATGCAGGTTGGGCGTATGCCGGTGCGGCAGGTTGAGTCTGAGGCGCATAGCCTGGCTGCTGAGGGTATCCTCCTGGCTGTGCTCCCGGATTGTCGGATTTCTTTCCAAGAAGTTGAAGTGTGTCGGCAATGATTTCAGTAGTATATCTCTTGTTGCCGTTCTGGTCATCCCACGATCTGGTGCGGATGCGTCCCTCTATATAGAGTTGGGTGCCTTTCTTTACGAAGCGTTCTACAACGTCAGCCGTGTTTCTCCAGGCTACGATGTTGTGCCATTCTGTGTTTTCACGTGTTTCACCGTTACGGTCCCTGTACCTCTCGGTGGTGGCTAATGTGAATGTCGCCACTTTTGCATTTCCGGATTGTCCATCAAGGTAACGTACTTCAGGGTCGCGTCCAACGTTACCGATCAGCATTGCTTTGTTCAATGACATAATGATTGTGTTAATTGTTATCTACAATGGGCTTGGCCCAAAAACTCTGCAAGATAGTGATATTTTCTTATAAAACAGCGGACATTCTGCCTAAATCAGGTTTTTCTCCGGTAAAAATTTCATATCCGGTCACAGCCTGATACAGGAGCCAGGTCTTACCTGAAGTGTATTCTGCCAGCGGGTTTGCCTCCTTCATCTTCTGCAGAATCATTTTGTCAAAGGAAGGATTCCTGTAATTGGCTTCCAGAATGAATTTAGGCTTTCCGTCACCGAAGTCCTCATCAGATAGTTCATACAACTCTGGAATGGTTGTCGGTATGTTATAGATGATGATGTCAGCCTCGCGGAAGCACTCTCTGAAATCGCTTAAAGGCCTTGTCTCAGCATCCCTCACGGTACGATTCATCCTGATTACCTCCATACCAAGTGATTCTGCAGCAGCAGCCGCTGCCTTGCCTGCACCTCCAAGCCCGACGATCAGAGCCTTGACGGCTGTCTGAGGTGGCAGTGGGTCTGAAAAGCGTGCTACCCCCCTGGCCGCAGGGGGAGGGACCCACGACGTAGGAGTGGGAGGGGTTCTTTTCAGACCCACTGCCACCTCAGACAGCCACATCCGTACTCCGAGATAGTCGGAATTATAAGCCTTGATGCCATCAGATATCTTTACCAGCAGATTCGTCGCTCCCACAACTTCGCACTCAGGAGACAATATGTCTGCCTTGGCAAGCGCCAGTTCCTTGAACGGAGCCGTCACGTTAATGCCGTCATATTCTTCAAGAAACTTTAGGTATGACTCTTCGAAATCGGCTCCCTCGATGAGCCCGTATGGATAACGCCCCTCATACCCGGCCTTGAAAAGGGCAGGGGAGAGTGAGTGAGCGATAGGATGTCCAATCAGTCCGAATTTCATAGGTTTCTTTGTCTTACTGCCTCAAACATAAGGATTGCAGCGGATACCGACACGTTGAGGGAATCCAGTTTACCCAGCATTGGAATCTTGATATGGGCATCTGCTGCCTTTCTCCACACATCGGTCAGGCCGGTAGCCTCTGTACCCATCACGATTGCCGTGCCTTGCTTCATATCCGTGTCATAATACCATTCTGAGTCCTGAAGTTGGGCGGTGTATATTTTTATTCCTTTGTCTTTCAGCCATTTGATGGTTTCTTCTGAAGATGCTGTGGCAACCGGTACGGTGAATATCGCCCCTATGCTGGAACGGATGAGATTGGGGTTATATAAGTCGGTGAGAGGATCGCAGACAATTACAGCGTCAACCCCCGAAGCATCTGCGCTTCTGAGCACGGCACCCAGATTGCCCGGCTTTTCCACTGATTCCAGAACCACCACCAGAGGATTATCCTTGAGTGCCAGTCCTTCGAGAGTCATCTCCTTACAGCGGAGTTCGGCGATCACCCCTTCGGTACCTCCGCGATATGCTACCTTGTCATAAAGATGCTGCGGAATCTCGATGAAAGGACAACTGCAATGCGCTTCGATCTCTTTGAAATCACTTTCTGACAATATCTCAGGGCATATAAACACTGTATATGGTTCATAGCCAGCCTCGATGCAATGAAGCAGTTCACGTCTGCCCTCAACCACGAACAGACCTTTCTTTCTTCTCTCCTTCGATTTTTCCTGAAGTGCCAGCAGATCCTTTATCTTCGGATTCTGTGCCGATGTTATGCTCTCGATTCTCATTGAATATCGTTTTAAAGAACAAAGATAACCGTTTTATTCTTTTACTTTTCGTACCAGGTCTTGTAATGGAGATAATGCTCGGCATTTGCGTGGGCTTTGGCCAGGACAGCCTCAGAGCCATCCTTGATTTTCTTTGCTGGTATGCCGGCCCAGATGCCAGGCTCAAGTCTCTGGTTGGCAGGAACCACAGCCCCTGCGGCGATGATGGTTCCGTCAGGTACTACAGTATTGTCCATAACAATCGCTCCCATCCCCACAATCACGTCATTTCCTATTATACATCCGTGCACATTGGCTCCGTGGCCGATAGAGACATCATTGCCTATGATGCACTCCGACTGCTTGTATGTGGCGTGCAGGACAGCATTGTCCTGAATGTTCACGCGGTCGCCGATATGGATGGCTCCGACATCTCCACGCAGAACCGCACCATACCATATACTGCAGTCGTCTCCGATTTCCACCGTTCCTATGATTGTTGCCGTCTCCGCAAGAAACGTGCGCTCTCCTATGACGGGCGTATCGCCCTTCAGTTCCTTTATTATTGCCATAATCAGTCTTTATATGTCAAAGGTAAGAATATTTTCATACTTTTGCGGAAGTATTCATTTGTTAATCACGTTATATCGTCGTAAGACAGGTTGGCAGGAACAATAAACATAGAGGATATAAGACTGGCCGAGAAATGCTCCAGGGGTGATGAGGAAGCCAGAAAGGAACTGTATATGCGTTATGCACGTTCCCTCTATGCTCTGTGCATAAGATACGTCGGAGACAGTGAACTCGCACGTGACCTGATGCACGACAGTTTCATCAAGATATTCGATACGATCGGGAAATATAAGCCTGTGGGGACTCTCAAGTCCTGGATGTCAAGGGTGACGGTCAATCTTGTTATCGATCATTTGCGAAAGTCCAGAAGACTGGAGACAGTGGCGATAGAGCCAATGGTGGAAAAGATTCCTGAGGATATGCCTCAGAACGGAATTCAGACAGTGCCTAAGGCTGAACTTCTGAAGATGGTGGCTTCGCTTCCTGAGGCTAAAAGGGTGATATTCAATCTTTTCTGTGTGGAAGGGTATTCGCATAAGGATATAGCGTCGATGCTTGGGATAAAGGAAAAGACATCTTCGTCGCTGCTTTTCAAAGCGAGGGAACAACTGGCAGCGGATGTGAAGGAATATATAAGGAGAAACGGATAATGAAAGACTGGTCTGACATATTTGCTGAGGAACTCAAGGATATTGAGGTATCTCTTCCGGAGGATGACTGGGATGTCGTCTGTCGGAAATATGACGCTGCAAAGCGTCGTAGAAAGGCTGCTATGTTGTGGCGGGCTAGTGCAGTGGCCTCTGTGGCTGCTGCTGTTGCTGTGCTCATTGTCCTCTTTGCCGGGGGCGGAGGAGAAAATATTCCGGATCCTGACGTTTTGCCAAATGTTATTGCAGATGCCGAGATGCTCGAATCTCAGGATAGTGAAGAGGTATTTATCTTGGAGTCTGAAGATACCGGAGATATCAATGTCGTCCGTGATGCTTCTTCTGCTGGTGCGGAAGGCCTTGTTGCAGATGCTGTGATGTCTGAAACTCCTGAATCACCGGAACCGGTTGCAATACCGGAGCCGGCAGAAATCCCCGAAAAGCCTGAAGCGGCTGTTCCGGAAGAGAGTGATGAGTCTGATATATGGACTTCCGGAGATTGGATCGGGGATGATGTGCCAGAGCGGACTATGCCACGCAAGAGAAATATATCACTGGCCTTGTCAGGCGGCGGAGTTTTTGCCGGAGGGTATCTGCCGGCTCCTGCGATGGATATGGCTCCCGATGCTTCAGCGCCTCTTCCTCCTGAGGATTCGGACAATCCTTCTGATACTTCTTCTTTCCAGCCTGGCACAGAAATGCCTCAGCAGGCACGTATGACGATACAGCGGAACCGTAGGGTTCTGTCGCAGGATATGGATCATTATCAGCCTGTCTCATACGGTGTCTCTGCGAGATTCACTCTTACAGAGCGTTTCTCTGTGAACACGGGAGTCAATTACACTCTGTATGCATCAAAGAGAACTACACGATACTCTGACGGTACGATGGAGTCGGACAGGCAGATGGTGCATTACCTTGGAATTCCTCTCCGATTCGACTGGATGCTTGTCCGCGGAAAACGTTTCGGTATGTATCTGGGAGTGGGTACGCAGGTCGATAAATGCGTCTATGCCCGATGTGGCAACGAAAGGCTTTATGACAGCAGTTTCCTATGGTCGCTGAACGGAGCGCTGGGAATGCAATATAATATCACGAACCGTTTCAGCCTTTATCTCGAACCGGAAATCATCGGCATCCTCAACCATTCTCAGATAGAAACTTATCGTAGCGACTCAGATGTGATGCTCACCGCCCGTATCGGCCTCCGTTTCAATCTCTGATTTGTGCGGAATCCACTATATAAATAAAATCCGACAGACCGGATATGAAGGTGACGTGCCACCCCCGGCTAGGGGGTGCCTCCTGCAAGGAGGCGGGGGTCACCGGAATACCGGTCTGTCGGATTTTATCGATATATTACAGGCTCTTCGGTCTCATCTGAGGGAAGAAGAGTACATCCTGGATGGTAGGTGAATTCGTCATAAACATAGTCAGACGGTCGATACCCATACCGAGACCTGATGTAGGAGGCATACCATACTCGAGTGCGCGTACAAAGTCCATATCGATGAACATAGCCTCATCGTCTCCCTTGTCCTTCAGTTTTAACTGATCCTGGAAACGCTCGTACTGATCGATAGGATCGTTCAATTCACTATAGGCATTTGCAAGTTCCTTTCCGCATACGAAAAGTTCGAAACGCTCTGTGAGTTCAGGATTTGTGCGGTGACGCTTTGTCAGAGGCGACATCTCCACTGGGTAGTCTGTGATGAATGTAGGCTGTACGAGATGTTTCTCGCAATACTCTCCGAAGATAGCATCGATGAGTTTGCCCTTTCCGAATGATGGGTCGGTCTCCACGTGCAGTTTCTTGCAGGTCTCGCGGAGTTCATCCTCCGACATTCCCGCAACATCGACTCCTGCGTACTCCTTGATTGCCTCGAGGATAGGGAGGCGGCGGAAAGGCGGTTTGAAGTCCACCTGATTCTCTCCGATAGTGACCTCTGTCTTGCCGTGCAGTCTGAGGGCGATCTTCTCGAGAAGTTTCTCCACAAATTCCATCATCCAGATATAGTCCTTGTATGCCACATAGATCTCCATACAGGTGAACTCAGGGTTGTGGGTCTTGTCCATTCCCTCGTTGCGGAAGTCCTTTGCGAACTCATATACACCGTGGTATCCGCCGACGATCAGTCTCTTGAGGTACAACTCATTGGCAATTCTCAGATAAAGAGGAATGTCGAGTGCGTTGTGGTGAGTGATGAACGGACGTGCTGTCGCACCGCCTGGAATGCTCTGGAGGATAGGTGTCTCCACCTCAAGGCATCCTGCCTCATTGAAGTACTCACGCATTGTAGCCACGATCTGGCTTCTCTTGATGAATGTATCGCGTACCTGCGGATTTACGATCAGATCGACATATCTCTGCCTGTACTTGAGTTCCGGATCTGAGAATGCATCGAACACCTCGCCATCCTTCTCCTTGACGATAGGAAGAACGCGGAGAGACTTGCTCAGGAGAGTCAGTTCCTTTGCGTGGATCGAAAGTTGTCCCGTCTTGGTGATGAATGCGAAGCCTTTGATGCCGACGATGTCACCGATGTCGAGGAGTTTCTTCCATACGGTATTGTACATTGTCTTGTCTTCGCCCGGACAGATCTCGTCACGGTTTACATAGATCTGGATACGGCCTGTCTCATCCTGGATTTCTCCGAAAGAGGCAGCGCCCATAATTCGCCTTGACATAATGCGGCCGGCGATGACTACATCCTGGAAATTGCCTTTTTCTGCGTCATACTCAGCCTTCACCTGCGCTGCAGATGTATTGATAGGATAGAGTGGTGCCGGATATGGCTCGATCCCGAGTTCTCTGAGTTTAGCGAGCGATTCTCTTCTGAAAAGTTCCTGCTCGTTGAGGTCCGTAATACTCATATTCTTTATGTTTTATTTGTTTATCTTTCAGGCTGTATTGCCGTAAATCGTAGGATACGGCAAATTAAAGTACAAAAATAGCATAAATAATTCTGAAATTGAAACAAAATCCGTATCTTTGTATGTTATGCCAGTGGAAAAGAAATGGATACTACGCGAAAGTGCTGAACCAGCGACGGTCAGACAACTTTCTTCTGAACTCGGAGTCGATCCCGTCCTTGCGGAACTCCTTGTCCAGAGGGGAGTGCATACTTTCCATCAGGCACGTTCTTTCTTCCGCCCAAGTCTGGATGATCTTCACGATCCTTTCCTGATGGCGGATATGGACAAGGCTGTTGAGCGTGTGCACGAGGCTGTAATCTCGGGAGAAAAGATTCTCGTCTATGGAGATTATGATGTGGATGGCACTACTGCTGTTTCACTGGTCTATTCTTTTTTGAGGAGGCTTACAAGGGCTATTGATTTCTATATTCCGGAGCGATATGATGAAGGATATGGAGTTTCATATAAAGGTATCGACTGGGCTCAGGAGAACGGCTTCGGGCTTATAATAACTCTTGACTGCGGCATCAAAGCCAACGAAAAGGTGGAATATGCCCGTGAACGCGGCATCGATATGATCATCTGCGACCATCATCTTCCTGAAAACGAACTTCCTAAGGCAGTGGCGGTTCTTGACCCTAAGAGGGAGGATTGCCATTATCCTTTCGATGATCTTTCCGGTTGTGGAGTGGGTTTCAAACTTGTCCAGGCATATTCTCAGAAATATGGAATACCTTTCGAGAGCCTTATACCTCTTCTCGATCTTCTGGTTGTCAGCATCGCATCCGATCTGGTGTCTGTAACAGATGAGAACCGCATTCTCGCCCATTTCGGTCTGAAGCAATTGAACGGGAATCCGAGGGAAGGACTTCTTGCTATGATCCAACTTTCGGGTCTTGAGCCGACACATATATCGATAGATGACATTGTCTTCAAGATAGGGCCGCGTATCAATGCTGCCGGTCGTATGGAGTCCGGACGTATCGCCGTAGAACTTCTGACAGCCTCTGATGTGAATGAAGCCATCCGCATCGGTACGGAGATCAACGAGCATAACAATGAAAGAAAGAATATCGACAGACGTATCACTCAGGAGGCGCTTGAAATGGTTAATTCAGGCAAGTGTCTCTCGGGCGGCAATGCTACCATAGTCTATAATCCTCAGTGGCATAAGGGTGTCGTGGGAATCGTCGCTTCGCGTCTGGTAGAGGCTTTCTATAAACCTACAATAGTTTTTACCCAGTCTCAGGGAGGACTTGTTACCGGATCTGCAAGAAGTGTACACGGCTTTGACCTGTATGATGCGATAGAAAGTTGTTCCGACCTTCTGGAAAACTTCGGAGGTCATCTTTATGCTGCCGGACTCACTCTCAAGGAGGAGAATCTCCCTGCATTCTGTGAAAGGATCGAGAAGGCTATCTCAGGCACTATAATCCCGGAGATGCAGACTCCTGTGGTGGATGTGGATGCAAAACTCAATTTCTCGCAGATCACACCTAAGTTCCTTCGTATCCTTAAGCAGTTCCAGCCGTTCGGCCCCGGCAATTCGGCTCCTGTATTCCTGACCGAGAATGTCTATGACAACGGTATGGGGCGTAAAGTCGGAGCAGAAGGAGGGCACCTCAAACTTGAACTCATTCAGGAGTCGCATCCATATCATCACATTTCTGCCATAGCATTCAATATGGCTGACTTCTTCGATCATATAAAGGCCGGCAATCCGATAGATGTCTGCTATTCGATTGTTGAGAACTACTATCGCGGCACTGCCAACACCCAACTTCGTGTAAAGGATATGCACGAACGCGACGAAATGATCTGATTCTCACCGACATTTTCATAAAAATCCCTATATTAGCGGAAAATACAGGAGGATTGTGCAATGGAGGGAAATGCAGAACTGAGAACAGCGTGGGAGTTTGTTGAAAAGACTGGCAAGAGCGTCTTTCTTACCGGTAAGGCCGGGACAGGAAAGACGACATTCCTGAAGAAGGTCGTGGCTGAGTCGAAGAAGAGGGTGGTCGTGGTGGCTCCTACGGGTATCGCTGCCATCAATGCCGGTGGTGTCACTATCCATTCATTTTTCCAACTTCCTCTTCATCCTTTTATTCCCGGGATGAAGATCGAATCCAAATTCGCTTTCAGCAAGGAGAAGAGGAGCATAATCAAGACCATAGATATTCTTGTCATAGATGAGATAAGTATGGTGCGTTGCGACCTTTTGGATGCCATCGATTCGGTTCTGAGACGTTTCCGTAACCGCAATAAGCCTTTCGGAGGGGTTCAACTTCTTATGATAGGCGACCTTCAGCAACTTTCTCCTGTCGTTACCGATGATGATGTCCGGTTTCTGTCACAATATTATCCATCACCATATTTCTTCGGGAGCAGGGCTCTTTCAATGGTTGATTATGTGACAATCGAACTCAAGGAGGTCTATAGACAGCAGGATCTTGAATTCATATCCATATTGAATGCAGTCCGCAGCGGCCGTCCTTCTCTGGAAATCATCAAGGCATTGAATTCACGATACGATCCAGATTTTGTCCCCTCATCTGATGAAGGATATATACGCCTTACCACCCATAACAGTATCGCTGACGAATATAATGCCCGGCAACTCAGCCTGATAGACGAGCCGGCGCACTGTTTTGATGCAGACATCAGCGGAAACTTCCCGGAGTCTTCATATCCTGTTGATTTCCGTCTTGAACTGAAGGCAGGAGCCCAGGTAATGTTTGTAAAGAATGATCCTTCGAGTGACAAACGTTATTATAATGGAAAGATTGGCATTGTCACTGATTTCTGTGAGGAATATATCCTGGTGCAATGTCCCGGGGAAGATGAGAAGATCGCTGTCGAGCCTCTTGAATGGGAGAACAGCAGATATGTGATAAATGAGCAGGCGCAGGAACTGGAATCGGAGGTGATAGGAGTATTCAGACAGTATCCGTTGCGTCTGGCCTGGTCGATAACAATCCACAAGAGTCAGGGACTGACCTTTGACAAGGCCATTATAGATGCCGCATCCTCTTTTGCTTCCGGCCAGGTTTATGTGGCTTTGAGCCGTTGCAGGACTTTGGAAGGGATGGTTCTGGCAACTCCCCTACGACAGGATTCAGTCATTACCGACCTTCGTGTTGAGGACTATATAGAAGGGCAGGATGCCGCTGCAGCCAGAAGTCTTTCAAGACTTGATTCGATCAAGGAGGAATATTATAAGGAACTTTTAGGGGAACTCTTTGATTTCAAGGAACTTGCATCTCAGCAGAAACGGATGCTTGGCGTGTCTATGGATTTTCCTTCCGGCACTGTGGTGGGGCTTGCGCAGAAGCATAATGATATATTGAACGTCCTTAATGAAAAGGTTGTCCCGGTGGGAGCGAAATGGCAGTTGCTCATTGCTCAGAAGCCTTTTGAAGATATATCTTCGCCTGATTTTTCTGCTAGGATCAGGAAGGGATGTGAGTATTTCCTACAGATTCTGGAAGATACTTATGCGGATTTTCTTGATAATACCAAGGAAATCAAGGCCGAGAATAAGGAACTTTTAAAACGCTATGGGAATGTATGGAGCGAAATTGATTTTGAACTAAGTGTGGTTAAAACTCTCCTGAAGTCGATGTCCGCTGTGCCTTTTTCTACAGAAAATTATCTCCGTGAACGTCAGGTTGCAGTATATGAGGCCTCCGGAATTGTGCCTAAGGTTCTCAAGACGCCGAAAAAGTCAGTGTCTGCCAAAGCCAAAGAGAAAAAGGAGGATACCAAGGTCACGACGTTCAAACTTTACAAGCAGGGGATGAAAATCAAAGAAATAGCGAAGGAACGCGATCTGAATCAGCAGACCATAGTGCGTCACCTTGCACATTATGTGGCCAAGGGGATGATTGCTGTGGATGAACTGGTGTCAGACTCCAAGGCAGAAGCCGTACGTGAAGTCATCGAGTCGGTGGGTACTACAAAAGGCCTGGCTGCCATCAAGGAAGCCTGTCCGTCAGATATCACCTATCAGGATATTGTCCTTGTCATAGCCTCTCTCGAAAATTAGGTGGCACGTAAGGTGTTGAGAATCAGAGATATAAGCAAGATGCCTGCTGCGTATATGCAGCAGGCATCTTGCTTAATCCGTTGAGCAGCAGTTGTTTAGATGTCACCGGTTATGGTTCGAATATGGCGAGGATATTATCGGCTACTTCTTCGACCGTCTTACCGTCGGTATCAATTATCTTATGCGCTGTGGATTCATATATCGATGCGCGCTGAGACATCAGTCCGGTAATACGCTCCCGTATATTTCCCTCGAGCATAGGACGGCCGTGGGTCTCTCCCTCCAGATGTCTGATAAGAGTATCAACCGAGGCGCGGAGATATATGCAGATGGTATGAGAGTGCACCATCTCTGAGCATTCCTTTCTGACGACTGTGCCTCCTCCTAATGACAGAACCGTAATTTCATTTCCCTCCGGGGAGTCAGCCCTATCTGCTTCATATAGAATATCGCTGAGGGTCTTTGCTTCAATCTTTCTGAAAACATCTTCACCCTCTTCGGCAAAAATTGCAGGAATAGACCGGCCGGTTTTCTTTTCGATAACTTCATCCAGATCCATAAATGGACAGCAGAGCAGTTCCGAGAGTCTCCTCCCGACACTGCTCTTGCCGCATCCCATAAATCCAGTCAGTGATATAACCATTGTGATTTAGAATAATGTCAACTGCGGATCATCATCTATAGTGATGTCGAATGGCTCGTCATCTATGATATCTGTATTGTCAATCTCTTCAGCCTGATTTTCTGCCTCTGATGCTATAGGGAGAATATCATCTTCCGGTTTATGAAGAGGCTCGGTGAAACTGACTTTCTTTACATCGTACTGGCTGGTCTTCTTACCCTTGGCCTGAAGTCCTTTCTTGGCGATAAATTCCTCTGCATCAATCAATTCCGGGTCTCTATTCTCATTCTTACCTCCGAATATAACCTCTATCTGCGGATGCTTGTCGTCACTGACTGCAACAAGATACGAGCCTTTCGCTTCGGAAATGAAACTTACAGGTGTGTTGTCACTTATGTCAAATGAGAATCTTTTCACGTAAAAGGCAGTCACAGCCTTGTCATAGTACAATGCAGTGTAAATTTTGTTAGTATCGAGTTTCTCTATCTTCAGAAGATCTCCCTGATATCTGTTGCTCAGGTCGAAGGAAGTTGTGTAGTACGTTCCGTCTTTGAAGATTGCGAGGATATGGTCTCCTGTGTTGAACTGACCAAGATAAAGTCCTCTTCCGTCTTCGTTGAGGCGCTGTATATCTTCGTCAAACCATATATCTTTGCCTCCGATGGTCGATACACCCTTCGATTTGAGGGTGATTTTCTGTATCGGATTCTTGGATACGAGATTTCCTCTTGAAGCCCTTCCCTTGATGCCCAACTGAGAGAAATCATACTCGTCGATGAGTTTCTTCAATTTCGGACGCGGACGCAGATATATCTTGACTGTCTCGGCTTCTCCGTTATGATTGACAGTGAACCATAGTATCTTTGAACCGGCTGTACCTTGAGTAATGTCATATTCCTTGTCACGCGTGATGCCTGTCACGGCAAATCTCTTCGCGTAACTTAAGGCCGTCTTTCCTTCGCGATATATGACATTGTATATGGTTCTCTGGTCATTTCTGTTGAAAATTCCCACATAAAGTATATCCTTGCCGAAGAAGGCCTTTTCGCTGACCTTGGTCACGACATATTTACCATCGTTGTGGATGACGATAATCTCCGAAAGATCCGAGCAGTCGCAGATATATTCGGCGTTGTCTTCTTTCTTGAGATTGGTTCCGACGAATCCTTCTGCCTTGTTGGCATAGAGTTTCGCATTGTTGCTCACAACCTTTGTGGATTCGATCGATTCGAATTCAACGATTTCGGTGAGTCTTGGGTATGCCTTGCCGTATTTCTTCTTGAGGTTCTTGAAATAGTTGATGGTGAACTCCGTAAGATGGTCAAGGTGGTTCTGTACCTCTTCCATTTCAGCCTCGATTCCCTTAAGTTTCTCATCGACAGCCTTGGTGTCGAATTTCGAAATCTTGCGTACCGGCTTCTCTACGAGTTTGTTGATATCTTCCATCAGGATAGGCCTCTTGAGGAACTTCTGGTATTTCATCATCTCGTCGAACACTTCCTGGAGTTGGTCTTCCCAGGTTCGGGCATCTCCTTCGAGAATCTTGTAAACCTTGTTTTCAAAGAATATCTTTTCAAGCGAATTGTAATGCCAGTCGTTCTCCAGTTCGCTGAGCCTGATGGACAGTTCCTGACCGAGAAGGTCGCGGGTGTGAAGCGTGCTGTGTCTCAGTATTTCGTTGACGCTGAGCACCTGAGGCTTATTCTCGTGGATTACGCAAGTGTTAGGGGTGATGGCAACCTCGCAGGCCGTAAATGCGTAAAGAGCATCTATGGTCTTGTCCGGAGATACATCATTAGGCAGATGGATGAGGATGTTTGCAGTCGCGCTGGTGAGGTCATCTATCTTCTTGACCTTTATCTTGCCGCTTTCCTTGGCTTCCATAATGGATTCCTTGACGGCATCTGTGGTCTTGCTGAAAGGAATCTCTGTGATAGCCAGGGTGTTCTTGTCGATCTTCTCGATCTTTGCGCGTACCTTGATCTTGCCTCCCTTCTTCTTGCTGCTGTATTTAGAGCAGTCTGCGGATCCTCCTGTGAGGAAGTCCGGGAATATTTCGAAATCCTTTCCCTGAAGTACGGCTATTGAGGCATCAATGAGTTCGTTGAAGTTGTGGGGCAGAATCTTGGAGGCGAAACCGGTACCGATACCTTCGGTTCCTTGGGCGAGAAGAATAGGGAATTTTACCGGAAGTTCTACAGGCTCCTGATTGCGACCGTCATACGAGGTCATCCAGTTTGTAGTCTTTGGATTGAACATCACTTCCTTGGCAAATTTGCTCAGACGCGCCTCGATATAACGCGGAGCGGCATTTGCATCTCCGGTAAGGATATTACCCCAGTTTCCCTGGCAGTCCACGAGATAGTTCCTCTGTCCTATCCATACGAGTGCTCCCAGGATGGACTGATCACCGTGAGGATGGAACTGCATCGCCTGTCCGACAATGTTCGCCACTTTTGTATAACTTCCGTCATCAATACGCCACATAGCGTGAAGTACACGTCTCTGCACGGGCTTCAGACCGTCTATAAGATGGGGCACGGCCCTGTAAAGGACTGTATATGATGCATAGTCGATATACCAGTCCTTGAACATTTTTGAGAGTTTGTATTTCCTGCTGTTCTCTCCGAATAGTTTATCGAATCTGCCTGACGCGCTTTCCGCCAGTTCCTCTTCAGGAAGTTCGATGTCTTCAAAACTCATAAATTACCTCACTTATTCTATTGGTTATCAGTATTCGTAGCCGAATTTTCGCAGTTCCTTCTTGCTTTCCCTCCAGTCCGGATCGACCTTTACAAAAAGCCTCAGGAACACCTTCTTCTGGAAGAAGTCTTCCATTTCGATTCTGGCCTGGGTTCCGACCTTCTTGAGAGATTGTCCGCCCTTGCCTATGATTATGCCTTTCTGGCTGTCACGCATAACATAGATTACCGCGCTGATGTCGTATCTTTCCGCACCTTCCTTGAACTCCTCGATCACCACTTCGCAACTGTACGGGATTTCTTCCTTAAAATTAAGGAATATCTTTTCACGTACTATCTCCGATGCGAAAAAACGGAGATTCTTGTCTGTGAACACATCTTTGTCATACCAGGCCGGTGCCTCGGGAAGATTTGCGACAATCGCATCGAAGATATTGTCCAGATTGAACTTCTCCTGCGCTGATGCGGGGAATATTATGGCATTGGGAATCTGCTCCTTCCACCATTTCATAAGTTCAAGCACCTGATCCTGACTGCTGATATCTATCTTATTGATAACCAGCACAACAGGACACTGGATTTTCTGGAGTTTCGCTATGTACTCTTCGTTCTTGTCTCCCTTTTCGACTGTGTCGGTCACATAGAGGATGATGTCGGCATCTCCAATTGCTGTGTCCACGAAGTTCATCATACTTTGCTGCAGCCTGTAGTTAGGCTTAAGGATGCCCGGAGTGTCGGAATAGACGATCTGGTAGTCTTCTCCGTTCACGATTCCCATAATCCTATGCCTTGTGGTCTGCGCCTTTGCCGTAACGATAGACAGTTTTTCGCCTACCAGGGCATTCATAAGCGTGGATTTGCCTACATTCGGATTACCGATGATGTTGACAAATCCCGCGCGATGTCTTTTCTTTGTGTTTTCTGTTGTCATTCTGAGTGTCAGCGAAGAATCTTTTATATATTAAAGATATGCACCCATCTTCAGAAGGTTGGTCTCGCCCTCGGAAAGATATCTCCATTCGCCCCTCTTGATTCCTCTCTTGGTAAGTCCGGCAAAGTAAACTCTGTCAAGCGCTTTCACTTCATATCCGAGAGACTCGAATATTCTTCTGACGATACGGTTCTTTCCAGAGTGGATCTCGATTCCGAGTTTTCTGTGGTCATCCTCCTCGATATACTCAAGTTCATCCGCAGCAATCACTCCGTCCGGGAGTTCCACACCGCTGAGGATCTTTTCGAAATCCTCCTGCTTCAGTTTGCTGTCGAGTGAAACCTGGTAGATCTTCTTCTTGTCGTATGACGGATGAGTCAGTTTCTCTGCAATCTCGCCGTCATTTGTGAACATAAGTACGCCGGTAGTGTTCTTGTCGAGACGACCTACAGGGAAAACCCTTGAAGGACAGCCTTTGAGGAGATCCATCACTGTCTTGTCTGCGTGAGGATCGCTCGCTGTGGTCACGTAACCCTTTGGCTTGTTCATTACAATATATATCTTCTCTTCACCTTTGAGTCTTTCTCCGTTGAAGCGGATGTCATCGGTAATGACGTTCACCTTTGTACCGAGTTCGGTCACGACCTCACCGTTCACTGTCACCACTCCTGCGAGAATGAAGTTGTCGGCCTCTCTTCTCGAGCATACGCCTGAATTGGCGATGAACTTGTTGAGTCTTACCTCCTCCTTGATAGGAGTCTTGACCATATCGTTGTCTGAGAATGCCTCGTTGCTGACCTGAGGCCTTCTGCTGATCATCTTGTTGATTCCGCTTTCATCTTCATCGCGGAAATAGTTGAAGTCTTTCTTGTAGAAACTCTTCTTTCCTGTGTTTTTGAATCCACCGGATCTCCTGTCTCCGAATGACTGCCTTCTTTCACCGCCTTCAGAGAATGATCTGCGAGGTCTGTCGCTGCCGAAGCCGCGTCTTTCTCCACCTCCGAAACTTCTTCTTTCACCATTTCCGAAAGATCTTCTTTCACCGTCTTCAGAGAATGATCTGCGAGGTCTGTCGCTGCCGAAGCCGCGTCTTTCTCCACCTCCGAAACTTCTTCTTTCACCATTTCCGAAAGATCTTCTTTCGCCGTCTTCAGAGAATGATTTGCGAGGTCTGTCGCTGCCGAAGCCGCGTCTTTCTCCGCCTCCGAAACTTTTTCTCTCGCCATTACCGAAAGGTCTTCTTTCACCGTCTTCAGAGAATGATCTGCGAGGCCTGTCGCTGCTGAAACTGCGTCTCTCGCCGTTTCCTCCGAAGTTTCTTCTTTCACCATTGTTTGATTGTCTTCTGTCACCGTACTCTCTACGGCCATCTCTGCGGCCATTACCGCCTCTTCTGTTGTCTTCCATTGTTTCAAGCCCTATGGGCAATTAAAATGTTAAATAAATAATATATTGGCTCACGCCAGTTTCTTAATTCAATCTGAATATATAAGTTATCGTTCCTTTCTGCAGGGCAGGGGCATCCGCGCTCATATTGAAGTGTGCTCCCAATGCTGCCTTGCGGGCTGCCTGCCACAGGGTCTTGTCCGTAACGGTCGTGCCTTCTGCTCCGGCTACGGCCTTCTGCACTGTGCCATAATTGTCAACCCATATCTCCACCACAACTATACCGTCTTTCTGAACACCATAAGTCGGACGCGGCAAAGTACCGTTCACACTTCTTCCGGCAAGTTTTGCGTTAGGTTCTCCGGAGGTCTCACCTGTCCTGGTGTTGCCCTGGGCGTGTCCTGCCTTGAGTGCATCGCTCACTTCACGTGCTGTCTGGGCGGCGAGGGTGTCCTTCTGGGTCTTGTTGTCTGCTGCTGTAAAGAGCGCCCTGCGGTCAATCTCCTTCTCCCTCTTTGGCTCCGGTACATCGACATCACCGAAATCATCGACTGTAGCCTCAGGTGCCTCGTTGCTTTTCGTACCCTCGTTCTGCGCCTCTGACCTCTGTACAAGGTTTATGTCCTTTGAAGGATCGGGTACTGACACTCTCGGACTTGTGCCGTTCCAAGTCTGCCTTGGCTTCTGAATCTCAGGCTCGTCAAATTCTATCAGTATCTGCTCCTGTTCAGGAGGCGGTGGATCAAGGTATGTAAATCCGGTCAGAAAACAGCATACGAGCAGGGCGATGTGCATAACGACAGTGAGGGTGGCGCCTGTCACCCTTGATTTCTTTTCCTGCCTTTCGCGTTCTCTGAGGTATTGTTCCATACTTTCCTATTCAGGCGAAGTTGCCATTATGACCTTGTAATGATTCCTTTTGGCGATGTTCATAACCGCTACAACCTCCTTGATCGGAACTGTCTCATCCGCATAGATCGAGAATGTCGGATCCTCTTCGGTCTGGAGGAGTTCTATGAGTTCGTCCTCAATAAGATCGAATCTTATCGGAGTCTCGTCGCCATTGATATGATAGGAGAATCTGTCGGTATCCTGCCAATGCTTGATGGATACGCTCACAGTAGCCTTTGCGGATACCTGTCCTGTACTCTTCGGAAGGAGAAGTTTCAGCGCATTCGGATTGATAAGCGTTGAAGTCACCAGAAAGAATATCAGGAGCAGGAACACGATGTCGGTCATTGAGGACATCGAGAATCCTGAATCAACTTTTGTCGTTCTTTTGATTGCCATTCCTGAAAATGTTTATCTGCCTGCCGGCTCGTGAAGCATATCTATGAACTCGATTGTCGTGCTCTCCATCTTGAACACGAGGTTTGAAATCTGTGATGTCAGGTAGTTGTATCCGAAGTATGCGATGATACCGACAAAGAGACCTCCGACGGTTGTGACCATAGCCTCGTAGATACCTCCCGACAGGAGAGTGATGTCAATGTTATTGCCGGCTGTTGACATTCTGAAGAATGCCTCGATCATACCGGTTACTGTTCCGAGGAATCCGATCATCGGAGCACCTCCGGCGATTGTAGCAAGCATAGGAAGTCCCTTTTCGAGTCTTGCAACCTCTACGTTGCCCATATTCTCAACTGCGGCCTGGATGTCAGGAAGCGGTCTTCCGATCCTTTCGATACCTTTCTCCACGAGTCTTGCGATAGGGGAGTCGTACTTCTGGCAGAGAGCGAGAGCCGATTTGATCTTACCTTCATATATCATATCGTGGATATCCTTCATAAAGTTCTTGTCGATCTTTCCGGCCTTGCGGATCATCCACCATTTGTTGCCGAAGATATAGATGGCCATAATCGAAAGTAAGAGGAGGACTATCATAAGCCATCCTCCCTTTACAGCCATTTCGATGAGGGAGAAGTTCATCTCCTGTGAAGCCGTTGCTGCAGGAGCGATTGCCGTTGTGTCAACGGCTTGAAGAAGGTTGAAAAGCATAGTTATTTACGGTCTTTTTAATTGTCGTTTTCCTATCTTGATTCGCATACGCGCGAAATCGCGCAAAATTAGTTAAAAAAACGCGAATACTCAAATTTATTTATATTCCGCCCCACTGAAGAAAAGCCCCTTCCCGGGCACTGAAGTCCCTGCGTCAGAACGTGATCCTCCGTCTATCAGTTCTTTTATCCATTCGGGATCACGCTTTCCTCTGCCTACTTCTATTAGCGATCCAACTATAGCGCGGACCATATTTCTCAAGAACCTGTTTGCCTTGATTCTGAATACGATATAATCTCCGTCATTGTACGGATATTGCATAAGTTCCACGTGGGTCGGACGGTATGTGCTCCATCCCGCTTCCGTGATGGTGCATATTGATGTGGCATTGTTGCCTCCGGTCTTTTCGAAGCATCGGAAGTCGTGTTCCCCCAAAAGGTATGCCGCGGCTTCATTCATTCGGCCCATATCCAACGAATGACGCATTCTGTAAGAGAACTTTTCACAGAAGGGATCTTTGCAGAAGTGGATGAAATAGTGGTACTCCCTTGAACGTGCATCGAATCTTGCGTGAAATTCTTCTTCAGATTGCGAAATCTCGTGTACCGTGATCTGATGCGGCAGGATGGCATTCAATTTGTAGCAAAGTTGTGCCGCTTCAGTCCTGACTTTGTCAGGAAGATCGAAGTGGGCGATATAGTTTATGGCATTGACTTCCGAATCTGTCCTTCCTGCTCCTGTGACCTGAATGGGGCTTCCGGTGAGTGTTTGCAGGGCTTTTTCCAAGTCGCCTTGGATTGTGCGGTCATTGTTCTGGATCTGCCATCCGCAGAACGCACTTCCGTCGTATGAAAGCCTGATAATGTATCGCATATTGTAAAAAATGAGTACTTTTGTAAGTTTTTAAAATGCAAAAATATCAAAAAACATATTTATGGAGAGCATAAACATAAAAGAATTGAACGACCGCATCCAGAGAGAAAGTTCATTTGTCGATATTCTGACGATGGAGATGAACAAGGTCATCGTTGGACAGAAGCATCTTGTCGAGAATCTTCTTATAGGTCTCCTGGCCAACGGACATATCCTTCTTGAAGGAGTGCCTGGTCTGGCCAAGACGTTGGCAATCAATACCTTGTCTCGGGCTGTGGATTCCAAATTCAGCCGTATCCAGTTTACTCCGGACCTTCTTCCTGCCGATGTGCTCGGTACTCTGATATATTCTCAGAAGACAGAGCAGTTCCAGATAAAGAAAGGTCCTGTCTTCGCCAATTTCGTTCTTGCAGACGAGATCAACCGTTCTCCTGCCAAGGTGCAGTCAGCCCTTCTTGAGGCGATGCAGGAACGTCAGGTTACCATCGGAGAAGAGACGTTTAAACTTCCGGAGCCTTTCCTTGTGATGGCGACTCAGAACCCGATCGAGCAGGAGGGTACATATCCGCTTCCTGAAGCCCAACTCGACCGTTTTATGCTTAAGGTAGTGGTGACATATCCTAAGAAGGAGGAGGAGCGTCAGATCATCCGTATGAACAATTCCGGCACCTTCCCTAAGGCACAGCCTGTGCTCAAGCCCGAGGATATCGTAAGGGCACGTGAAGTGGTGAAGGATGTGTATATGGACGAGAAGATCGAAAGGTATATCGTCGATATAGTATATGCTACCCGTACCCCTGAGGACTACGGTCTGGGCAAGATTGCGTCGATGATTTCGTACGGTGCGTCTCCGCGTGCAAGTATTTCTCTTGCAATGGCTTCCAAAGCATACGCCTTCATAAAGAGAAGAGGGTACGTAATTCCTGAGGACGTGCGTGCCGTATGCTATGAGGTTCTGCGCCATCGTATCGGACTCACCTACGAGGCTGAGGCTGAGAATATGACTACAGATCAGATCATTTCTGAAATAATCAATGCGGTAGAAGTTCCATAATGGAAGGAATCAGTGCAAACGATCTTCTTAAGAAGGTCAGGAAGATAGAGATAAAGACCAGAGCGCTTTCGCATCAGATCTTTGCCGGTGAATACCATTCGGCCTTCAAGGGACGTGGAATGGCGTTCAGCGAGGTGCGTGAGTATCAGTATGGGGATGATGTGCGTAATATGGACTGGAATGTTACCGCACGTCTCCGTTCTCCGTATGTGAAAGTGTTTGAGGAGGAGAGGGAACTGACTGTGGTTCTTCTGGTGGATGTGAGCCGCTCGAGACTTTTCGGTACTGCAGGAACCAGCAGAAAGGATATGCTTGCAGAGATTGCTGCAGTGCTGTCTTTTTCCGCGATCATCAACAATGATAAGGTCGGAGCCCTGTTCTTCAGCGATAAGGTGGAAAAATTCATACCTCCGAAGAAAGGCCGTAGCCACCTTCTTCATATAATTCGCGAAATAATCGAATTCGAGCCATCTTCGGACGGCACTGATATTTCTGAGGCATTGCGATATCTGACCAATGCCATAAAGAAGAAATGCACTGCTTTCCTGCTGTCTGATATGCTTGATGTGGACAATGATGGCAGCCCGAGATATGAAGAGGCTCTGAAAGTGGCGGTCAACAGGCACGATATATCGGTGATCGAAGTGTATGATCCGCGTGAAAGGAACATACCGGATGTGGGTCTTGTGCATATCAAGGACTCCGAGACCGGCAAGGCTGCCTGGGTGAACACTTCAGACAAGAAGATGAGGCTTGCATACGAGCAGTGGTTCCGCAATGTGGAGCAGACTTCCTCGCGTCTATTTATGAAATATAATGTTGACAAGGTCAGTGTGGCCCTTGATGAGGATTATGTCAAGGCGTTGATGACTTTGTTTAAAAACAGATGATTTATATGCGTAATGCATTGATATGTTTGTTTCTTCTTTTAGGGAGCATTGCTCTTTCAGCACAGGAGCCTGATACTTCCGCTTTTGCCGTTCCGGATTCTGTTCTGGTGCCTTCAGGAAGAGTCATTCCTATGAAAGGCGCTTTCCTGACCCCTTTGCAGGAAAGGAATTCGGTGCTTGTTGCCGATCAGTTGCTCTACGGATTTGAGATCAAGGGAGTTGCTGAAGGAACGCAGTTCGAGTTGCCGGAATTGCCTGAAAAGCAGGACTACCGGCTTATGTATCTGTCCCCCTGGATGCTTGACACCGTATCTGTGGCAAAGACAAGGAAAGGAGAACCGAAGCGTCTCGATATCAAGGGAAGCGTGCTGATCACATCATTTGAGGAAGGTCTGTACGAATTGCCTCAGATCGCAGTGAAAAGGATGAGTGCGGATGGAGTTACAGATACCCTGGTCTTCGACCCTATGCGTCTGGATGTCAGGACTATGCCTCTAGACACAGCCACATTCGTACCTCACGACATCAAAGGGCAGATCAGATATCCTGTCACTTTTGCGGAAGTGCTGCCCTGGATAGGCCTTTTCTGGCTTGTGGCAATAGTTGTAATACTTGCTGTGTGCCTGATAATGATGCACAGACGCAGAAACGATCCGGCATCGGTCCGCAAGGATCCTCCTCATATTGTGGCGCTGCGCAAATTGGACAAATATCGCGGAAATACTCTGTGGGTGCCAGAAAAGCAGAAGGTTTTTTATTCCGGTGTTACGGATACACTCAGGGAATATATTGCTGACAGATACGGTATCGGTGCAATGGAAATGACCACGGCAGAGATTTTCGACCGGATGAAAGGAACTGATGTGCCTGAGAAACTTGCCGGAGAAGTCCGGGACCTATTTGACAGGGCAGATTTCGTCAAGTTTGCAAAATTTGTGGCGACAGACGAAGACAATGCTTCTGCTCTGCCTGTTGCGGTGCGTTTCGTTACAGAGACATATCAGACTGAAATCGAGGAAGAAAGTGATAATAATGGAGGGAATGAGTGATGTTTTTTGAATATCCTGGACTTTTGTGGCTTCTTGTGATACCTGCGTTGCTGGTATTGCATTACATATATCTTGAACTGTCGGAGCGTCATCCTCATCTGAGAGTTTCATCTTCAGTGCCTTGGATGGCAGGAGGGAAGTCACTAATGGCTGTCATAAGGCATATACCTTTCCTGCTCAGGATTTTTGCGCTGGTTATGATAGTGATTGCGATAGCGCGTCCGAGGTCTGCAGAAGAAATGGAACGTATTGATACTGAAGGTATTGATATAATACTTGCAATGGATGTCTCGACTTCGATGCTGGCTCGTGACCTTACGCCTGACCGTATAAGCGCATCTAAGGACATAGCGATCGAATTCATTTCACAGCGTCCGTCCGACAGGATGGGAATAGTGGTATTTGCCGGTGAAAGTTTCACCCAGTGTCCTCTGACCACCGACCGTGCCACGCTGATCAATCTGATGAAAGAGGTTCAGACAGATATCATCGAGGACGGAACAGCCATCGGAAACGGTCTGGCCACTGCTGTCGCGAGAATGAAGGATTCGGATGCCAAGAGCAGGGTTGTGATTCTTCTGACAGATGGTGTCAACAACAGAGGAGAAATCTCACCTCAGATGGCGGCAGAGATAGCAAAGACCTACGGTGTGCGCGTTTATACCATTGGAGTGGGCAAGGAGGGAATGGCTCCTTATCCGGTTATGACTCCTTGGGGCGTGGAAATCCAGAATGTCAAGGTGGAGATAGATGAAAAACTGCTTTCTGAGATTGCGGAATCGACAGGCGGCCGTTATTTCAGGGCGACGGATAACACGAAACTGGCCGAGATATACAGCGAGATCAACAAGATGGAAAAAGCACGTACCACTGTTGACAGTTTCCCTGTATATAAGGAACTTTTCGGAAAGTATGCATTGATGGCTCTTCTTGCCATACTTCTGGAACTTGTGTTTAACTGGTTTGTGATAAGGAGGTTCGTATGATAAATTTTGCTCAGGCTCAATATCTTCTGCTTCTTCTTCTGATACCTTTCTTCTTCCTTATTCAGGCTCTGGTTCTGAAAATGAGGAGAAGACGGATCAGAAAGTTCGGTGATGAGGCTTTGGTCAGCAGACTTATGCCGTCTTATTCGAAAGGAAAGACCTGGTTGCGTCTGGTGATGTTTTCGTTTGCCTTCTTTTTCTTTGTCATAGGGCTTTCAAGACCTCAGATCGGAGCGAAACTCAAGGAACACGAGACAAAGGGAGCAGAAATTATGATAGTGCTCGATGTCTCCAATTCTATGCTTGCCGAGGATTATTCCCCAAACAGGCTTGACCGTGCAAAACTGGCTATATCCAGACTTGTGGATAAACTGCGTGACGACCGTATCGGCTTGATAGTATTTGCCGGGAACTCTTTCGTCCAACTTCCGATAACTACGGATTATGTTTCCGCTAAGATGTTCCTCAACTCCATCTCTACCGACTCTGTCCCTGTGCAGGGAACGGCCATTGGTGATGCCATCAATACTGCGTTGAGAAGTTTCAGCGCCCAGAGCGAGAAGAGTCGTGCGATAATAGTCATCACTGATGGAGAAAATCACGAGGACGATCCGGTTGCGGCCGCTTCCCAGGCAGCGCAGATGGGTGTCAGAGTCTTTACCATTGGAGTGGGCTCGCCGGAAGGAAAGCCTATACCGATGGATGGAGAATTGTTGAAGGACAAGAACGGAGATATAGTGGTGACGAGGCTGGATGAGTCTGTCCTTCAGGATGTTGCCGGTGCCGGCAATGGCTTGTATGTGCGTGCCGGTAACAGTGAGTTCGGACTGAATCCGATCATTGACGATATAAGGAAAATGGAAGATGAGAAATACAGTTCCATCGTTTTTGAGGAGTATGACGAGCAGTTTATGTATTTCTTTGGTTTTGCTTTGATCTTTTTTGTGATAGAGATGCTGATTGGGGACAGGAAACCCAAAAGGCATCTGTTCAAGAGATGATGTAACGGTAAGAATATTTGATTATGAACAGGTTCATATATATATTGGTGACCGTGGTGCTCTCCTTTGCTGCTGTACAGGCTTATGCCCAGACTGACAAGAAGGATGTGCGAAGAGGTAACCGTGATTTCAGAAAAGAAGAATACAGAGAAGCGGAGATCGACTATAGGAAGGCGCTGGTGAAGGATTCTCTTTCTGTGGCGGCAAACTATAATCTTGCCAACACCTTATACAGGCAGGGAGACTACGCTCAGGCTTTGCAGACGCTGTCCAAGAACAAGGAGGCGGCTGCACTGGATCCATCATCAGCCGATTATTTCTTCAATCTTGGAGATGCAGCGATTCAGCAGAAAGACTGGCAGACGGCTGTTGATGCATTTGCCCAGTCGCTTATAAGGAATCCTGATGATATGGACGCTAAGGAGAACTTCATATATGCAAAGAAGATGCTCCAGAACCAGCAGAACCAACAGAACCAGAATCAGCAGAACCAGGATAATCAGGATCAGAATCAGAACCAGGATCAGCAGAATCAGGACAATCAGGATCAGAACCAGGACGATCAGGATAAGAATCAGGATCAGCAGAATCAGGATCAGAACCAGGATGACCAGAAGGAGCAGCCTCGACAGGGAGAGCAGCCCAAAATAACACCTCAGGCAGCCCAGCAGATGCTTCAGGCGATCCAGGCAAAGGAAAAGGAGACTCAGGATAAGGTAAACAAACAGAAGGCGGAGGCTCTCAAATCAAGACAGAAGGAAAAGAATTGGTAATATGAGGAAATTATTTCTAACGCTTGCAGCGGCATTGGCTGCAATTCTCTCATACGCTCAGACGGAGATACAGGTGCAGGTGCATAATGTCGTAGCCGAGGATGAGCAGTTCAATGTCACATTCATAATTGAAGGCGAGGGCAAGTCATCAGATTTTGCCTGGACACCGGGTGAGGACTTCCAGTTGCTATGGGGACCTCAGCAGGGACGATCCACAAGCGTCCAGATGATAAACGGAAAAACTACAAAGTCGGTGCAGACCACATTTTCGTACGTTCTCCGTCCGGTAAAGGCTGGAAAATTCACAATCCCTCGAGCCACGGCAAAGGTTAAGGGCAAGGAGATATATTCCGAGCCGGTGGGCATAGAGGTGGTTGCAGCGGGTTCTGCTTCATCCCAGTCTTCCCGTAGTTCCTCATCACAACGTCAGGGGAATACCCAGAGGCAGCAGGCAAGCGGTACTGTGCAGGATGACGATATATTTCTGACAGTGAATCTGAGCAGAAGCAATGTGGTTGTGGGAGAACCGGTTACCGCAACGATCAAATTGTATCAGAGAGTCAATGTAGCCGGTTTTGAAAGTGCAGTATTTCCTACTTTCAATGGCTTCTGGAGTCAGGAGATCGAGGCTCCGACCAATATAGAATTTGCTCGCGAGACATACGACGGGCAGATATATAATTCCGCCTTGCTCAGAAAGTTCATACTTATTCCACAGCAGCAGGGGCAGATAAAGATAGATCCGGCAGAACTTGTGTGTCTTGTGAATGTCAGAGTGTCTTCTGGTGGTGCCAGCATATTCGACGGCTTTTTTGACGATTACAGGACTGTCAGGAAAAAAGTTGCTTCCAAGCCTCTGACTGTCAATGTTTCTCCTCTTCCTGCGGGTGCACCTGCCTCATTCGGTGGAGGTGTCGGAGAATTCAGGATTTCTGCGGAACTAAGCAGGGATTCACTCAAGACCCACGAGGCCGCGTCACTGGTGGTGACAGTCAGCGGACGTGGAAATGTATCCCTTCTGGAGGCTCCGAAAGTGTCTTTCCCACCGGATATGGAGGTATATGATACAAAGATTTCGGACAGAATTGACAGAGGAGGACTTTCAGGAAGCAAGGTATATGAATATCCTTTCATACCAAGAAGTTACGGTGATTTCGTGATTCCTCCGATTAAATATTCTTACTATGATGTCGAAAAGAAGCAGTATGTGACTCTGGAAACTCCTTCAGTGCCTGTCATTGTCGAACGTGGCAATGAATCGGAAAGCGTTGTGACTGTACCGGGAGGTGTTATGCCAAAGGATGTGAAGAATCTTGGAAGTGACATCAGGTTCATAAATACAAAGGAGCCAGGACTGGTGCCAGAAGGCAGATATCTTGTTGGATCTGCGCTGTTCTGGATCATCATCGTTCTTCTAGTGGCGGCGTCTGTTGTATGTTGGGCAGTTTTGCGTCGTCTGGCAGTGCGGAAGGCAGATGTTGTAGGAACAAAGAACCGTAAGGCTGTGAAGATGGCGTTGAAGAGGCTTCATCTGGCAAATACCTTCCTCAAGCAGAATCTTTATACTGCGTTCTATGAGGAATTGCATAAGGCTTTGCTCGGATTCATATCCGACAAATTGAACATAAGCGTTGCGGAACTCTCACGTGAGCGCATATCCGAGGCATTGAAGGCCGGAAATGTTGAGGAAAGATATATTGACACATTCATCGGAATACTGGATGCCTGTGAGTTTGCGAGATATGCTCCTGCTTCCGGTCACGAGGCAATGGCTGCTCATTATGAGAAAGCAGTCGAGGTCATCTCTTCAATCGATTCTGAAATGAAATCTGGAAAACCATCCCCAAGGGGAGCCGTAGTCGCTCTTCTTATGCTTGTATCATTGCCTTTTGCAGCAGAGGCTGAGCCTAAGGATTATGTCGATTCTTTGTGGAATGCGGCTAATCAGGCGTATTCCGAAGGCCGCTGGTCGGATGCATTGGAAGGATATGGGCTGATCTCAGGAATGGGACTGGAGTCGGCATCATTATATTGCAACACGGGTGATGCTTATTTCAAAGATGGCAATGTTGCCAAGGCTATACTTTATTATGAAAAGGCTCTGAAACTGGATCCTTCATATTCTGATGCAAGGTTCAATCTGGAACTCCTCAACAGCGGAATACAGGACAGGATCGACCCGGTGCCGGAGTTTGTTCTGAAAGCGTGGATCCGAGACCTTTGCTATATGATGGATTCCGATGCTTGGGCTGTATGCTTTCTGGTGTTCCTGGCACTGACTCTTGCTATGACTCTGCTGTTCATACTTGCACCTCGTGCAGGGGGACGAAGGGCGGGCTTCTTCACCGGACTGGTAATGCTGGTTTTTGCTGTATTTTCGCTGACGTTCTCGATATGGCAGAAAAGAGACAGTATGAAGGCAGATGATGCTGTTGTTATGCGTCCTGTCACCTCTGTCAGGAGTTCTCCGTCATCTGAATCTTCAACAGACCTTTTCATCCTTCACGAAGGTACGAAGGTCAGGATCATAGATGCAGTCGGACAGTGGAACAATATAGAACTTGCTGACGGACGTCAGGGCTGGATCCCTTCGTCAGACATTGAGATTATATAGATAAGTCCTTAAAACCTGATACATTATGAAAAAAACAATGATAGCCGTTCTCTGCGTATTGTCGCTGGGAATGGCTACTGTTGCTTCAGAAGCAGCGCAGAAGCAGGAACTTCCTGAATGGCAGAATCCCCAAGTGGTTCAGAAGAACCGTATCCCTATGTCATCGTATTTCGAGACGGATGGTCTCAAACTGATGCTCAACGGAATATGGAACTTCAATTGGAACGAGAAGATGGATGAGCGTCCTCTTGATTTTTACTCGCTCCGATATGATGACAGCGGCTGGGATACCATCCCTGTACCCGGAATGTGGGAACTGAACGGCTATGGTGATCCAGTTTATCTTAACATCGGGTATGCCTGGAGAGGACATTATACCAACAATCCTCCTTTCCCTGCTGATTGGCATAATTATGTGGGACAGTATAGAAAGACTTTCACTCTGGATGATAACTGGAAGGGAAAGGATGTCTTCCTGCATATCGGTTCAGCCACTTCGAATGTCCGTGTATGGGTCAACGGAAAGGAGGTGGGCTATAGTGAAGATAGCAAACTGGAGGCAAGATTCGATATCACCAAGTATGTCAGGACCGGTGAGAATCTTGTTGCTCTGGAGATTTTCCGCTGGTGCGACGGTACCTATCTGGAAGACCAGGACTTCTGGAGACTTTCTGGAATTTCGCGTGATGTGTATGTCTATTCCCGTCCCAAGCAAAGAATCGAGGATATAAAGGTCAATGCTTCGGCTTCAGGTTGGGCAGAATTGCTCTTTGAGGTCTCTGACGGTGTCAAGGCTGTTATGTTCGAGATCATCGATCCAGATGGAAATACGGTATCTAAGGTGAAGACTCCTGTTGTCAAGAATGTCGCTTGCGCAGCGGTAGAGGTGCCTCGGGTAAAACAATGGAGTGCGGAAACTCCTTGGCTTTACACCCTGAATTTTGCGGCATTTGACAAAACATATAATCCTAAGTCATTCGATGATAAGGGGCAGACTGAAACTGCTTCTATCCAGTTTGGCTTCAGAGATGTTCAGATCAAGGACGGTCAACTTCTTGTAAACGGTAAGCCTGTGCTGATCAAGGGAGCCAACAGACACGAGATGAATCCTTATAAGGGATATGTGGTTTCAGAGGCTGATATGATTCAGGATATCCAGATAATGAAGCGCTTGAATATCAATTCAGTGCGTACCTGTCATTACCCTGATGACCCTCTATGGTACACCCTCTGCGACCGTTATGGACTTTATGTTGTTGCTGAGGCTAATATCGAGTCCCACGGAATGGGTTACGGAAAGGAATCCCTTGCCAACGATCCTGCAAACGAGACAGCGCATCTCGAAAGGATCCGCAGAGCTGTACAGAGAGACCGCAACCATCCGTCTGTAATTGTATGGAGCCTTGGAAACGAGGCCGGCAACGGTCCTAATTTCCATAAGGGATATGAACTTGTAAAGGCTCTGGATCCTACCCGCCCTGTTCAATATGAGCGTGCTGAGGGGGATTCCAACACCGACATAATGTGCCCGATGTATTGGGATCATAACTGGTGTGAAAAATATGCTTCCTCAAATCCAAGCCGTCCTCTAATCCAGTGCGAATATGCCCACGCAATGGGTAATTCACTGGGAGGTCTGAAGGAATATTGGGATCTTGTCCGCAAATATCCTTCTTATCAGGGTGGATATATCTGGGACTTCGTCGATCAGGCTCTCTGGTGGCCTGCTGATGCTGAGAAATATGGTACTGACCATATCTTCGTATATGGCGGTGATTTCAATGACTACGATCCTTCAGACAATTCATTCTGCTGCAACGGTATCATCGCGGCAGACCGTACCCTTCACCCTCACGCGTATGAGGTTGCCTATCAGTACAGGTCTATCCTTACTTCGGCCACTGCTGAACAGGCTCTGGCCGGAAAGGTAAATGTTTATAACGAGAACTTTTTCATAGACCTTTCGAGATATATGCTCGAATGGAATGTCAATGTGGATGGCGTGCAGGTTCTGGCCGGAGTTGTTTCTGAAATCAAGGTAGATCCCCAGCAGACGGTTCAGGTGGATCTGGGATATGATGAAAAGGTGATTATGGAGGCGGCCGGAATCACCGACCTTGCTTTTCACGATATCTATCTTGATGTGCATTATGCCCTGAAACGTGCTGACGGCCTTCTTCAGGCAGGCGAAGTTGTTGCATACGATCAGATACTTCTTAATGAAGCCGCAATTCCTGTATTTGCCAATGCCTCCGGTCTGCCGGAGTATGGCCAGGATGGTTCAAATCACACATTTGCCGGCAATATGACCTATAAGGGCGCTTCCGATCTTCGTACCGCACCTTGGAAGGCTGTCTTCGATGCAGAGTCAGGACTGCTGGTGCGTTATGTGCTTGGAGAACAGGATCTTATGGAGTCTCCTCTGATGCCTTGTTTTGCGAGAGCCGCTACAGAAAATGACCTTGGTGCAGGCTTTGACCGCCGTCAGGATCTTTGGCGTTCGGCCGAATTCAAGGTAGCCTCCTTCGATGTCGGGCAGACGGATTTCTGTTATAGAGTCAATGTGGAATATGCTCCGATAGGAGAGGTTGCTTCAGTGAAGATGGTGTATGACATATATGCTGACGGAACCATTGCCGCAAGAGAGGAAATGACTGATGCAGGCAGACTTACCGAGGCATTTATGCTTCCTCGTTTCGGTATGCAGATGGCTATGCCTGGAAACTTTTCTACATTTGAATTCTTCGGCCTCGGCCCGCACGAGAATTATATCGACCGTGCATCTTCAGCCCTTGTGGGACATTATGTGCAGAATGTAAATGACCAGTATCATTATGGCTATGTGCGTCCGCAGGAATCCGGAACCAAGACTCAGATCAAGTGGATGAAGGTTCTTGACGACAATGGCGCAGGCTTCGAAATTACCTCCGATGCGAAGTTCTCAGCATCTGTTCTGCCTTTCAGTTGGCAGGAAATGGATGTCAGAATGCTTGGAAACAATCAGGCACATTCCCTCGAACTCAAGGCCAAAGCCTGTGAAAACGATCGTGCATCCGGCAAGACCTGGGTCAATTTCGACCTCGTCCAGCAGGGACTCGGCTGCGTCAACTCCTGGGGAGCCTGGCCGCTCGAGCAGCATCGGGTGAATGCTCAGCCTTATCAGTTCAATTTTATCCTCCGTCCGGTGAATAACTAGCGCTAAGTGCATATCCTAATGTCTTGGTACATAGGTGCTTATGCTGTCTGCGTGCTCCCCAATGGGGAGCACGCAGATGCTGTAATGCGCTATCGCTCAGGGAGTTAGTGTATGTCTGAGCCTGGTGCTGGTGGCTGCGGAAGTACCATCCCATTTGGAATTCTTCTATCAAGTTGATATATTTGTGAGTCATTACATAATTGATAATCAAACATCTGCAGATATGAAGAAAATTATTACCGGAATGAACCAATACGAAAGTCCGGAAATTGTCCTGGAGGCAATTGAAAATGAGGGCTTCCTTTGCGCAAGCGGAAGCCACGAATCTCTGACTGAAGATGATAGTTGGGGTGAACTTTTGGAGGACTAGATTATTATGAAAAGTTTAGGAAAAATCATACTGATGATTACAGCAGTTGTAATCTCAGTTTCCTGTGTGGAAGATATTGCAGACGGCACTAATGATCAGCCACAGAAGAGCGATCCTGTCGAGATGACTTTCAATGCATCCTTTGCCGATACCAGGACAACTCTTATTAACGGAGTTGATGTCTGGTGGGAGCCGGGGGATCTCATTACCATTAACGGAGATTCTTTTTTTGCTGATATAAAGGAGACAGGTCCCTCTGCGGAATTCAAAGGTGAGACAACTCCTGCTACAGAGTATAGTGCGGCGTATCTCTCCTGTCCATACGAGTGGCGTGACGGCGACTGCTATTTTAATTTCTCCTGGTGGCAATTGGCTGTAAAGAATCAACTTCCTTGTTTGGTTTCAGCCGCTAAATGTTCAGGTAACGATAAAAGTTTGCGTTTCAAGAGCCTTTTGGGATATGTCAAATTCACAGTTACAGAGAAATTTTTACCGAATCGTCTGGATATAACCGCAAATGGAGGAGAATACCTCACTTTGGCTTTGGCGAAGATTGATTTTTCCGGAGATGAGCCTGTTCTTGTCGATGTTGAAGATGAATATCCGAAAGAGGTATGTTTGTATTCTGACACCGCTTTGGAGCCAGGAGATTATTATGTCGCTCTTAACCCTGGGACATTCTCAAGGGGATTGACTTTTACTTTTAGCACGGTTGACGGGAAGATGGTGATAAAGTCGATTAATCAGGAGATAACTCTTGAAAGGGGAGTGATAAAGAATATCGGAGAGATATCGGAGCCTGAAGGATTGCAGGATCAACTTGAAGCGGAACGTGAAGCATTGATGGATTTTTACAATGCTACGGGCGGAGATAATTGGGACGATAACACGAATTGGGGTTCAGACAAACCGGTAAGCGAATGGTATGGCGTTTCTGTTGATGGAATGGGTTGTGTTACCGAACTGATTTTTTACGGTAATAATCTTGTATGTGCCGATGACTTACCGGCCTCTATGACGAATTTGAAAAAACTTCGCACATTGATACTGCTCGAGGGTGATTATCAGAAAATACCTGAAGTGATCAGAAACATCGGGTCGCTTGAGTATTTCAGCATATCTGGCGGAGCCTATACTCCTCTGGAATGCGTTATACCGGATTGGATCGGTGAACTGACGAATCTGAATACGCTAGGATTGTCCGGAGATTTCCCTGCTATTCCTGATGAGATCACCAATCTGACTAATCTTACATCATTGGGAATATCAGGTCCTTGGACTGTAGGAGGTGATCTTGGAGGTAAACTTCCTGATCTGAGCAATCTTAATAAACTCAAATCATTGTCAATAATTTATTATAAACTTGACATAGAAATTCCAGATTGGATTTATGATATGACTTCGTTGGAATCCTTGATTCTGAATAATATAGGATTGAGAGGAGAGATATCGGAAAAAATATCAAATCTGAAAAACCTCCAGAATCTTGGCTTGCAGACAAATAAACTCGAAGGCAGAATCCCGGACGGGATAACGGAACTTACGAATCTGAACTGGTTGCAACTTCAGGAAAACAATCTGACAGGAAATGTGCCGGATGGTTTTTCAAACCTCAAGAATCTTATGACCCTTTGGTTATACGGAAACAGGTTGTCAGGTCGTCTTCCGGAGGATTTCGAGAAGAATCCTAACTATGATTTATGGGGCGTCGATCAGAATGTTCTGCTCCAACAGAGCGGATATGGGCTGGTGCCGTTTTCTGATATTTACGAGTCGTCCGATTATTCTAAGGATGGAGAAGTGATGGTTCTTCAGGAGGCGAAGGTTACAAATGGCGTTGATATCGTGCTTCTGGGTGATGGTTTTGTTGATAAGGATATGAGCAAGGACGGCAAATTCGAGCAGGCTATGAACGAGGCTTTGGAGTATCTGTTCAATCTGGAGCCTATGAAGACATATCGTGATTATTTCAATGTGTATGCAGTTAAAGCGGTATCGAAGAATGATAGATTCACAGAAGGATGCCATACTGCTTTTGAATCATTCTTCGGTGAGCCTCCAGCAGTGAGCGGAAATGATTCCAAAGTGATTGAATATGCTTTAAAGACTCCAGTGAAATCAGTAGATGACCTTACGGTAGCAGTAATACTGAACTCTAATGTCTATGCGGGAATGACATCAATGAATATGACTGATAATTCCGCTATAGCCTATGTGGGAATGGCTCGTGACGCCTATGGAGCGTATCCTAATTCCTTTGAGGCGACCTTTACTCACGAAGTGGTTGGTCACGCTTTGGCTAAACTTGGTGATGAATATGTATATAGGAATGAGGCATATCCGTTGGCAGGAGATATTGAGTGGAGAAACGAAGCGTGGGTGAAGACAGGTTATTCAGCAAACCTCGACCTGACTTCCGATCCTGATCAGATAAGATGGGCTCATATGCTGAAGGATGAAAGATATTCCACATATACCGGAATTGTCGAGGGTGGAGACTATTATTCATACGGAATATGGCGTCCGGAGGAGAATAGTATGATGCGTAATAATGACCCTTATTTCAATGCGCCTTCAAGAGAAGCGATAGTCAAAAGGATAATGGAACTTGCTGGAGAGGAATTCACTTTCGAGAAGTTTGCCCAGAAGGATGTTTATAGTCCGTTGCCTTACACAAGATCGAACTATGTGGAAAGGACGTTCGAACATACTCCTCCACCGGTGATAATCAACGGTTCCTGGAGGGATGCCGTAAAGTAAATTCAGGCTAACAAGTCATATATGCGGACGGTTTCGCGATACACTGCGGAGTCGTCCGCTATTATTTCCTGGAGGGCGTTGAGGCGTGCCGCGTTGTCGCTCCAAGGGATCCATAGTTTAAGATAGCCTCCACGTCCGTATTTTTCACGCAGATGCTCCACCGCTCTTTTGATGTGAGCCTCCCGCTCTAGTGAAGGGTAGTGGGTGAATCCGAACTGTATTGTACGTCGTATGATTGTCTCTCCGTCAATGACTCTGTCCGCTTCGGCGACGATCTTGCCATAAATGCTCCTTGGGTCGGATTTGCCCGATGCCCGGTGGTCTTCGGCAGCCTGGGCTATAGTCTCGATCTGCCCGGCGGAGAACCATTCGGTAAGACGTGAGTCGTTCCGTATGATCTGCCCCGAGTCCAGATGATGCCTGTCCCTGCCGTTCACAAGTCCGAGGTCGTGGCAGGCTGCTGCTGCAAAAAGAACCTCCCGGTCGATATCTTCCATCCATAAAGCGGCTGTCTCTGCGCTCTGGGACGAACGCCAGGGCACAAGACCGTCCATAAGGCGCATCGCCTGGTCAATTACTGTGATGGCGTGGTCTTCTCTGTGTGCAGGATCGAATCCTGCATATTCCGGTACTATTCTGCCATAGATATAATCGAGCAGGCCGGATCTGATATCCTTGTATTGTTCCATAATTATAGAAGAGGTGCGAACAGACGCATAATGGCTTGGATTATCTTATCATACCAAGGGCGTTTTTCCCATTGTGGCAGAGTCACTTCGTTACATTCCTTCAGGTCTGCCATAAAGATCCTGTAGTTCTCCCTGGCAATATCTTCATTGTATATGTATGCGTTGATCTCGTAACTCAGTTCCATACTTCTGCAGTCCATATTTGCTGAACCTATGATGGAAAGATAATCATCCGAAACCATTGTCTTGGAATGAATGAATTTGCCACCCTTTTCAAAGACCCTGATTCCCGCCTCAAGACAGTCGCGGTAGAAGGATTTGTTTGCCGGTCCCATAAAGAACAGATCGGCTTTTTTCGGAACCATCAGCCTTACGTCACAACCTTTGAATGCAGCAGATTTCAGAGCCATAAGAAGTGGCTCAGGAGGCACGAAGTACGGTGTCTGGATATATAGGTATCTCTCGGCGTGGTGGGCTGTCCACAATGCTCCCAGATGCAGTATCGGGAATTCCCTGTCCGGCTCATCTGGAATGATCTGGACAAGTTTGTCGTCGTGAATCTGCCTGTCCATAGGGAAGAATTCAGAAAAATCACCGTCGATCTTTCCTCCGGATGTGATCCAGGAATTGAGAAAACAATACTGCAGTGTGGCGACGGCATTGCCGGTGATGCGGGTGTGAGTGTCGCGCCATCGGAAGAAATAGTCGTCTCCGATGTTCATTCCTCCCGTGTATCCGACCTTTCCGTCGATAACCACTATCTTGCGGTGATCGCGATAGTTGAATTTAGAGAGCAGGAATGCATTAGGGTTGGTGAATTTCACCACTTCCACTCCGGCCTCTTTCATTTCATTGTAATAACCGGGCCAGATGGTGATGTTCGCTATGTTCTCGTGGATGAACCTCACCTTGACACCTTCCCGTGCCTTCTGCATAAGGAGATTCTTTATCCTGCGGCTTCCATCATCCTTGAGAAAATAGAAATATTCGAAATGAATATGGTGCTTTGCAGCAAGCAGATCATTAATCAGGGCTTCCAGTTTTCTTCCGCCTGAAGTGATGATCTCCAGTTCGTTGTTGTCAGTGACTGTAAGGCCGCTGTCTTTCTTCAGAAGTCGGCTCAGACTTTGGTATTCCGGCCTTATCTCTTTCTCGTATTCTCCCCCGAACAGCAGATTCCTGGTGTGTTCGTTTGCCTTCTCCTCGAATATGTCCAGAAAATCTTTGTTCCTGTATTGGAAGAATCCGGGCTTGCGGAAATTCATTCCGAAAACAATATAGAGCAGCAGTCCGATGACAGGCAATATGCCGATAATCAGGATCCAGGCCACCTTTCTGCCTGAATCCTGATTGTCATTCAATATCACCAGAATGGCTCCTATTATCAGAAACGCTCCGATAACGGATACCGTTATGGACATTATACCGGTCATTTTCTATCAATACAGTGCGATATATGTCAATGCTGCAAGAACCGCACCTGCTATAGGACCTGCCACAGGAACCCAACTGTAGCCCCATCCGCTGCTTCCCTTGCCTTTCATAGGAAGTATAGCGTGTGCAAGACGTGGTGAAAGGTCTCTTGCCGGATTGAGGGCATATCCTGTAGTTCCTCCCAATGACATACCGATTGCCATTATGAGGCAGGTTACCGGAATCGCTCCGAGTTCTCCCATACCAATGTGAAGGTGATAGCCTTCAGCGTCGAGTGTAGGCACATTTGCATCCACTCCGAACACGAGGATTACGAACACGAGAAGCCAGGTGGCTACAGTCTCGCAGAAGAAGTTGCGGATCTGGTGCCCCTCGATGGCCGGCATAGTGCAGAATGTACCGAGTTTGGTGGCAGGATCTTCAGTGATGTCATAATGATCTTTATAGAAAAGCCATACAAGGACTGCTCCTGCGAATCCTCCGAGCATCTGGGCTATTATGTAGCCTGGAACAGCACTCCACGCCATTGTACCGGCCATAGCGCATCCTATGCTGACTGCAGGATTGAGATGTGCTCCGGAAACAGATCCGGCGATGAATACTCCCACCATTACGGCGAAGCCCCATCCCATTGCTATCACGATCCAGCCGGCTCCCTTGGCCTTGCTCTTGTTCAGACTTGTTGCGGCGCAGACTCCGTCGCCAAGGAGTATCAGCACCATAGTGCCGATGAACTCGAAAAGGTATTTTTCAAACATATCAGTGTTATTTTGTTGTCAGTGTCCTGCCTATTGCTTCAGACCATCCCTGCTTGAGGCTCTCTACCTGCTGTTGCGATGCCTCAGGCTTGAATTCCATCTCCACACCCCACTGGCTCTTAATATGGTCGATGCTTTCCCAGTAGCCTACGGCGAGTCCTGCGAGATATGCCGCACCGAGTGCTGTCGTCTCAGTTACTATAGGCCTGATTACGGATGTCCCCAGAATATCGGCCTGGAACTGCATCAGGAGATTGTTGCGTGATGCACCTCCATCGACCTTGAGTTCCTTTAATGTGCATCCTGCATCCTTCTGCATAGCATTGACTATATCCATAGTCTGGAATGCAATGCCTTCGAGTGCAGCACGTGCAATATGAGCGGCAGTCGTTCCGCGGCTTATGCCATAGATGCTACCCTTGGCATACTGATCCCAATGCGGTGCTCCCAGCCCTGTAAGTGCAGGGACGAAATATACGCCTCCATTGTCCGGAACACTGGAAGCAAGCGCTTCCACCTCTGAAGATGAACGTATTATCCCCAGGCCGTCACGTAGCCATTGCACCACTGAACCAGCCACGAAAATGCTGCCTTCGAGAGCATAATTCACCTTGTCTCCGATCTTCCAGGCAATAGTCGTAAGAAGATTGTTGGATGACATTATAGGCCTCTCTCCGCTGTTCATAAGCATAAAGCAACCTGTACCGTATGTGTTCTTTACTGATCCAGGTTCTGTACACATCTGTCCGAAGAGTGCAGCCTGCTGGTCGCCAGCGATGCCGGCGATAGGGACTTCGTGTGCGAAAAGAGTGGTTTTGGTATAGCCGTATATCTCACTCGATGACTTCACCTCAGGCATCATCGACTCCGGAATATCTAAAAGACGGAGAAGTTCCTTGTCCCATTCGAGGGTGTGGATGTTGAAAAGCATTGTCCTTGATGCATTTGTCACATCGGTCACGTGAACCTCTCCACGAGTGAGCATCCAGATCAGCCAGGTATCGACGGTGCCGAATCTCAGTTTTCCCTCATCGGCCTTGCGGCGTGCTCCAGGCACGTTTTCCAATATCCATAAGATTTTGGTCGCACTGAAATATGCATCGATGATGAGTCCGGTCTTGCTGCGGATCAGGTCTGTCCTTCCGTCCCTTTTGAGACTGTCGCATAACTCTGATGTCCTGCGGTCCTGCCATACGATTGCATTATAGACAGGCTCACCGGTCTCAGCATCCCAGACAATGGTGGTCTCACGCTGATTGGTGATGCCGATTGCGGCAATGTTCAGGCCGTTGATGTCAATGGATGTGATGGCCTCGGCTATCACGGATGCCTGTGAGGACCATATTTCCATAGGGTTATGCTCCACCCAGCCCGGCTTAGGGAATATCTGGGTGAACTCTTTCTGTGACACAGCCTTTGTCTGGCCGTATTCGTCGAATACTATTGCCCTCGAACTGCTCGTTCCCTGGTCAAGGGCGAGAATGTACTTCTCCATAATTATGTGGTTATTGGTCTGTCTTTATTACTGAAGCCGATCAGCCGATGCGCTTGCAGATAAGCGTGGCGGAGGTCACAGACACCACCTCCACTTCGCAGTAGTCTCCAGCCTTCTCTCCTCTCGAAGGGAATACGCACATCTTGTTGCTGCTTGCTCTTCCGCAGAGTTCGTCAGGATTCTTCTTTGAAGGCCCTTCTACAAGCACCTTCAGCACCTTGCCGACTTCTTTTTCATTGCTCTTGAGGCTCATCCTTCCCTGAAGAGCGATAATCTCGTTAAGTCTCTGTGTCTTAAGTTCGTAAGGGATGTCGTCAGGATATTTCTTCGATGCGAGGGTGCCGGGACGTTCCGAATAAGCGAACATAAATGCAGAATCGAAGACAACCTCTTCCATAAGCGTCAGAGTGTCCTTGTGGTCCTGGTCGGTCTCTCCGCTGAATCCTGCGATCACATCTGTCGTGATGCCGCAGTCCGGAATGACGCTGCGTATCTTCCGCACTCTTTCGAGATACCATTCCCTGTCATACTTCCTCCTCATCTTTTCGAGCATAATGCTGCTGCCGGACTGTACAGGAAGATGGATATGCTTGCATATATTATCGTACATCGCCATAGTGTATATGACCTCGTCGCTGATATCCTTAGGATGTGAAGTGGAGAATCTGACCCTCATTTCAGGGCTGATCTTTGCAACCATTTCGAGAAGTTGCGCGAAATTGACATCTTTGTCCGCATCCTCCTTGTCTTTCCAATAATATGAATCGACGTTCTGTCCCAGAAGAGTCACTTCCTTGTAGCCGTTCTCAAAGAGTTCCTGCGCCTCGCGGACGATTGTATAAGGATCGCGGCTGCGTTCTGCACCACGGGTATATGGCACCACGCAATATGAACATACGTTATTGCATCCACGCATAATGGATATGAATGCCGAGACACCGTTCTTGTCAAGCCTCACAGGAGATATTTCAGCGTATGTCTCCTCGTGCGAAAGCAATACGTTGATCTGAGGCTTGTCAGGCCTGATTGCTTCCAGCAGATCGGGAAGAGTCCTGTATGAGTCCGGGCCGGCCACAAGATCCACAGCCTCAAGAAGTTTGTCCTTCAATCTTTCTGCCATACATCCCACGATACCGATGATGACATTGTCCCTTTTTCTTTTCTGAATCTTGAACTGATCGATCCTGCCCCATATCCTCTGCTCCGCATTGTCCCTGATGGAGCAGGTGTTGGCCAGGATAACATCAGCCTGCTCGATGTCTTCGGTCAGAACGTAGCCGGCATCCTGAAGAATGGAAAGAATCACTTCGCTGTCATTCACGTTCATCTGACATCCGTATGTCTCTATATATACCTTCGGCTTCGAAGGGTCTGTGATAGGTCTTATATTCCGCATATAGTCGTGTTTTTACAGTAGGATACAAAGATAGGATTTTTCGTCGAATATAGTTATCTTTGCGAAGAGGTAAAAATGATCAATATGAATAGAAGAATGTTGATTCCGGCTGTTCTGGCTATGTTGGTGCTGTCCGGATGTGCTGATATAAAGAAACTTGAAGATCTGGAAGTCAATTCCATAAGACTTGAGAATGTGACTCCTCACGGACTCAGAAGTCTGGGCGTTACGCTGGTCGTTGAGGTAGATAATCCGGGAGCGGAGGTGTCGCTTTCGGAAATTTCCGGTCAACTTGAGCATTCTGGCAAGGTTCTTGGTAACGTGGCCGTTGACCCATTCACTTTACAAGGAAAAAAGACTGATGTATATCATCTTCAGGCCGACCTGTCGTTGGGAGAAGGTGCCACAGTCCTGGATCTTGGCAGACTTCTCGATAAGAAAGTAATGGATGAAGCGCTGGTGGATGTTTCGGCCAAGGTAAGGATAAGGAAAGGCCCTGCCAGAAAGATGGGAATCAATGATATGCCTTTGAAGAAACTTATAGATGCTGTAAAATGAAAAGAACTGAAATCCTATCTATCCTTTTGATATCGTTGTTGTTCGGCTTGTTCGCACCGGAATCTGTTGCTCAGACGGTTCCAGATGGTTATGAACTTGCGGATTCTGTAGTTTACAGGCCTGTTGCGGCAGTCGATTCGACTCTTGCCGGCAAGGATATATTTCTCGTCCTGCCTTCTGGAGAAACCGGTGACGACGCGAATGTAGTAGTGCATCAGTCCGACCTTGTCAGAAATTCCATCCGTCGTCATATATCTTCCAATGCAAAAAGGACCTCGACCGGCTACCGTGTAAGAATATTCTTCGACAACAGGCAGACCGCGCGCAATGAATCAGAAAATACCCTGAAGAGGTTCAAGCAACTCTTCCCAGAAGTGGCGGCATATCGGATATATGCAAATCCTTATTTCAAGGTTACGGTGGGGGATTTCAGGACAAAATCCGAGGCAATGTCTCTTCTGACGCGTATCAAAGGAGCGTTTCCAAGTGCTTTTGTCGTAAAGGAAAACATTGAATATCCTGTCGTTGACAGTGATAATGCAGTGGTGGCAGATACTATAAAGGTTCTGCGTCCAGTCAATCAGTTATAGTAGTAGTGTTATGTTAAAGCAAGGATTGGAGTTAAAGCAGCAGCAGAAACTTTCTCCGCTGCAGATTCAGACGATCAAACTGATCGAATTGCCTGTCCAGGAACTGGAACAGAGAATCCGCAAGGAACTGGAAGAGAATCCGGTTCTTGACGAAGATATATCCAGCGAAAAGGAAGAGGACGAGGCTCCAAGAGAAGTTTCATTGTCAGATTACAAGGATGATGACCCAATACCGGGCTATCGTCTCAGGGCTGACAATTATTCAAAGGACGAGCGTCCGCAGTACAATACTTTTTCAGTAAAGGAAAGTTTCACGCAAAGCCTTCAGGAACAGTTGGGTTATCGCAATCTTTCGGAACATCAGTATGCAGTGGCATCCTTTCTCATAGGTAGTCTTGATGATGACGGATATCTTCGCAGAAGCATCGACAGCATCGTTGACGACCTTTCCTTCAGAGCCAATGTTGAAACTACCGAAGAAGAGGTTGAGGAAATGCTGAAGGTGATCCAGGAGTTCGAGCCGGCCGGTGTCGGAGCGCGCGATCTTCGTGAATGCCTCATGCTCCAGATCAGATTCTGCAAGAAGACTCCTGCGGTGGAAAATGCTGTGAAGATCCTGACCAACTATTTCAATGATTTTACCAGCAAGCATTTCCAGAAGATAATGACCCGTATGAATCTTTCGGAAGACGAACTTAAGGCTGCAATTGCAAAGATTCTCAAACTCAATCCTTCTCCAGGCGGTCAGATCGATGATTCATATACCGATCAGGCTCAGCAGATTGTGCCGGACTTCCTTTTGGAATATAAGGATGGGGAACTCCATCTTTCGATGCCTCGTTTCTCTGTGCCGGAACTCAGGGTCAACAGGAAATATGCCGACATCCTTCTTGAAGCGGCCAATACTTCAGAACGTGACAAGAAAGAGGCGGCTGCATTTGTCAAGAAGAAACTGGATTCTGCCAAATGGTTTGTAGAAGCGATAAAGCAACGTCACAATACATTGTCGAGCACAATGCAGGCAATCGTCGATTATCAGCGCGAGTATTTCATCGATGGTGACGAGGCTAATCTCAAGCCTATGGTACTCAAGGATATAGCAGAAAAAACGGGCTTCGATATATCCACAATTTCCAGAGTAGTGAACAGTAAATACATCGAAACCCATTTCGGTATATATTCGTTGAAATATTTCTTTTCCGAAGGTCTTGAGAATCAGGATGGTGAAGAAGTGTCAACCCGTGAACTCAAGAAGGCTCTTCAGGAATGTGTCGATAGCGAGAACAAGCGCAAGCCGCTTACCGATGACGAACTTGTCGATAAGATGACTGAAAAGGGCTACAAGGTCGCTCGCCGTACTATCGCCAAGTACCGTGACCAGTTGGGCATTCCTAAGGCGAGACTCAGAAAAGAACTTTAGCCTATATATAAAAACAGTCAGTGTGATTCCGATGACCCCCGCCCTCGCAGGCTCGGGCACCCCCCTAGCCGGGGGTGGCACGTCATCTCCATCACACTGACTGTTTTTATATAATTGGGTATAATTGCCAAAAGCGGTTGGCGAAAATCCTCGTAATTATCTGAATTACAATAACTACAATAGCTTTGATGAAATCGGTTCCGTCAAGGCTATTTCTTTATGCCGTAGGCAAGGTCGCCGGCATCACCGAGGCCAGGAACTATGTATGAGTGGCTGGTGAGTTCTTCGTCAATAGTCGCTACCCAAAGTGTCACTTCATCTGCAGGAAGATGTTTCTGGAGATACTCTACTGCGTATGCACTTGCGATCGGGCATACCAGATGGGTATGTGCAGGCTTTCCTTCTTCGCAGAGTCTCTTGTATGCAATTTCGAGGGATGCGCCGGTGGCCAGCATAGTGTCGGCAAGGATCAACACCTTTCCTGTAAGATCCGGAGTGCTGCAATATTCGATGTTGATATGGAAATCTTCTCCCTTATCGTATTTCCTGTATGCAGCGACAAAGGCGTTCTGGGCATCGTCGAAATAGTTGAGAATACCTTGATGCAGAGGCAGCCCGGCACGTAAGATGGTGGAAACCACCACTTTGCTATCAGGAGTCGGTACGCTTGCAATACCAAGAGGAGTTACAACATCCTTCTTGCTGTAGTCAAGTTGCTGACTTATCTCGTATGCGAAAATTTCGCCCAGTCTTTCGAGATTTCTGCGGAAACGCATACTGTCTTTCTGGATGCACTTGTCGCGCATCTGTGCTACGAATTTGTTGAGAATGCTGTTCTTCTCTCCAAGGTTGATGATTTTCATTTGTGTGATTTTTGGTTTATGAGTCACAAATATATTCTTATTTGTCAATAACTCAAAATTTTTCCCGTTCAGCATCGCGCGACTTCCTCATCCGCAAAACTGTAGTAACTGTCCTCAGCGATGATTACGTGGTCGAGAAGAGATATCTCGCAGGTCTTGAGGGCTTTATCCAGTTGTTTTGTCGCTTGTATGTCGGCAGTTCCGGGCAAAGCGCTTCCGGACGGATGGTTGTGCACGAGGATGATGCCGCTGGCACTCTTTTCTATAGCCTTTCTCGCTATCGTACGGCAGTCAAGAATTGTGGAATCTATGCCTCCGCTGCTGATTCTTTCTTTGGAAATCAGGTGATTGGCGCGGTTGAGGAAGAGCACCCAGCATTCCTCGTGATCCAGCCCTCTGAGGATCGGGAACATCATTCTGAATACTATCTTGGGAGATGAAATGCTTGTACGTGAATCCGTTATGCATTCGGCTGCGCATCTTCTGCCCAGTTCGAATGCCGCAGCCAACGTCACTGCCTTGCTTGGGCCGATGCCCTGTGTCCTGCACAGACTTTCCACAGACATTCCGGCTATTATGTTAAGTTTCCCATCGCTGCTCTTGAGCAGTTCCCTCGCAACGTCGATTACATTCTTTTTCTCCGTACCGGTCCTGAGCATTATCGCCAGCAGTTCGATGTTGCTGAGTGCCTCTGCCCCTCGTTCCATCATCTTCTCCCGAGGACGCTCCTCTATGCATAAATCCTTGATCTTCATATCCTTTTTCTGCAAAGTTCCGAAGGATTATCCGTGTACTCAAAAAGTATTCGGTTAATTTCTCAAATCGGCCTCAGAGGGTGTTGCAAAGGGGAATTGAGGGAGTGAGATTTGTGTGAATTTTGAAAATTCCGCTTGGAGGCAGTGTCTGCTGTTTTGTGGCAGCGGTTAGTTTCAGGGAAGTGGTTTCGTGGAAGGATTTCCGGAAGGAATGGTCGTAATTCTGCCGCGATGCAAACGACACGGCTTCCATATTTGTTTCGTGGAAGGATTGGAATGCAGATCAACCGAGTGACCGTTGAGTCCTGATGACATAGAATGCTTTTTTTGCATATCCATCGGACGGCAAATCATTGTCTGGTGGTGTTCTGGCCGCTCAATGGGTATGAAAGCGATACCATTGAGCGGTCAGAGGGCATCTGAATGTAGTATTTCCGCTCAACGGGGGAGTGCAAACAAAAAAAAGCCCCGAACTGATGTTCGAGACTTTTTAGGGTGCCCAGTGGGATTCTTCCGCTACGCTCCAGCGACTTCGTCGATGACGAACCCTGTGGGTTCTCACCCACCGGTCACAAAAAAAGCCCCGAACTGATGTTCGAGACTTTTTAGGGTGCCCAGTGGGATTCGAACCCACGACATTCAGAACCACAATCTGACGCTCTAACCAACTGAACTATGGGCACCATATTGGATTAGGACTGCAAAGATATGTAAAATTTTCGAACCTGCAATAAGGAATATGAATTTTTGTGTTTATTTGAGTGTCTTTTGCTAAAGTGTTAATTATATGTCAAGAAAAGTTTCATATATTTGTTGTCTATCAAATATATAAAATCGGTTTTATGGGACGTGAAATTAAATTCTCTCTTGTTTACAGGGATATGTGGCAGTCATCAGGAAAATATGTTCCGACTGTCGCCCAACTGAAGGAAGTCGCTCCGGCAATCATAGAAATGGGCTGTTTCGACCGTGTCGAGACTAACGGAGGCGCATTCGAACAGGTCAATCTTCTTTTTGGTGAGAATCCTAATAAGGCCGTGCGAGAATGGACAGCCCCTTTCCATAAGGCAGGGATACAGACCCATATGCTTGAAAGAGGCCTTAATGCGTTGAGGATGAATCCGGTACCGGCTGATGTGCGTGAACTTATGTACAAAGTCAAGAAGGCTCAGGGTACGGATATCTCCCGTTCTTTCTGCGGCCTCAACGATCACCGCAATCTCCGCCTCAGTGTTGAATACGCCAAAAAGGCCGGAATGATTTCGCAGGTTGCACTTTCCATCACTAATTCGCCTGTGCATACGGTAGAATATTATATGGGCGTGGTTGATCACGTTGTGGAGTATGGCTGTGACGAGATCTGTCTTAAGGATATGGCGGGAATCGGCCGCCCTTCCTTCCTGGCAGAACTCACTTCCCGGATCAAGAAGAAATATCCGCATATCAAGGTTCAGTATCACGGTCATTGCGGTCCTGGCTTCTCTCCGGCATCGATGCTGGAAGTGGCTCGTGCAGGTGCCGACTATCTTGATGTCGCTGTGGAACCTCTCTCCTGGGGAAAGGTTCATCCGGATGTGATTACGATAAGAGAAATGCTGAAAGCAGACGGATTCCAGGTCAAGGATCTGAATATGAATGCCTATATGGACGTACGCGCCCTTACCCAGAAATTCATCGACGATTTTCTCGGATATTGGATCGATCCGAACAATTCTCAGATGAGTTCGCTGCTTGTGGGCTGCGGCCTTCCGGGAGGAATGATGGGCTCGATGATGGCTGACCTGAAAGGATTCCACGGAGCAATCAATTCTTCTTTACGTGCTCAAGGCAAGGCAGAACTGACTCTTGACCAATTGATGGTGATGCTCTTCCAGGAAGTTGAATATGTATGGCCTCGTCTGGGCTATCCGCCTCTCGTGACACCGTTCAGCCAGTATGTGAAGAACACGGCTCTGATGAACCTGATGGCTCTTCTCAAGGGACAGCCTCGCTGGACTACCATTGATAAGGACACCTGGAATATGATCCTGGGCAAGATGGGACGCCTCCCGGGAGAACTTGCGCCTGAGATCGTGGCTCTTGCCAAGGAAAAAGGACTCGAATTCTATACTGGCAATCCTCAGGATGCATTCCCGGACGAACTGGATAAATTCCGTGCGATGATGAATGAGGAAGGCTGGGACTGCGGACCGGATGATGAGGAACTCTTTGAACTCGCTATGCACGAAAGACAATATCGTGACTACAAGAGCGGAGTGGCCAAGGAACGCTTCAATAAGGATCTGGAGGCAGCAAGAGCAAAGGCCGGTGCTCCGATAGTCGTGACCCGTCCTGTGGTGGAGATGCCTAAGTATGACATTGACAGATTGATGGAGAAATATCCGTCTGCACTTGCTGTGCAATCGCCGGTCAAGGGACAAATTATATGGCAATATGATGTCGAGGATGCTTCTACCGCACCTGCTGTCGGCACGGAGGTCACTGCAGGCACACCGGTATGTTACGTCCAGACATATTATGGTATAGAGGAAGTGCCGGCAGCCATAACCGGACGTATCGTGGCAGTATGCTGCCGCCAGGGAGATAAAGTTGCCAAAGGAGAAATTCTGGCTCTGGTGCAGTAAATTTCATTCATTCCGGTCAGGAATAATCATAATCAACGGAAATCACTTTTTGCAAGTGGTTTCCGTTTCTTTTGTTAAATAAAATTAGATATAAGTTAAATTAATTTGAGAAATGGTTAATTAAAACTATATTTGCCGTTTCTGGGAAATTTTTCGAAATCAAATATTATTTAACACTATTACTTATGGAATTCAACAACAATTTGACTTGGGGGGGGCAACCCTATGAAACCCCATCTTTAAACGTACTCGATGTTCAGGTCGAGGGAGTATTGTGTGAGAGTCTTACTTCTGATCCAGACGATTGGACTCCAGGAAATGATGGCTGGTTTGAATAATCTGCTACGGGTTTAACTTTTAAAAGAGAAATGATTATGAAGACAGGAAATAAACTCTTCTGGATGCTCGCTGCGTCTGTTCTTTCTTTTGCAGGATGCGAAATTGTTGAAGTTAAGGATGCCTTTATTCCAGAAACTGTTGGCTCGACATTCGAACTAGTGGCTGATATCGCTCAGACCAGGACTACTGTAGATCCTGAGGATGGTTATAAGGTTTCTTGGGAGGAAGGTGATGTGATCTATATGGTGACCGATGACGAAACTTGGGGAAAACCATATGAATCCAGTAGTGTGACGAATATTGAAACCATAGCAGAATTTGTTTATGGCGATGGCAAATTCACTACAGAGGCTACGATTGATGATGGAGAATATACATTCAACGCTATGTATTGTGCGGCAGATAATAAGTCCTGGCACAGGGGAGCAGGGTCAACACATAAACTGAGTGCTGTTCAGAATCAGGATTGTACAAATCCTACTGCTCACATCAAGAATTATGATGCTCTTGTCGGAACCTTTACTACAACTCTTCCTGTAGAAAATCCACAGAGTGTTGCGATGCATCATATCTATACATTGATGCAGGTGAATGTCGTTAATAATACAGGAGCGGCAATCGAAGTTGCAAAGTTTGAGATGACAGTGGGAGGTGCAGATCTTGTTGGAATATTTAATGTTGACGATTTTGCTACTTCAGCGACCTCTGTGAAGACAGGATATGGTGAGACCATAACAGTCAATGTAAGCAATGGAACAGTCTCAGCCGATGAATCTCTCCCAATTTATTTCGTAGTATCTCCATTTACATCCGATGCTGAAAAAGGCATTACCTTTAAAGTTACCGATGCTTCTGGTAATACCTACACAAAGACTGTAAATAAAGCCATCACATTCTCAGCAGGAACTTATAATACTACTCCATATACTATCACTAAGGCCGACGAAGTGGAAGAAATTGATTATTCGGGAAAATTCGCTGCAGTTGTTTGTAAATCAAATGAATATGTTTATTTGACAACCAATGCAAGTGGGAAAAGATTGGCGACAGATGCTTCTGGGGTTTCAAACATTACAGACTATTCGACTACGCTCACTGATTTTAAGCGAGTTTCACCTGAATATATTTGGTCAATTAATAAGATTGAAGGTTCGTCTTACTATACTATGTGTGCTAATTCTTTATATATAAAAAAGGTTACTACGTCTAGTAATTATGCATATACAGATGAGTCGGAAGAAAATGCGGAACCTGTAAAAATTACTTACAATGCAGAGAAAAAGTGCTACATGATAGAAAGCACAACTAGTGGTTATGCTGGAAGAAAACTAGCAGTGAATACGACTGAGGCGTATTATGCATTCTATGGAAGTACAACAACGATGCTTACTGATATTATTCTTATTCCATATGAAGAAGATACCACTCCAATATTGTCAGTTCCATCTAATATACAATCTGTTGTAGATCAGCAAACAAAAACAATCACAATAACTTGGGATGCCGTTCCTAATGCTTCAAAGTATGTTGTATTATGTGATGATCTAAAATCTGAGGTCAATGAATCGCAATGCGTCATTAATGTAGCGGAATATGGAATGTATACTGTTACTATAGAGGCCTTTGCTGAAGGATATTACTCTTCTAAATCAGATCCTATTAATGTGGAGGTAGTTGACCCCTCTGTATCTACAACAACGGTTACATTTAGCTGTAATGACAGTGATTTTGTTGCAGATACAGATTGTATAAAGGCTACAAATGGTGTAATAATTGTTACTCAAGAAAAGGCAAAAGGGTCAAGTTTTGATACTAAATATTTAAATCCATTACGATTTTATGCGGCTAATACACTAACTATATCAGGAGCTGTAATAACAAAAATTGAAATTGGGTTTAATGGAACTTATAAAGGAGACAATCTAATTAGTGATGTTGGTAGTTTTAATGGGACAATATGGGTTCCAACTGAAAATAATGAATCTGAGACTGTAGTTCTGACAAATAATGGAAACTCTCAGACTCGTATAGATTCTATAACTATTACTTATAAAAATAAATAGTTTAAAATTAATGATTGAATAACTTTTGTGAAAGAATTGAGAGTAAGATAGTTTTCTATGTGGGAGGGGAAAGGATATGCGCAGACAATCAGGAAATGACACCTTGGCTGTTTTGGGGCTAGGGAATGGCCAAGGTGTAACGAAAAAGTGCTCGTGAAGCGTCTTTTCAGCACATCTTGGACGGTTTTGTGTCAATTTCTGTCCAAGATGTCTGATTCGGGCTTGTTCTGATCTGTGATTTGGACTTGTTCCGATTTGTGATCTAGTTCTGGTGAATGTTGTGTGCGGAAAGTTCACTGGAACTGCCGGATTCTGCCCTTGAAGTCGTGATTCGGGAGGTTCTGGTGAAGTTCTGGCTGCCAGGATTCACTAGAACCTTCGCTAGAACCTTCACTAGAACCTTTGCTAGAACCCTTGAAGAGAGACTGTATGAAGGAGACTGTTTGACGAATATGTTTATATCGGAGGCGCTTTTTGTTGAGACGGCCAGCGTCGCCGGAATATACGACCTCCGGCGACTACAGATCAAGCGCTGCGGGTCGGCTCGGCCAAAGGGCCGTCCTCGCGCTTGACTGTTGTCCTCCTATCGCACGAATTGTTCTTCATTGAGTTTGGGCGCGGATAATCGGAGTCAACCTGAATCAGGAAATGACAGTTCCGATCTGTGATCTGGTTCTGGTGAATGTTGTGTGCGGATATTCATTTGATTTTTATGAAAAACCAACAACTTATTCCACAGAGTTGCTGAAAATTCTGTACAACTCTATGATAAGCGAAATAAAAATTCTAACTTTGTGGAATATCACATTTCGACACAGATTCTAGTAACAATAATTAATTATGACACTTAAACATTTTGATTTATCTCAGAAGGGTTTTTCATACGAGACACCTTCTGTAAGCATTCTCGATGTTCAGGTCGAGGGAATGCTCTGCGAAAGCGGAATCAGCATCAATGATTGGGAGAACGATGAAGAACTCCTTGATTTTGACTAAAAGTTTAACTCCTTAAAGAAAAGTAACGATGAAAAAGATTTTATTCGCAATGGGAGTTATGCTGGCAGCCACATTTACTCTCACAAACTGTACAAAGGAACTTCAGAATCCTCAGGACGTAAAGACTCCTTACACTATTTATGCAAACACAGCAGAGACCAAGACTGCAAACGACGGCCTTTCAACTGTATGGGTTGAAGGCGATGCTCTTAACGTTTTCGCTACTGCTGCAGGTTCGACCGAATATGGAACCAGTTCGAAGTTTACTCTTACAGATGCCGCTTCAGGAAAGTTCGAGACCGATGATCTCAAGGCTGAATTGGCAGCGACCAATGACTGGTATGCACTTTATCCATATAGCCAGTATGTAACAACTCCAGCAAGTACAGATGCCGGATATATCTATTTCGGCAATAAAAACGGTCTGACTCAGGAAGAGTATAACAGCACAAGCCATCTGTCTGGCAGCACTTGTCCTCTTTACGGAGTGGCTGAAGCCGTTGCCGGCACTGAACTTCCTGCAATTGAAATGCAGCATCTTACTTCTGTTGTGAAGATCAATGTAACTAATGGAACATCTTCGACATTCGCTATCAAGGATCTTTCATTCACATCTTCAGCAGGTGACATTGTCGGACACTATTTCGTTGATTTTACACAGGATGCTCCGGTGTTGACACCAAGAACAGGCAATGTATCAAACACGGCATCGCTGACAGTCACAAATCCATCTGACCTTGCTCCAAGTCAGACTGCTTCATTCTATATCGTAGTAAGACCTTTCACTGCTCCTGCAAATTCTACTCTTACCATCAAGATCGGAAGTGTGGAGAAGACAAAGACTCTTGCTGAAGAAGTGGTGTTTGCTGCCGGAAAGATCAAAGGTATAAATTATACTCTTAAAGAGGTACCAGTGGAAGTTCCTCCTACAAAGGCAACTGTTGAAGATTTCCTCGCTGCAGCGGAAGATGATACCTGGTATGAACTTACAGGTACTATTTCAAATCTCACTAATACTACATTCGGAAACTTTGACCTTACAGATGCTACAGGAAAAGTATATGTTTATGGCCTGACAAAGACAAAGGTTGCTTCTAACGACAGGTCTTTTGCTTCTATTGGTCTCAAGGAAGGTGATGTGGTGACTCTGATCGGAAAGAGGTCTTCTCACAATGGCACACCTCAGGTAGGCGGCCCTGCATATTATGTAAGTCACGTTGCAGGTGAAGAGCCTGAACCAGAGCCAGGAACAGGTGAACTTACTCATCCGCTTACAAGTAACCTAGTGTGGACACTGGGCGCAAAGGCTTATGAGTCAACTGTTGCTGTAAACGGAAATGAAGCGGTTGCGGCTTTAAAACTTGGAACAGGCAGTCTGGTTGGAAATGCTACAATTACTATTCCTGCAGGAACGACTAAGGTAGGATTCTATGGTGTAGCCTGGAATGGCGCTAAGGGAACGATTACCGCTTCGGCTGAACTCGCAAATGGTGTGTTCTATTCTCAGGATCTTACTGCAAATGCAGGTGCTTCGGGAAGTACATCTAATTATACAATGACAGCATCTGATTCCGACTATTATGAAATCGATGTGGTGTCAATTCTTGGAGCCGCGGCACCATCAGATATTCCTGTAACAATTTCTACAGTAGAGGGAGCGCTGAGAGCGATCATCTGGGGTCTTAACTATTATACTGCTTCCGGAATCGGTGCTGACCAGTCAGGTTCAGAGCCAGAACCAGAACCAGAGCCAGAACCAGAACCAACTCCAGGTGCACCGGCATCTCTGATTACTGCGACTGTTGCAGAATTCCTCGCAGCTGCTGAAAGCACTGATACTTGGTATAAACTTACAGGTGAGATTGTTAGCATTGCAAAGGCAGATTATGGTAATTTCACAATCAAGGACGAGACCGATGAGGTTTACATTTATGGTATGACAAATGGCTGGGTCGGATCAAATGACCAATCTTTCTCAGCAATAGGACTGAAGGTTGGCGATATCGTGACTCTCGGAACACTCAGAGGCTCACATAATGGTACTCCTCAGGGAGGTGGAAATACTGTTCCGGCATATTATATAAGTCACGTGGAAGGTGAAACTCCAGAGGTGACCGTTGAAGGCTCTGGTACAGAGGCAGACCCATATACTGTTGCCGATGTAATTGCTTTGCATAATTCAGGAGCCGCTCCGGCTGATGCTGTTTGGATTGAAGGTGATATTGTCGGTTATTATAATAGTAATACCAGCAAGTTCTGTGCAGGAACAGATGGAGCGGTTGCTTCAAATCTTGCTCTCGGAACCTCTGATGTAAATATTCCAGTACAATTGCCATCTGGAAATATTCGTAAGGCATTGAACCTTCTTGATAATCCGGGGAATCTTGGGAAAACAGTGGCTATATGCGGAAAGATTCAAGCATACTTCTCTGTTGCCGGAATTAAGTCTCCAACAGATTACAAACTGAACTGAAACCCATCCGGCGGAGGCGCCGGGGGTGATGAGCCTACGGAACCAACGGTCCCTGGCGGTGACCCGTATGCTACACCAGCCCTGAAAAAGGGCTGGTTGGAGTTGCCGGGAGCCCAGGGCAATCAGGAGTACGTGCAGACGACTTATTCCGGAAGTGCGAGGAACTATTCTTATAATTATGACAAGGATATGTTCACATCGCTCTGGGTTGCTTATCCTCTCTACGCAAGCGCCATCAACGGAAGCAATTCGGCTGGCTGGAAGAAGGATCCGAACATTCCTGACCAGTATGAGATCAATCTGGAGAATAACAGTTATCAGGTGAACTATGGAAATACGACCCCTGATGGCTATGACAGTACTAAAGAGTACTATGCCCGTGGTCACCAGATACCAAATGCCGACAGGAAGGCGGATGCGACTATGAATTCGCAGACTTATTATCAGACGAATTCGACACCGCAACTTCAGAATGGATTCAATGGCGGCATCTGGAGTTCTTTGGAAAATTCTGTCCGTAAGGCGATTCCTTCCAGTGACACTCTTTATGTCGTGACTGGAGCGGCTTTCGAAAAGGTAGGAGAGACCAAGGCGGTGACTTGGATTCTTCCAAAGGGAGAGGTTGATAAGGGTACAAACAAGAAGTGTCCGGTACCGAACTATTACTGGAAGGTGCTTATGAAGGTAAAGCGTGACAGTAATGGAAATGTGACTGCGGCCAGTACGATAGGATTCTGGTTTGAGCACAAGATATACAATACATCTTCTGCTACAAACTATTCCGTGACTGTCGATCAGATAGAGGAATGGACCGGATTTGATTTCTTTGTGAATCTGCCGGACGATATTGAGAATACTGCTGAGAATAACAGCGACTGGAATACTTTCTATAATTATAAGATTTAGGAATTGACCTTATGATGAAAAGGTTGCTTCATAGGATTACGGCAACTGTCGCACTCACGGCAGTTGCTGTTTCTTGCGTAATGACAACGCAGAAAGATGAGGACGTTCTGAAAAGAATGTCGTTCAAGGCTTCATATTTTTCTGATGATACAAAGACCGTCCTTGTGGATCGTGTAAAGGTCTATTGGCAGGACGGAGATGAAATTGCTGTCAGCGGGGCAGAGATGCCATTCGTTACTTCTTTGGAGGAGGATTCGCCGACAGCAGTGTTTGAAGGAAAGGCTTCTGAGGCAGATGTCTATTACGCAGCATATCCTTATGATGCGGTATCCGAATGGGCAGATGAGATTGTTCTGCTCACACTTCCAGTCGAGCAGCGGGCTGTAGCCGGCACATTTGCGCCGGGTCTCAATATTTCAGTTGCATCCTCTCAGGACGCAGACAAGAATTTCTTTTTCCGTAATGTGTTGGGATATGCGAAGTTTACGATAGACGGCTCAGTCGGAGATGTAACTTCCATTTCTGTGACTGCAAACGGGGGTGAGGCGCTTGCCGGAGATTTTTATGTCGATTGTTCGTCTGACGCTCCGGAGGTTGTCCCTGACGCAGAGATATCCGTTGTGACTCTTGTTTCCGATTCTGTGCTCGAGGATGGCGATTATTATATCGCTATGCTTCCGGGAACGTATGAGGAAGGCCTTACTTTCACTTTTACAGGTCCGGAGGGGACTGCTGTCAAGAAGGTTGAGCGTTCTCTTACTCTTGAGCGGGGCAATATCAATGTCGTGAATATTTCCGGGCTTGAGTGGGAGCCTGACGAGGCTTTCTATGTGAAGGTCGATGATAATCTTGCTGATTGGTCCGGTGATTATCTTATTGTATATGATGATGTCACTTCCTTGCTGGTATTCAACTCGTGGACTGGTTCGGACAAGGGTGTTTCTACTGTTAACCTGTATCCGAAGTTGACATCTGATGGCATTCCGGCAGAAGATGGCGATCCTTATAAGGCTGTCATATCCAAGGTCGGAGATTATTACAGCGTGTTTGTGACTGGAGTGGGGTATATAGGACTGACAAGTTCTTCCAATTCGCTGGCAAAGCAGGATGCGGCTCCATCTTCTACCGATACAAAGTATCTGTGGAATCTGTCATATTATGAAGGCGAACTCTGGATGGCCAATGCGTCTTATTCGAACAGAAGGCTTCAGTGGAATGCGAGTGCCGAGATATTCCGTTGTTATACAGGCAGTCAGCAGGAGATAACTTTGTTCCGAAGGACTTCTTCGTCACAGACTGTTACTCCGACACCTGACCCCGACCCATCGGATCCCGACCCATCAGACCCAGATCCGACCCCTGACCCGACCCCAGATCCTGATGTTCCAGGAGAGGAAGTCCCTGACCCTGTTCCTGGCACGACCGGAAAATACGGGTGGTATGAACTTCCGGCAATAAACTACACACAGTCAGGAACCTATCTGATAGATTCCTCTGACAGGAATCTCTACTATGCCCACCATTTATGTGCTGGCAGTGAGAAAGGTCCTGGCGGAAAGAAGGCCAGGAATTACACCGTATGCTACAGCGCTGAACATCATTGTCCAGTATGGGTTGCTGCACCGCGGCATTCGATGTATGAAGGCAGCGCGAACAGGACAAATGCATACGCGAAGGATCCTTCGATCCCTTCCGATATCCAGTATAGTTCTAAGAATACCGGAGGAAGTTGCAATAAAGGACATATGCTCGGCTCTGCAGAGCGTACTTCTTCGAGTGCGACCAACAGGCAGGTGTTCTATTATACCAACATTGCACCGCAATATTCAAGCACTTTCAATACAGGAGGCGGAGGATGGAACACTCTTGAGGACTGGGTGGATTCCAAGGTCTGCTCTGATACCCTGTATGTTGTCATCGGTACTTATTTCGAGACCTATACCGACAGGAGAGGCTATACTGATTCGCCTAAGACAATTTCATTCGGAGGCAGGGATGATGTGACCCGCCCTTCGATGTTCTATTACGTGATGATGAGAACGAAAAAAGGCAACACAGGCAAATCCCTTTCCGAGTGTACCTCAGATGAGATTATGTGTGCAGCCTTTGTAAGGAGTCACGCTACTCCAAAGGGTGTCAGTGTTGGCGAAAAGGATATGATGTCGGTGAGCGATCTGGAAAAGATCACAGGATTCACCTATTTCCCTAATGTGCCTCAGGCTCCGAAAGATACCTACAAGGCCTCCGATTGGGGCCTCTGAAACTAATTCAGATTTATGAGGGATCTGAACATCTGTGCTTTTTCAGGTACTTGCTGGAAGGTGTCTGCTGAATATAGCATCTCGCGGCTGTGTTCTACTGTTTCAGACAGTATGACAGCGTTTCCTTCCACTTTATAATTGAGCCATTTGAGTATGATTCTGGCATCCTTCTCCTTGATGATGGATGCCACTGGCGTGCTGACGTATGCGTATGCGAATTCAATCCTGCTTTCGTTTGTCTCGTTGAATACTTCGCCGTTGCAGTCGTGACTTATAGTGAAGGTATATGCACCGTCACTTTGCGCGTTGTCCTCATAAATAAAGTTTATGGTATGGGTTATTTTGCTGTCCACCACAATAGGGACTGCAAGCAGGATGTTTATATATCCTCCTGATATCCAGTGATTTCTGAGGAGGATAGGATCGTTTGCAGGCTTGTTTTCTTCAGTGATTCCAGATGCGGGAAGAGCCTCTTTTGTAAGCACAGGAGCCAGATAATTGAGTCTTACGTCATATTCTCCTTCGATTCCCTCTGTATTGTTGAGCACGTCGCATATTATGAATGCTCTTTTCATTGTGTCAAGTTTGCCCTGGCAGGTCTGCTCGATTACGTTGAATATATTGCCTTGGTCGCTGGTGAATTTTCCGTTCGCTACGTTACCCATAGTGGCGTTGTTGTATCTGATGGTATTATCCTTCGAACAGGATGCTGCAGCGATTGCTGCGATGCCGGCTGCGATTACTATAAATGCTTTTGTCAATCTCTTCATTTCTTCTGAATTGCTTTATTGCGTCATATAAGATGCAGTAAAGCCGGATTTCGTTGCATTTGCCGGATAAACTTGGTAATTTTGCTGACGGATCAACATATAACACTGAAAATGATAACATTTTTTGTATCGATCATTCTGCTTCTGGCCGGATATTTCTTCTATGGTAAGATAGTCGAACGCTTCATCGGGGCAGACCCGGCAAGAAAGACTCCAGCCTACGAGTCGCAGGACGGAATAGACTTTATGCCTATGTCCACCTGGAAGGTTTTCGTAATTCAGTTTCTGAACATTGCGGGTCTCGGACCGATATTCGGAGCCATTATGGGAGCGGCATACGGCCCTGCTGCATATATCTGGATTGTTGTGGGATGTATTCTGATGGGTGCGGTGCACGATTTCTTTGCAGGAATGATGTCGATCCGTAATGGAGGTGCCAATATGCCGGACAGTACGGGAAAGTACCTTGGAAAGACAATGCGCGGACTTATGAACTTCATCGTTGCCTTCCTGCTTCTGGCGGTTGGTGTTTCGTTCGTGACCGGACCGTCCGATCTGATAGCATCCCTGACCGGAGTGAACAAGGAGGTGTGGCTCTACGTTATCTTTGCCTATTATATACTTGCGACTATGCTTCCTATCGACAAGATCATCGGCACGGTTTATCCGTATATGGGAGCCGCCCTGCTTTTTATGGCGCTCGGTGTGGCTGTTATGCTTGTAGTCGGTGATATAAGGGGAACTCACGAGATGATCGAACTGACGCCGGCCACTTTGAAGAACTGGCATTCCGACCCTGACAATAATATCCTCGTTCCGATGCTTTTCATTGTCGTTTCCTGTGGTGCGATTTCGGGCTTCCATTCGACTCAGTCTCCTCTTATGGCAAGATGTCTTAAGAATGAGAAATATGCCCGTCCTGTGTTTTACGGGGCAATGATAGCGGAAGGAATAGTTGCTATGGTGTGGGCTACTGCTGCTATGGCCTTCTTCGGTGGCCCTGAGGGACTTAACGATGCTATGACGGAGGGTGTTATGATCGATGGAGTTCTTACTAAAGTGACGCCAGCCATAGCGGTCGATATGATCTGCAAAAGTTGGTTGGGAAAGGTGGGAGCGGTAATAGCAGTGATAGGTGTGGTGGTGTGCCCGATCACTTCCGGAGACACTGCATTCCGCAGTCTTCGTCTGACGATTGCCGATTTTCTGAAGAGCGACCAGAAGCCGGTCTTCAAGCGCCTTGTGATTACAATACCGATTTTCGCTCTGGCTTTCCTCTGCTGCAAGATGGATTTCTCCACCGTATGGAATTACGTCGGTATCGGCAATCAGTTGCTGGCTGTTTTGGTGCTGTGGACTTCGGCTGCTTATCTGATTTCAAGGGGCAAACCTCACTGGATGTGTTCGCTTCCGGCAGCATTCCTGACATTCGTATGCGTCAGTTATTTCATAATGGCTCCATACAAGGCCGGCGGACTTCATCTGTCTCCGGGCATAGGCTATGTGGCGGGGGCAGTCATAGGACTTGCTCTTCTGATATTCTGTGTGATAAAGGCTCGTAAGGCTTCCAGATAAAGAAAAAGTACAGTGTCAGACACTGTACTTTTTTCTTGAAGGACGTCCTATCAACTGGATGTCAAAGCCTTCTATTCTGTAGCCTCGTACTCGTTTGCGGCTCAGATGTGATTCTATCAGACTGACCAGTTCGTCGTCTATGACATCCCTGAATGTGTGGTTGTCCTTGTCGTAGAAGTGGATGTGCTTGAAAGTGTTCACGTCAAAGTACATCTTGTTGTTGGCGCTCAATCTGTAGTTATATATGCCCAGCATTGCCATCTGGGTCAGAATATTATAAACGGAGGCCAGAGTCACTTTGGCTGTACCTTTCTCCTTGATCGTCTCTGTCACCATATCGGCGCAGGCGTGTCCGAGACACATCATCGCATCGTGGACGGCAAGCCTTTGAGGGGTTGCCTTGAGGGAGTGTTTCCTGAGGATTGCCTTGAATTCCTCGATGTTCGGGCATTTGTGTGTATTCATATAATGTCTTTATGGTCGCAAATATATGTATTTTAGGGATAAACGCAAAATAAATTTGAAAAATTCCAATTTGTTCTCGAAAAAAGATGTTGTCTGGAATTGCGAGGTTGCGTTAAAATTGGTATTTTTGCGGCCGTTTTGGAAATATAGAATTGCACATATATGAAGAAGTTTTTCAGAGAGTATAAGGCTTGGGCTCTTATCACCGGTGCTGCATCGGGGATGGGGCGTGTCTATGCCTCCAGACTGGCCGCTATGGGATACAACCTTGTGCTTGTGGATATCAATGCAGCAGGACTGGAGGAAACGGAATCTATTATCAGAGCAGATTCAGGTGAAGTGAAGGTGCTCCGGGTCGTTCAGGATCTTTCTCAGATTGATGCTGCGGATATGGTCTTCGCCAGGACTGAGGCGGAAGGCTGCGAGGTTGAGGTGCTGGTCAATAATGCAGGGATAATGTATTGCCAGGGCATTGCAGAGACGAGCGAGAGAACGCTGCGTCTCATAATGATGGTACATACATATACGCCGTTGATGCTGTGCCGCAAATATGTAGGCCAGATGAAAGAGAGAGGTTGCGGATATATTCTGAACATTTCGTCTCTGGCTGAGTGTATGAACTGGCCCGGCATCGGAATGTATGGCTCGACGAAAAGGTTCGTCAAGGATTATTCGAGAGAGTTGCGGATAGAGTGTCAGAAGACAGGTGTAAGTGTGACTAATGCTTACTTCGGTGCTGTCGATACGCCTCTGATCCCCCTTAAGGACAGCCTGAGGAAACTGGCACGTGCTCTGGCGGTGATGATTACTCCGGAAAAGGCTGTTGACAGGGCGTTGAATGCCACTTTCAAAAGACGCAGAGGTGTTATGCCGGGTGTGCTCAACCATATCTTCAGACCTATATGTCGTATTCTTCCCGATTTCCTTCTCGGTTGGGTTTACAGAAAGGCAAAGCCTTATCTTATGAAAGTATGAGAAAAAGAGTTATATTTGCAAGTTATATATAATTTTTGCTATGGAAAGAATAAAGTGCCTTATCGTCGGAGGTGGCCCTGCGGGCTATACTGCGGCAATCTATGCTTCTAGAGCCGATATTGCTCCTGTGGTCTATGAAGGAGTACAGCCGGGCGGCCAACTTACGACAACTACTGATATAGAGAACTTCCCTGGATTTGAAAACGGTATTTCAGGGCAGCAACTCGTTGATACAATGAGGGCTCAGGCGGTTCGTCTTGGTGCGGATGTCCGTACCGGAGCGATTACCTCGGCAGACCTTTCGCAGCGACCTTTCAGGATAGTGGTCGATGGAGATAAGGAGATTGAGGCGGAGACTCTGATCATAGCGACCGGAGCGACAGCGAAATATCTCGGTCTTCCTTCTGAAATCAAGTACAGAGGACTCGGCGTGTCTGCTTGTGCGACCTGTGACGGTTTCTTCTACAGGAAAAAGACCGTGGCTGTAGTCGGAGGCGGTGATACTGCCTGCGAGGAGGCTACTTATCTTGCCGGCCTTTGCAAGAAGGTGTATATGATTGTACGCAGGGATGTGCTCAGAGCCTCAGAGGCTATGCAGGAGCGTGTAAGAAATACCGAAAACATCGAAATCCTCTGGAATTGCAACACTCAGGAAGTGCTTGGAGACGAGTATGGCGTTACTGGTGCAAGACTGGTACGTAAGGATGGCGAGGTTTTTGATATAGCGGTGGACGGATTTTTCCTTGCTATTGGCCATCATCCGAATTCCGATCTTTTCAGAGAATGGATCGAAGTCGATAAGGAAGGATATATAGTGACTGACGGCAGAACTTCCAAGACCAATGTTCCGGGAGTGTTTGCCGCAGGCGATGTGCAGGATCCGCTTTACAGGCAGGCTATCACAGCAGCCGCTTCAGGCTGTCGTGCTGCACTTGACGCTGAGAAGTTCCTGAAAATGCTTTAAGAAGACATATATTTTTTAAGATGAAGTTGAGAAACCTTATCATTGCCGCTGTACTGATAGCGGCTACAGTTTCCTGCAAGTCTCAGTATGAGATGCTCCTGAACAGTAATGATGCCGACCTTAAGTATGAGGCTGCCTTCGATTATTTCAATGAGGGCAAATATTCAAAGGCCGGATCGCTTTTCGAGTCTCTGTCCGTTCTCACGAACGGTACGGAGCGTGATGACACAGTAAGGTATTACTGGGGACTGAGCAATTATAAGTTCAAGGATTATTACACGGCAGAGACCAATTTCACTAATTTCCTTGAGATATATCCCCGCAGCCCTTTTGCTTCGGAAGCCAGGTATCTCAGGCTGGACTGCCTGTATCGTTCCACACTCAGATATGAACTGGATCAGACTCCTACATATAAGGCTATCACGGAGATTTCCGAGTATATCATCGAGTTTCCGAGGACTCCGCATCTGGAGGCTTGCCGTGATATGCTGAAGGATCTCAACGAACGTCTCGACAAGAAGGCATACGAGGCCGCCAGGTTATATTATAAGATGGAGGATTACAAGGCTTCCAGAGTAGCATTCAGAAATGTCCTGAAGGATGATTCCGAGAACATATACAGGGAAGATATACTCTATTATATTGCTATGTCTTCATACAATTATGCGCATTTGAGTGTGCCTGAGAAGCAAAAGGAGAGATATCTTACATTTGTTGACGACTATCTGAATTTTGTGGGAGAGATTCCTCAGTCTCATTATCGTAAGGAACTGGACAATGTCTATCGTAAGGCTCAGAAGGCCTTGGGTAAGGATGTGGCCGTGGAAAATGAGGATATGACCGAGAAGGATTTTGCCAAGGAGAGACGGAAAATCGTCAAGGAGGAGAAAAAGTCAAAAAATAAATGAAACTCTCGGCACTTTGATGGAGTATAATTAAATGGAAAACGAAAAGTAAACATAAAGATGGCAAACAAGAAAACACCTACAAACACTCTTACAAGAGACCTCTGCGATCTCGCGGCTCCTACAGGAAACATTTACGAGACTGTGGTCATTCTTTCAAAAAGAGCAAACCAGATCGCAATCGCTGAGAAGAAGGAACTCACTAGAAAACTTGAAGATTTCAAGAATGACAGCAATGCGATAGAGGAGATCTTCGAGAATCGCGAACAGATCGAGATTTCTAAATATTACGAAAGACAGCCTAAGCCGAGCCTCGTGGCAATAGAGGAATTTCAGGAAGGTGATGTGTCATACAGAATGGCACGACAGGACGAGGAATAGTCTATGCTCGCCGCGCTTCAGGTAAAGAATTACGTGTTGATAGACTCTCTGGAGATTGATTTTCCGGAGGGTCTGATCATTATTACGGGGCAGACCGGAGCCGGCAAATCCATTCTTCTTGGAGCATTGTCCCTTGTGATGGGCGCAAAGGCGGATGCCCTGATGGTGTCTGAAGGTGCCGAGAACTGCGTCGTTGAAGCAGAGTTCGATACGGCAGATCTTTCATTGAGACCCATCCTCGAGGAAAATGAGGTGGAATGGGAAGACGGGCATATTACGATAAGAAGAGTGGTGAACCGTTCAGGTCGTTCCAGATCCTTTGTGAACGACTCGCCAGTGCCGGTTTCTGTGCTTCAGGAGATATCTTCAAGGCTTATAGATATACACTCCCAGCACCAGACACTTCTCCTGTCCGACAAGTCTTTCCAATTGGAACTTCTTGATCATTTTGCCGGATGTATGCCGCTTAGGGAGGAATGCGCCCGCCTGTGGAAATCATTGTCAGGCATCAGGGCGGAACTCCGTGAGACAGAAGATCGGATTGCACGTCTTGCGCAGGAAAGGGACTACAACGATTCTCAATTCAGACAACTGGAGTCTGCCGGATTGAGGGAGGGTGAACTTGAGGAACTTGAAGAGGAACAGAAGCAACTTGCCAACGCCGAGGAAATCAAGACCGGGCTTTCAGCGGTTGAAGAACTGTTCACATCTGCTTCATCCGGTGGAGAGGTGCTTTCGATGGATGCTTCCCTGAAAGAGGCCGGAAAGATATTGTCGAAAGTGGGAAGATACGTTTCTTCTGTTTCTGAACTTGCAGAAAGGGTTGACTCCTGCCGCAGGGAATTGGATGATATCCTTTCCGATGTTATGGATATCAATTCGGGAGTCGATCTGTCTCAATCGCGTCTTGAAGAGGTCGAGAACCGTATGTCGCTGATATATGGATTGATGCAGAAACACTCCTGCAGTGATATTGCAGATCTCATCGCTTTACGGGACAGACTTTCTGAGACGCTTGCGGACTCTACATTGCTTGAAGAAAAACGCGATAAACTTTCTGCTGAGGCGGAAAGAACAGGAAAAGAACTTGAAGATGTTGCCGAAAGGCTTCATTCGGCTCGTGCATCATCTGCAGATTCATTTGCTTCCAGCATTCAGGAATCTGTCAGGTCGATGGAACTTCCGTATGCCATATTTGAGGTGGTGCTTAAGGATGTGCCGGTCTCTGCGGTAGGAAAGGATTCCGTTGAGTTTAGATTTTCATCTACAGGAAAAAATGCCGTGGATGTGGCGAAATGTGCTTCAGGGGGTGAAATGTCAAGAATTATGCTTGCCCTGAAGTCTATGATGGCAATGTTTGCCAATATGCCTACAATGATATTCGATGAGATCGATACCGGAGTGTCCGGAAGCGTTGCAGACAAGATGGGCAGGGTTATATGTGATATGGGTTCCCGTATGCAGGTTTTTGCCATCACTCATCTTCCGCAGGTGGCAGCCAAAGGTTCTGCACATTATATGGTTTCCAAGGATATTGATCCATCGACATCCAAGGCTGTGTCTAGAATTACGCTGCTTTCTGATGATCAGAGAGTTATGGAACTTGCCCGTATGCTCAGCGGTTCCGAACTTACGGAGGCTGCGATCGCCAATGCGAAGTCATTGCTTGAATATTAAGACTATGAAAAAGATATTTGCTGTGCTTTTTCTGCTGTCCGCAGTTTGTCTTTGTGCTGCCGGACAACAGAAGACGGTTGTCTTGAAGGGACGTGTCATCGATTCTTCGGACGGGTATCCTCTGATCGGAGTATCCGTTATTGTTGCTGGAACCGATGGCGGAACTTTTACCGATGTAGATGGTAATTATGAACTTGAGGTCCCCTCATCCGGTTGTGATGTGTCGTTTACTTATGTCGGTTATGAAGAAGTTGTAAAACGATACACATCCAAAAATGCATCTTCCTTTTCAAGGATAGTGATGTTTATGGATGCCACGGAACTTGAGGATGTCATTGTTACTGGTGTATATGAGCGCAAGAAGGAAAGTTTTACAGGTGCTTCGGCCACTTTCAAGACAGATCAACTCAAGGCTGTCGGTTCCAATAATGTCCTTCAGAGTCTCAAGACTCTCGACCCTTCGTTCAAGATGATGGAAAGTACGCAGTTCGGTTCCAATCCCAATATGATGCCGGATGTGGAGATACGAGGCAAGACAAGCGTTATGGGACTGAAGGAGGAGTATGGTACCGATCCCAATCAGCCGCTGTTCATACTTGACGGCTTCGAGACCACTCTTGAGACGATAATGAATCTTAATATGAACCGTGTGGCATCAGTTACGATTCTCAAGGATGCCGCATCTACTGCAATCTATGGTTCTAAGGCTTCCAACGGTGTTGTGGTGATAGAGACCAAGGCACCGGCCAGAGGACGTCTCCAACTTTCATACAAAGGCGATTTCGGACTTTCGCTGGCAGATCTGACTGATTATAATCTTATGAATGCCCGTGAAAAACTCGAATTCGAGACCCTGGCCGGAGTGTATAAGGATAATTCATCAGATCCGTTCGCCCAGATCCGTCTGGACAATCTCCGTAATGAAAGACTTAAAGAGATTGAGCGCGGGGTGGATACATACTGGCTCAGCGAGCCGGTAAGGACAGGTTTCACGCATAAGCATAATATATATGCAGAGGGCGGTGAGGACAAGATACGATATGGCATAGGTTTGAGTTACGGTGATGTTGATGGTGTGATGAAAGGGTCTGACCGTCAGACACTTGAGGGTAATGTAGATCTTATATACAGAACCGGAAAGTTCCAGTTCAGCAACAAATTGTCGATCGATTGGCTTGAGACATCCAATCCTGTGGTATCTTTTGCTGATTATGCATACGCCAATCCTTATTACAGGAAGTCCGATGCAAGATATCTCTACTATCCGGAAGAAGGAATCGATGATTATCCGGTGGCGAACCCTTTGTGGAATGCAGGTCTTAACAATTGGGATAAAGCGAATGGCTTCGGCTTTACTAACAATTTCATTTTCGAGTGGTTTATGGCTGAGTCTCTCCGTATGAGGGCTAAGTTCGGATTGACAAAGTCGGGAGATACGGAGCAGATGCGTCTGTCCCCTTTGCATACCAGTTTCGATGACGTCGGTGAAACTGAAAAAGGATTGTACAGCCATACGCGTATCGATCAGATAGCCTATGAGGGAGATGTCTCCTTGACTTTCGGAAAAGTCCTCGCAGATAAGCATCAGTTGAATGCTGTAGGAGGCTTCAATTTCAGTGCAAGCAATCAGCAGGTATATGGATATTCGGCGAACGGGTTCACAGATGACCAGTTTGATGCTCCGTCGTTTGCAAACGGTTATCCTGCAGATGATAAGCCTGATTATAGCGAAAGTATGAAAAGAGCCGCAAGTTTCTATATAAACGGAGGTTATGTGTATGACGACAGATATCTTGCCGATTTCAATTATCGTCTTGACGGGGCATCTATGTTCGGAACCGGCAACCGTTTCAGAAATACCTGGTCTGTGGGAGCGGGATGGAATATTCATAGGGAACATTTCCTTCGTGACAATGAGTTCCTGACATTCCTGAAACTCAGAGGCTCTGTCGGTAATCCGGGAAATCAGAATTTTTCAGCCTATCAGGCTTTCTCTACCTACAAGTTCAACGGGTGGATGACGAATATCTTTGGTACCGGTGTGATCCTCAATGCATTAGGTAATGCTGGCCTGGCCTGGCAGGAAACTGTCAATTATGATGTCGGTGCAGATATCACATTCTGGGGAGAACGTGTCAATATAACATTGGATTATTACTGGAAGGACACCGATCCTCTTCTTGCCATCATAACGACTCCAGGATCGATGGGCGTGACTAGTGTGGCGATGAATGCAGGAAGTCAGAAAACGCAAGGCTGGGAGGCGACTTTCAGGATATCTCCTGTATATATTCCGTCTGAAAGAATCAATTGGAATATAAGTTTCAATGCGACCAGTGCAAAGTCACGTTACGACGGTATAGGAAATTCATTCAGTGCTCTGAACGAAAGCGGCAAGACGTCTCTGGTAGGTACTACACGTTATTATGACGGGGGTAGTCCTACAGCCATCTGGGCTGTGCGTTCTGCAGGAATAGATCCTGCCACAGGCCGGGAATTGTTCATCAGGAAGGATGGAACATATTCCTTTACTTACGATGTCAATGATGAGGTTGTCGTCGGAGATACTCAGCCTAAGGTGGAGGGTATATTCGGAACTACTCTTTATTTCAAGGGATTTTCTGCGGGATGCCATTTCCGTTACAGGTGGGGTGGTCAGGTGTTCAATACGTCTTTATTCCAGAAGGTTGAGAACATAGGTACCGAGGATGTATATAACAACCAGGATAAACGTGCTCTGTATGACCGCTGGTCGGAAAGCAATCGCGAGGCTTATTTCAAGGGAATTTCTATGGTGCAGAAGACGGAGAAGTCCTCTCGTTTCGTGATGGATGATAATGCGTTGATAGGTGAATCCTTCAATCTGGGATATGAGTTCCCGGACAGGCTCATAAGGAAGATGAGGATATCTGCTTTGAATCTGCAGTTGACGATGACAGATGCATTTCGTGCAACTTCGGTGAGAGTGGAACGAGGCATAGATTATCCATTTGCCAGGACTGTGACTCTGGCTGTAGGTGTAACATTCTAAAGTGTAGGGGATTATGAGAAGATTTACTTTGATTTTGACAATGACCGCCGGTCTCCTACTTGCTGCAGGATGTGCCGGATGGCTTGATGTAAAGCCATACGATAAGATCGCCCAGGATGAACTGCTTTCTTCTGAAGAGGGATATATGAAACTCCTGAACGGAGTGTATGTGGAACTCAACCGGGATATGTTGTATGGTGCCGCTCTTTCTGTTGAGATGATAGAGGTGATGGGAGGCGCATATACAATAGGTACAGACAATTCCGTGTGGGGTAACTATCGTGACCTTTCGGAATATGAATATGGCACTCAGTACTGGAGGGCGAGACTCAACGAGACTTGGGACAAGGCATATTCGCTTATCCTTAACTGCAATCTCCTTCTCGAGAATATAGATGCCGACAGGGCTCTGTTTTCAGATGACAATTACAGAATGATAAAAGGTGAAGCCCTGGCTATGAGGGCTATGCTGCATTTCGATATGCTGCGTCTATTCGGCCCGGTGTTTTCGCGCAATCCTCAGCAGGTAAGCATACCTTACTATAAGGCATATACAGTGGTGCCTAACAGTGCTCTTCCGGCATCAGAGGTGGCCGGGCTTATTACAGATGATCTTCTGGAAGCGCGTATCCTTCTTGCCAATGATCCTGTAAGGACAGAGGGAGTGAGGATGGAGCAGCCTGCGGACGGATCTTCCAATTTCCTTCACTACCGTAATCTTCGCCTGAACTGGTATGCCGTGTCGGCACTTCTGGCTCGTTCAAGTCTCTATTTCGGTGATAAGGAGTCTGCGGCGAAATATTCGATGGAAGTGATAAAGTCAGTAGATGAAGGTATATTTTCATTCGTTGACAAATCTCTGGTAACAGGTTCTCCTGATGATCCGGACAGGATTTTCTCATCGGAAGTCATATTTGCACTTTCACATTCTCAGAGAAATTCTTTGTTCAGGAATTATTACGATCCCAGCCGTATTCCCAATTATGTTTTCAGGATGGATAATGACCTGATGGGTAATATTGTTTTCGGAGGTGGTGCCCTGACAGGAGGAAATCAGGATGATTATCGGTACAGGGTCAATTGGATGGCAACTGGAGCAAACAGATACTTCTATAAATATTCCGATATGGTGGATACCGGAAACATCCGCAACACTATGATACCGATGATCAGGCTTGGAGAGATGTATCTGATTGCTGCGGAGTCTGTTTCGGATGACATTGCAGCAGGTGCTCCATTTGTGAACATACTCCGTTCCAACAGGGGAGTGAACAATATATCCGAACTTACACGGGAAATCCTCCAGTATGAATATATCAGGGAACTGTACGGAGAAGGACAGTTGTTCTATATGTACAAGAGGATGTATTCTCCGGTTATGTTTTCTTCTGTCGCATCGATGAATCCGGAGCCGAGCGACAAGATATTTGTGGTACCGCTTCCGGACAGTGAGACAGAAAACTGATAGTATGAGACTCAGATTCATATTTCTTGTCGTGATTTCTCTTTCCTTGATTTCGTGTCAGGAGAGGAATCCGTCCTTGTTCGATGATATCTCGGGGGTCTATTTCAATAATCTATCCTCTACGATGATGCTTACGGACAGTATAGGTGTGACGTTCGTGTATGAAAAGGAAGATTATCTTGAAGTGCCTGTGAAAATTCAACTTGTCGGCAGGACTTCAAGCGAGCCGCGTCCCGTGGAAGTTTCCGTGAGTTCGGATAATGCCGTTTCCGGTACAGATTTCTTGCTTCCGGACTCTCCGGTCATTCCGGCTGGGGCTTCTCAGATGGACTATGTAGTCACTCTTCTGAGGACTGAGGCATTGAAGAAGATGGAAAAAAGGATTACTCTTACGATACATCCGAACGAGTATTTTGCCCTGCCTGTGACTGAAATGGTCAATGTCGGTGACACTGTCTCCACACTGACCTGCTCTATCTGCTTTTCAGATATGTTCACAAAGGCTCCAGCGGCTTGGGATTCCAATCTTGTCGGTGAATTTTCCCAGCAGAAATTCGAACTTATATGCAAGGTCCTGGATATGGATCCTGCTGACTTCAATGACAATTCTGTGATAACATTGGCAAGGCTTCTATATATTTCGGCAGAGATGACTGCATACGTCGATGGAGAAGTTGAAAAGAAGAATGAGGGTAAACCATACGATGAAGATGCTTTTGACCCGGCGACCGGACAACCGTTGAAATTCATTAAGTGATGAAAGATCTTTTATATAAAATACTGTTCCTGACATCTGTCGTTCTGTCTTTTTTCTCTTGTGCTTCTGACGAGGGAAATTATGATTACCGCGATCTGAACGAACTTTCCATTTCAGGACTTTCCGATGCCCAAGTCCTTACCTACGACAGACTGGAATTCTCTCCGTCGCTTGGTGACAAGTCTTTGGCAGAGGATGCATATACATACGAATGGAAGGCAGTTGACCGTAATGGTGTCAATGAATCATATATGATCGGGGAAAGCAAGAATCTTGATTATGAGGTCACTCTGAGTCCCGGACTGTATTCATTGTTCTTTACAGTTACTGAAAAGACTACCGGCTTGTATTGGCAGGAAGAAGTCAGCCTCCTTGTCAGTTCGTCAATGTCGGAAGGGTGGATGGTGCTGTGTTCCGATGCCGGAAGAGCGCGTCTGGATGTTATCTCCAGCGTGACCGGAGAAATCTATCGGGATATGCTTGCTTCGAACGGTACTCCTGTCTATAACGGGCCTCGTAAGATCCAGTGGCTTTCCGACAAGACAGATGAGTCGTCTCCATATTATCTTCTCACAGATGATGGTGCAACAAGACTGGGCAAGGATGATTTCGGCTGGAAGCCTGAATATGATTTCCAATACGAGGTGGCTGCACCTGACAGACTTGCCCCATATTCCATTGTTTCGGCCGGATTCGGGAAAGTGGTTGTCAGCGGAACGAAGGCATATTATTGCGAGATTATGGGTTTTGACGGACTTTACGGCAGCGCGGTAAACAAGAGTTTTCCGGTGTCGCCGTATGTGGGTGCAAATGTTTCTGCATCGCAGGTTTATGCAGCAGTATATCTTCTGTATGACACATCGCGGAAGCGCTTTGTCGCATTCTGTCCTCTGTTGTCTTCAAACGATTTGGGCGGTCTTGAACCTTTGATGGATATGGATGAGTTCACCCAGGTAGCGGACGGAATGGCAGGCGATGCCGGTGTGGTAGGGATTGCTTTTGATGAGTGGCCGGAAGGAAAGGAACTGCTGTATATGGAAAATACAAGATATGATCCCGGTAATGCGAAGATGGGGCTGACATACGCTGTGCTGTCTGATGTGAACGGGACATATCTGTATGGAATCCAACTTGGTGATATCCTGAGATATGCCGACTGTACATACGTTCTTGGAAAGGGATATTATGGCGATCTTTCGCAATGCAGGAACATAGCGGAGGAGGGTAATCTGTTTGCATTCAGTTCATTGAAGAATTATATGTATTATTCGTCCGGCAGTGTTGTATATCGCGTGGATCTGTCTGCCGAGCCTTTGCAGGCTCAGGAGATGTTCAGACTTCAGGGCGAAGAAATCACGTGTCTGAAATTCAATCTGTATCGTAATCCGGAAAATCTGCAGAAGAGTTATGACTTGATAGTGGGCAGTGAAAAGAACGGAGAGGGCATTCTGAGAGTTTATGAAGGAAACGGATCAGGAGGAGATTTCAGGAATGTAGAACCACAGGTATATGGAGGTTTTGCAAGAATAAAGGATGTGGAATTCAAAGAAAGAGTATATTGATTATGAGAAACTTTATTACTTGTTTGGCTGCGGTTTTATTATCCGTGGGGTGTTCGGTTTCCGGCAGCAGTGACATCATTCTGACTTTTGATGTGACCGGGCAATTATCTGACGAAGTCGTTGTTGTCTATCACAACAAGATATTGACATCGCGTCTTGATGCGCAGGGACATTCCGAACTTGTCATCACCGGAGAAGATGCAGTATATGCCAGGCTGTTCTATGCAAGCGACCTGAGTGTATTCAAGCAGATTTATCTTGAGAAAGGTGACAGGGTATCTGTAAAGTTCGATGGAAAGGACTTTGACGGAACTTTCTCCTTTGATGGCGACAAGGCTGAAGCAGTGAAGTACCTTAATTCCGTGCATCTTACAGCCCTTCCTGACGAAGATTATGCTCTTCCGTTCGATCAGTATCTGACTAAGATCGAAGCGAAGGAGAGGGATGCTGTCAAACTTATGAAAGCACACGGTTTGCGCGATGCGGGCGATTTTGAGGAAATGGAAAAGGGAAGGATAAAGTATTCATACGGGACTCAGATCCTGATGTATCCTCTTGGCCATCGTTATATGGCACAAGAGGTGGACTATGTGCCCGATGATGCGTATTATTCGGTTCTTGATTCCTATCTCATAGAGAATGCCAAGTGGGCTGCTCTCGACCAGTATCGTGATTTCATTGTCGAGGCTGCGCATATTCTGGATGAGCAGAACAGAAGTGTGACTGAAACATATCCTAAGGCTGTTGCTCAGATGAAGTTCATAGCCGACCGTTTTACTGACGATAAGGTGAGGAATACTCTTCTTCATTATCTGGCATACGCCTACATAGACAATTTCGGTGTAAAGGATATTACCGATATGGAGAATATATATCGTACATACGTCAAGGATACAGTGCTGATGGCCGAGTATGACAAGGTATGCGAGAAATGGAATCTGACCTCTGTGGGCAAGACTTCTCCTGATTTTGAGGCAGTGGATATAGATGGCAAGGTGCATACTCTTGCCGATTTCCGAGGAAAGTATCTGTATATCGATGTGTGGGCTACCTGGTGCGGTCCGTGCCGTCAGGAACTGCCTCATCTGAAGGCACTTGAGGAGAAATACAAGGATGCCTGCATAACGTTTCTGAGTCTGTCTGTAGATAGGGAAAAAGACAAATGGGAAAAACGTGTGAGTGAGGGTGGCTTGGCAGGTAACCAACTGTATCTCGGTTCCGGAAGTCCGTTCCAGACGGCATATCAGATATCGGGGATACCTCGCTTCATTCTGCTCGACAAGGAAGGCAGGATAATAGATAATGATGCGCAGCGTCCTTCCGATAAGTACCTGTCTGATACTATTGATGCTCTTGATGGAATAAGATAATGATTATGAGAAAGTATCTGTTGATCCTTTTGACTATATTATGCCTTGGCTCGTGCAGTCGGGAAGGTTCCGGTTCAATGTCGGGTGCAGTGGTTGATCCTGTTTCAGAATGTGTGGTGCCTTCCAACGCTACAGGCGGAGAAGATGTCATTCTTCAATGGAACGGCTTTGTTCAGGATGATGTCATTGTACTCTCCGGGTCTTCCGGCGAACATATTGTCCGGATACAGAAAGTAACGGGTTCCGGACTTATTTTCTATGTCCCTTTTGCTATGGAACCTGGTAGATATGCTGTCATTTTGAGACGCGAGGCAGATGAGCAATTAGGAATGATGGATATTTCTGCTCCTGATATTCCGTTTGTAGGAGTATCGTTACCATCCTCTGTCATCGCAGGAGAGGATCTGCTTATTGCAGGCTCCGGATATGACCGCACAGTCATTGTCACATTCGTTTCTTCAGAAGGCGAAAGGATCCGTATGGAATCATCCTTGGATTCTCGAGGTATCGTTGTCCTGATTCCGTCAGTTATGCCTGAGGGACAATATGAAGTATATATATCGTATATGGACTGCGAGTGGTTTGTTGCGGCTGTGAGTGTGTCTTCTGCTGCTAAAAGGCTTGTTTCCATTACGTATGTCGGCCCTTATTTCGGTTCGACCGAGGTGGCATATTCCTGGACTGTGGATGAAGAATCCTCTGAGATTGTACTTACCGAGTCTTTGGTCGAGAATGGCGTTTTTGCAGAAAATGCATCTGATGTATATGAGTCGGATGGTCCGATGTCATATAAACTCACTGTCGATGGACTTGAAATGTCGAATGATGTGTCTATGTCATATATTCTGGATACAGACGGAAAGGTGACTGCTTCAGATGTAATCTTATATGGAAATGATGAGCCTACACGTTTTGAGTGGTCCTATGATGCCGATGACAGACTCTCGGAGGTGACTTTCATTTCAAATAGGGGAGAAGGTACTTTTGCATCTCTTGAATACCAGGATGGCAATATCGTCCGTTTCAATTCCAGATTCTTTGAATATTCGGATCCTGAACTCAAGAACAATCCATACGCTCCATCAGTAGTATGGGGATATATGGCTGTGCAGGAAAAATTCGATCCTTTCCTTTATTTCCCTTATCTGACAGGTCTGTACAGAACAGACTCGCCTCTGCTTCCGACATCGTTCAAATATAATGATGGAGGAGGTGAGGTGACCTGCCCGTTGTCATATACTTTTGATGACGACGGCTATGTTCTTGAAATGAGTTGGGTAGAGAACAGAAGCACCAGCAGAATAATGTTTGCTACTTCACTTTGACGACAGACCACTCATCTCCATAGATGATTCTTCTGACTCCTGTGTTTATATAGCCTCCCTCTCCGTCTTTCCTGAATCGGAAGGTGCTTTGCAACATAGAACTGTCGGAACGGTCAAGTCTGTCGTACCATCTGTTGCCGTATTTCGTGCTCAGTCCGATGAAATAACTTGCAAGATCGTATCCCTGGAAAGAGAACTGAGTCGGTTCGCAGTTGTATAATGCCCTGTATTTCAGGAGGAAATCCTGTACGCGCGGGTCGTCATAGTCGATGTAATAGCCTGTGCTGATATGGAGAGATGTATTATGCAGGTTTTCCACCTCTATGGTCTCATAGTTCCTGATCCTTGATGGTGCATAGAGCACGACATCATACTTCTTGTGGATCATAAGGTTGAGATTCCTTACCACATCGTTGACGAAGGCTTCGCTGTCAGATGTGATATATACCCTGTTCGTGCCGCTCTCTGTCATAAGATATTCAAGCGATCCGGTTACGTTCCTTCCTTCCAGGATACTGTATGCCAATGCTTTATATTCTATGCCGGAGGAGTCAGCCGCCGCTTTCATCTCCAGAATCGTTTCAGTCTGCTGTGCTCCCTTTTCACTGATTACGAGCATTCGGTCGTTTTCTTCCATATCTTCCTTGATCCAGTCGATAAGGTCATTGTACTGGAGACGGAGCGGAGTCGGAGCCTGGATCATACCTGTGTATGTGCCGGTAAGATGACCTGCCCTCTGGTCCAAAGGAGATACAATAGCCTTTGCTTCAGGGGCTATTTCAAATGCTCTCTTGATATCGGCTGGTGAAACAGGACCGATCACGACATCGCTTTCTTCAAGTCTTTCCTTTGTGACAGGCATTCTTCCCTCTGCAACATCATAAACGCTAAGATCGGTACCAGTTCCTTTCTCTGCCATATCATATACGGCAAGAAGGACACCGCAGTAGAAATCCATATTTCCTGTACTACCGCTGCTTCCGTCAGCCTTGAGAGGCAGCAGGAGACTGACTGAAGCCTCTTTCTTAGGGAAGAAGATGTCTTCAAACAAGTTCCTTGAGTCTTTTGTGCTGTCCGGGATCTGCAAGGAATCCGCTACTACAGTAGAGTCTGCCGGAACTTCCATTGCAAGCGCTTCTATGATTTCACCGGGGGATGGGATGATGAGTTTCTGGCGTCTTGTCAGTTTTCGTCCTTTGAGCCCGTTTATCTTTATTATATCTTCCACAAGCACTCCATATTTTTCGGCAATCAGGTCAATGTCCTCGAACCATTTTACTATATGGGTCTTTCTTGGAGCAGCCTGTTCCTGTTCCTTTGGCTGTTCCTGTTCCTGTTCCTGTTCCTGCTTTACTTCTTCAATCAGAGGAATCATAAGAATCGAGTTCTTCTGCAGCCCTTTTTCCTTGACAGAAGGGTTGAATCTGTATATATCCTCAAGGGTCACGTTATAAGCCTTGCAGATTGAAAACAAGGTCTGCTTTTCAAGAACGATATGAGAATAGCATATCTGATCACCGATCTTCAGTTTCTCTTTTGAAACGGTGACAGGTGTGGTTTCATATTCCTGGGCGTAAACAGATGATGGAATGACTGATGCAACAGCAGCCATCATTATCGCTGCAAATCTTATAACGCTTTTATACATATACATCATATTATAATTGTCTGATGAAGTCTGTCAGCATCTGTGCGAAGTTTTTCCAGGAAAGCCTTTCCTTTTCCTTCCTGATCGCTTCAATGCATCCTTCCTTTATCGACGGATTGCTGAAAAATCTCAATATCTCGTTGTGGATTGCTTCAGGAGTACCTTCCTCAGCAACAAGACCTGTGCCTCTGTCCCCTATGGTTTCCTTTAAGCCGCCGACATCTGTAACTATCATAGGCACTTCGAAATGATATGATACGGAACTGATTCCGCTTTGAGTCGCGCTCCTGTAAGGAAGTACTGCCAGATCGGCTGCTGAAAAATAATCCGTAACCTCAGAATCCTTTATATACTTGAGGTCCATAACGATCCTGTCTTTGCCTGGCAGCCTGTCAATGATTTCCTGATATTTGTCGAAAGACCCGTATGGCTCCCCGGCAATTATCAACTGATATTCGTCCGGAAGTCTGCCGAATGCTTCAAGCAGAATGTCAAGACCCTTGTATGTCCTTATAAGTCCGAAGAACAGTATGTTTTTCTTCCCGGATGCAAGTCCGAGTTTCTTTTCGGCCTCTGCTCTGGATTTCTTTTCTCCGAAATGTGAGTAAAGAGGATGCTGTATCACAGCATATTCTGCATCAGGATCGATTCTGAGCAGATCTTTCGATACTGCTTCGCACAGGGTTACAGAGCCTGTGCTTCCTTTGAGAAAATATCTCGTCAGCGGAGTGTCGAAGAAATGCTGCTCGTGCGGAATGACATTGTCCAGGATGGATATGACCTTGCAATGCTTCTTCATTCTGCGGGTTATGTACCCAAGAGACGGAGCGAAATATGACATCCAGTATCTGACTATCAGCACATCAGGCTTCCAGTCGCGTATGGCCTTGTATGTGCTGTGGTATGTAAAAGGATTGGCCGTATCCAGCAGAGATGTACTCTCTACCGGTACGGCCTCATCGTCGTCTGTCACGTATTGTGTCTTGCCCGGAAAGAGGAATTCGGGATATTGTCTTTTGAAGTTGAATGCTCTGACAATGTGTGTTTTGCTCAGTTCGCCATAAAGACAAGCATTAAACTGAGAAATTCCTCCTCGATAGGGGTAGAAACAGGACAGTATCGCAATTTTCAATGATTATTCCTCGCTTTTTTCGTTCTTTGTCTTGATGTACTCTTCGTTGAGTCCTGCAAGAACATCTTCTGTAATGTCAAGAGATGCATCCGCTGTGATTACAGGCGCTCCACCGGAGTTGGTAAGGATCATTGCATACTGCTTCTCCTCGTTGTACTTTGTGATGAAAGTCTGGATCGCGTCTCCGAGTTGGTTCATCATCACAAGTTGCTCCTCCTGGATCTCCTGCTGCTTCTGAGCCGCATAGTTGTTGAAGTCGATCTCCTGCTGCTGGAGTTTCTGACCCTGAACCTCTGCAACAGAGCGAGTCATAAGACCCTTCTGGATCTTTTCCTGATATGCTGCAACCTCCTTCTCAAGTTTCTGACCTCTTCTGTTCACCTCTGCCTGGATGTTCTGGACCTTTGTCTCCACTACAGATCTGAGATCGTTAGCCATATCGTAATCTGTAAGAATCCTGTCAAGGTCAACATAGACGATTGCACCAGCCTGAGCCGCTGCTTCTGTAACTTCGCCTTCAGCCGGTTTATCTGCTTTTTTTCCATCCTTTGTGAGAGTGATGACTCCGAATGTTACAACAGCAATCAGTGAAATGATGCTGAGGATAAGTGATGTGTTCTTCATTTCTTTATATTTTATTGATTATAATTCCAATCGTCGCATTCTCCATGATGCAGCCTGCAAAGGTAGTCAAAAAATCTTTACTTTTGAAAGATATGCCTTTATTGTTTGCTCGAGACCCATATAAAGAGCATCGCATACGATTGCGTGCCCGATCGAAACCTCGTCTGTCCAAGGAATGTTCCTGATGAAATATTCCAGATTGTCGAGGTTGAGGTCGTGCCCTGCATTCAGCCCGAGTCCGCATTCCCTCGCTGCTTCTCCGGCCTTGATGAACGGAGCAACCGCTGATTCTCTGTCATCAGGGAACAGTTGTGCGTATGGTTCTGTATATAATTCCACACGGTCGCATCCGCATAGAGCGGCACCTTCCACCATTGCGGGGTCTGCATCCACGAAAATGGAGGTCCTGATGCCGTATTTCTTGAATTCAGCACATACTTCCGTGAGGAAACTTCTGTTCCTGATTGTGTCCCAGCCAGCATTCGAAGTTATGGCATCTTCTGCATCAGGGACAAGTGTCACCTGATCCGGACGGTTTTCTGTCACGAGATCGATGAACGATGGTATGGGGTTGCCTTCGATATTGAATTCCGTCTTGATAAGCGGTCTGATTTCCCTGACATCCGAGTATCTGATGTGCCTTTCATCAGGCCTTGGGTGGACTGTGATACCTTCAGCCCCGAAGAGTTCGCAGTCTATGGCAGCCTTGGTCACATCAGGCATTCTGCCTCCTCTTGCGTTCCTGATGGTGGCTATCTTGTTTATATTGACACTTAATCTAGTCATCTCCGGTTAAATTGTTGGTACGGGACACAAAATTACATAATAAACTTCAAATTTTGATATTAAAGTAGTATTTTTGGACTCTCTTTTCATCAAAAGTTTATGAAGATTGCAATTTATATAGGTAAAAAGGAGTCTGTGGATGATGCTGGTGTCAGGACAATGCTTGCTGAATTGAATGATGCCGGGAGCCAAACCGTTCTCCTTTTGGACGGTGAGGTGCCGGATGCCGATGTCGATATGCTTCTGAGTGTGGGTGGCGACGGTACGTTTCTATCGGCATCGAAATCTGTTGCAGGACGGGATATCCCGGTGGTAGGAGCCAATCTCGGCCGTTTGGGCTTTTTGTCTGAAAACCGTCCGTCTGATGTTGCAAAGGCTTTGCTGTCAGGAGACTATTGTATAGAAGACAGGGCTATGCTCTGTGCAGATGTGGTCACTGGCAATGCTGATATCGATAGGTGGCCTTACGCCCTGAATGAGTTCACGGTTCACAGGAACGGTGCCGCAATGCTCGGAATCGAAGCCAGCATAGATGGGGTGAATCTTCCTACATATTGGGCTGATGGCCTTATTGTCTCGACCAGTTCGGGATCGACGGCTTATTCCCTCAGTTCGGGAGGGCCGATAGTCCTGCCTGAATCAAAAGTGCTGATCATTACGCCGATCGCGCCGCACAATCTGAATGTGCGTCCATTGGTTGTGCCGGATAGTGCCGTGATCACTCTCAGGATGCATTCGCGTGATGAGAATGTTATATTCACTGCAGATAACAGGACGGCATCGGTACCTTCGGATACGGTGATTTCCATTAGTGTGGCACAGTTTTCGCTTAAGCGAGTCCGACTCAACAAATCCAATTTTATAAACGCTCTTACAGAGAAACTGTTCTGGGGCGAAGATGTCAGAAACAACAACTGAAGAATTATGTCTATTGAAACTATGACCAAAGTGCCTGTCCATATATCGATGATTATGGATGGAAACGGACGTTGGGCTAAAGAACGCGGCAAGGAGAGGGCCTATGGCCATTTCGAGGGTGTCGAGAGTGTGCGTGCCTGTGTGGAGTCTTCTCTTGAGTATGGAGTGAAGTATCTCTCGGTATTTGCCTTTTCCGAAGAGAACTGGAATCGTCCAGAGGATGAGGTCGTGGCTCTTATGGGGCTGATGGTGAAGGCTATGGCGGCCGAGATGGAGTCTTTGAACAGGAATGGAGTGCGCTTTATGGTGCTTGGCAACAGAGCGCGTCTTTCGTATGAACTCAATGCAGAAATTGATGCCTGTATGGATATGACGGCTCATAATGAGGCGCTTACCCTTATAGTTTTCCTAAGTTATAGCGGAAAGTGGGATATTCTCCAGGCTGCCAAGAAAATGGCTGTCGAGATGGTCGAACATCCGGAAAAGAGGGAAGAATTTGAAAATATGGGTACGGATGGGTTCGACCGTTATCTCGTTACGGCGGGGATACCGGATCCGGATCTTATCGTAAGGACTTCCGGTGAGAGCAGGATAAGCAATTACCTTCTATGGCAGAGTGCTTATTCGGAATTCCTTTTTGTCGATACATTGTGGCCCGATTTCAGGAAGGAGGAGTTCCGCAAGGCATTGGAATCGTATGCAAAACGTGACAGACGTTATGGAAAAGTCAAATAATTACGTATATTTGCAGTTTTGAAATTAAGAGTATCGTGATGAGAATTTGCAGAATAGTCTTCCTTTTCACACTGCTGATGCTGTCCGGCCAGGCTTTGGCGCAGCAGACCGGCGGTGGTGTTGAGGTTGATTACAATAATCCGAAAAAATATATTGTAGGTGGTGTCAAGGTGGAAGGAAACCAGTATCTGTCTCCGGATCAGATACTGCAGGTTGCATCTCTTCAGAAGGGAATGGAAGTGACTGTCCCAAGCGAGGAACTCTCGAATATCGTCAGCAGGCTATGGGTCCAGAGGTATTTCGAAGATGTGGCTGTCGTTATCGACTCGCTGACTCCTACGCGTGATACTGCATTTTTCAAGGTATCGATAATAGAGCGTCCGCGCGTTTCCCGCTGGGTTTTCAGTGGAGTCAAGAGCGGTGAAGAAAAAGAACTCCGTGACAGACTTAATCTTCGCAGAGGAGGAGAGTTTTCCGAGTATGTTGCAAAGACATCCAGCGATATAATCAAAAGATACTATAAGGAGAAGGGATTCTACAACGTGAAAGTTGATGTGAACACCAAACGGGATACAGTGATCAAGAGTGCCATCCGTGTCCAGTTTGCTGTTGACAGAGGTGAAAAGGTCAAGATCCAGAAGATTACTTTCAGCGGAGCCGATCATATCAAGGAAAGCAAACTCGTCAGATCGATGAAGAAGACGAGAGATAAGAGACTTCAGAACTTCTTCAGTTCCAAGAAGTTCCAGGAGAAGGAATATGACAACGACAAGAAAGCGCTTCTTTCTGTTTTCAATGAGGCCGGCTACAGGGATGCACGAATAGTAAAGGATACTATGTATTACGTGGAACCTGACCGTCTTCAGATCGATTTCGAAATAGATGAAGGTAAGCAGTATTTCTTCAGGGATATAACCTGGACCGGTAATTCAGTCTATACTTCGGAGACTCTCAATGAGATACTGATGATAGGCAAGGGAGATGTCTATGATGTAGTCACTATGGAGAAACGTCTTTTCGGTGGTGGCAAGCAGAATGAATACGACATTTCCAAATTATATAGGGATAATGGTTATCTATTCTTCCAGGTACAGCCTGTCGAACTCAATATCGAGGGTGATTCTGTGGATGTTGAAATGAGAATCGTCGAGGGCAAGCCTGCCACTCTGAACAATATCGTGATCAATGGTAACGACCTGACAAACGAGCGAGTGATCCGCCGTCAGGTGTTCACCCGTCCGGGATATCTTTACAGCCATAGTGCGTTCGAACGCTCGATCCGTGAGATTGCGTCTATGGGACAGTTTGACCCTGAGGCGATTATGGATCCGGCCAAAGGATGGTCTCTCCTTCCTAATCCTCTCGACAATACTGTGGATGTCGTATATAATGTGACCGAAAAGCCGTCGAGCCAACTTGAACTTTCAGGAGGATGGGGCGGCAATACCTTCGTCGCTACTGTCGGAGTAAGTTTCAACAACTTCTCCACCAGAAGGCTTTTCGATAAGACCGCCTGGCGTCCGGTTCCTCTGGGAGATGCCCAGAACCTGTCATTGCGTTTCCAGACCAACGGAACATATTACACCAGTCTTTCCGCTTCATTCTCAGAGCCTTGGCTTTTCGGAAAGAAGCCGACTTCGCTCAATATGTCGTTGTACTATACCCGTCAGACCAATTCATACATTTATTACAACATTCTCAATAATGATGAGTATATGGAAGTGTATGGATTTGCAGCGGGACTTGGAAAGCGTTTGAAATGGCCTGACAACTATTTTGTGCTCTACAATCAGTTGAGTTGGCAGACATACCGTCTCCAGAACTGGGCATATCAGTTCCTGTTCAATACCGGTATTTCACACAACCTCAGTTATACCCTCAGCCTTTCAAGAAACTCCACAGACCAGCAGATTTATCCGCGTGAAGGATCTGACTTCAGTTTCTCGCTTCAGTTGACCCCTCCATACTCGCTTTTGAGGAAGAAGGATTACGGTCTGCTCGATGCGGAGGGAAATCCTACCAAGGTAAAGGATTGGAGAGACATCAATTATGACTTCCAGAGTTCTCAGGATCGTTACAAATGGATCGAGTATCATAAATGGTCGTTCAAGGGTGCTGTATATGCTAAACTTGTCGGAGACCTCGTCCTTATGGCTCGTGCTCAGTTCGGATACCTCGGATATTACAACAGAAACTGGGGATATTCTCCTTTCGAGGGCTTCCGCGTCGGTGGTGACGGTATGTCGGGATATGATACATACGGATCTGAGATCATTTCGCTCCGTGGTTACGAGAATTACTCGCTTACCCCTCAGGCATTGTCTTCGTACAATTCTACAGGAAACTATTACGCAGGTAATGTCTATGACAAGTTTACAGTGGAACTTCGATATCCAGTCATACTTCAGCCGCAGTCAACCATTTACGCATTGCTCTTCCTTGAAGGAGGTAACTGCTGGTCTGACATCAGAGACTTCAATCCGTTCCAGATCAAGAGATCTGCCGGTGTGGGTGTGAGAGTGTTCCTCCCTATGATCGGTCTTCTTGGAGTTGACTGGGGATGGGGATTCGACGATCCTGTCAACGGAAAGAGCCAGTTCCACTTCGTGATCGGACAGCAGTTCTAACCATTCCGTTCTGATCTGTACAAAGGGTACTTAATGAATAATTATTAATTGTAAGATAAAATTATGAAAAAAATCATCATCATCGCAGCAATGGCCATCGTGTCAGTTGCAGCATCGGCTCAGGATTTTAAGTTCGGCTATGTAAACTACACAGAACTTGTGCAATTGATGCCGGAAATGGACTCTGTGAGAGTACAACTTGAGGCACAGGAGAAGGAAACATACGAGACTCTTAGTGCAATGTATGAGGAGTACCAGACCAAGGCTCAGCAGTTCCAGCAGAAGGAAGCGACCTGGACTCCAGCCATCAGGGACAGCAAGATGAAGGAACTTCAGGAGATCGAGGCTCGTTTCCAGGAAAGCCAGCAGATCTTCCAGCAGGAACTTCAGCAGATGCAGCAGATGCTTCAGGCTCCGGTTTATGAGAAGGCTCAGACTGTTGTGACAGACCTTGCCAAGGCAAAGGGACTCGCTTTCGTGTTTGAGGAGACTCAGATGCTCTATATCGATCCTGCTCAGGGTATAAATCTTACTCCAGAAGCCCGTACATCTCTAAATATACCTGAGGGAAGGACAATCGAGACCCTTCAGGCTGAACTTCAGGCAAAGGCTCAGGCTGCTCAGGGACAGATGTAATCAGTTGATAGATAAAGATATATTCAAGACAGGAATTTCATTATAAGAGGTTCCTGTCTTTTCTTTTTTGAAAAAGTGTGAATTTGTATTCCATATTCGGGAAAAATGCATACATTTGTATGAAAATCTAACCAATTGATTTAAATTTATAACACAAACTATGCAACATAAGGTTATTGATACTAAGGATGTTGTCATAAGATTTGCAGGAGATTCGGGAGATGGTATGCAGCTCACCGGGTCTCTTTTTGCAGATATGTCAGCCATCTTCGGTAACGAACTTTCTACATTCCCGGATTATCCGGCTGAAATCCGTGCACCGCACGGTACCGTATCTGGCGTGTCAGGCTTCCAGGTTCATATCGGAAGCGAGCACATTACTACTCCTGGAGATTTCTGCGATCTTCTCGTGGCAATGAATCCGGCAGCGCTCAAGGCAAATGCCAAATGGCTCAAGAGGACTGCTATGGTTCTTATTGATTCTGATACATTCGATGAGGAGGGACTTAAGAGAGCCGGCCTTAAGAATGATCCGATTGCAGAACTTTATATAGAGGACAGGACAATCATCATTGCTCCTATCACTACTCTGACTGAAGAAAGTCTCAAGGATAGCGGTCTTGACAGAAAGACAGTTGCAAAGTGCAAGAATATGTTCACCCTCGGTATGGCTTGCTACATCTATAACCGTCCGATGGAGTACATATTCCAGTATCTTGAGCGCAAGTTCGGAAAGAAGAAGCCGGAACTTATCGAGCCGAACAAGAAGGTTCTGAAGGACGGCTATAACTATGCCGCCAATATTCAGGCTATTCCAAATAAATACAATATCGAGCCTGCACATCAGCCTAAAGGACTTTATAGGAACATCACAGGTAATCAGGCCACAGCCTGGGGACTTCTTGCTGCTGCAGAGAAGGCTAATCTGCCGCTCTTCTGCGGATCATATCCTATTACGCCTGCCACCGGAATCCTTGAGGAACTGGCAGTTCACAAGAGCCTTGGAGCCAAGACCCTCCAGGCAGAGGATGAAATTGCCGGTATCTGTACAGCCATCGGTGCTGCCTTTGCAGGTAATCTTGCCGTGACAACAACTTCAGGTCCGGGACTTTCACTCAAGTCTGAGGCTTTAGGTCTTGCCGTTATGACTGAACTTCCGCTTGTAATAGTTGATGTGCAGCGTGCTGGACCTTCTACAGGTATCCCTACAAAGACCGAGCAGACCGACCTCAATCAGGCTCTTTACGGAAGAAACGGAGAGTGTCCGATGGTTGTAATGGCGGCTCATTCTCCTGCAGGATGCTTCGATGCTGCATTCAATGCAGCCAAGATTGCCCTTGAGCATATGACTCCAGTCCTGCTTCTCACTGAGGGCTTCCTTGGAAACGGCTCCGAGCCTTGGCTCATTCCTTCGATGAAGGATTATCCTAAGATTGTACCTCCATTTGCTCAACCGAATACAGAATACAAGCCATTCAGAAGAGATCCTGAGACATTAGTCCGTAAGTGGGCTGTACCAGGTATGGCAGGCTGCGAGCATCGCGTGGGAGGACTCGAAAAGAATCACGACGGAGTTCTTTCTTCCGATCCTGTCAATCACGCCACAATGGTTCGTGAACGCGAAATGAAGGTGCAGAAAATTGCAGATTTCATTCCTGAACTTGAAGTCAACGGACCTGAAAGCGGTAAACTTCTGGTTGTGGGATGGGGAGGAACATACGGACATCTTCTTTCCGCAGTACAGGAATTGCGTGCGCAGGGAACAGAGGTAAGTTTTGCTCATTTTGACTACATAATGCCGCTTCCACGTAATACAGAGAATGTGTTAGGAAAGTTTGACAAGATTCTCGTATGCGAACTTAACAGCGGACATTTTGTCAACTATCTCCGAGGAAAATTCCCTCAGTTCAAGTATGAGCAGTTCAATAAGGTACAGGGACAACCGTTCCTCGTTCAGGAAATAGTCGCTGCCATAAAGGAAAACCTATCTTAAATCAGACTATTATGCCAAGATATACATTCAAAGAATTCAAGAGTGATCAGGAAGTAAGATGGTGCCCGGGTTGTGGCGACCACGGTGTGCTTGCAGCATTGCAGAGGGCTCTTCCTGATGTGACTGAAGCATTGGGCTACAGCAAGGAGAGGTATGTGGTAGTATCCGGAATCGGCTGCTCTTCACGTCTTCCTTATTATATGAATACGTATGGCTTCCATAGCATACACGGTCGTGCGACAGCGATTTCGACCGGTATAAAGGTCGCCAATCCGGATCTTACCGTGTGGCAGGCCTGCGGAGATGGTGATGCCCTTGCCATCGGAGGAAACCACTTCATCCACGCGATCAGAAGAAATGTGGATATAAATATAATCCTGTTCAACAATCAGATTTACGGTCTGACCAAGGGACAGTATTCACCGACATCCAAGTTCGGAGCAATTTCCAAGACTTCTCCTTACGGAACCGTGGAGCATCCTTTCAATCCGGGAAGCCTTGTTCTCGGAGCAAAGGGAACATTCTTCGCAAGAAGCCTTGATTCTGAATTGAAACTGACATCAGAGATTATGCTTGCTGCAGCAGAACACGACGGTTGTTCTGTAATGGAAATGCTTACCAACTGTGTGATTTTCAATGATGGGGCTCATAAACTTATCGCCGACAGGGAGGTACGTGCCGACAGAACCATCGTACTCCGTCACGGTGAGAAGATGATTTTCGGTAAGAACCGCGACAAGGGTATTGTGCTTGACGGTATGGGACTGAGAGTTGTTACGATTGGAGAAAACGGCATCACAGAGGATGATATCCTGGTACACGACGCTCATTCAGAGAATGTCGGTATCCAGATGATGCTTGCCGATATGAAGTATCCGGACTTTCCTGTGGCTCTTGGAGTAATCCGTGATGTCAAGGATGTTACATACGATGATGGCGTACGCGATCAGGTGGCTGAGGTCAAGGCAAAATCAAAGATCCAGTGTGTTGACGACCTGCTTCGCAGCGGTTCGACCTGGGAAGTGAAATGACAAACCAATAATCAATAACACAAAACAATGAACACAGCAGATTTGATGGCCAAACTCCAGGCCAAGTATCCTTACGAGAAAGAATATCTCCAGGCGGTACACGAAGTATTGGAGTCAATTGAGGAAGTTTACAATCAGCATCCTGAATTCGAAGATGCAAAGATCGTAGAGCGTATCGTAGAGCCTGAGCGTATCCTTACATTCAAGGTTACCTGGATAGATGATAATGGTGAGGTTCAGACAAATACAGGCTACAGAGTGCAGTTCAACTCTGCAATCGGACCTTACAAGGGCGGTCTCCGTTTCCATCCTTCAGTAAACCTCTCAATCCTCAAGTTCCTCGGTTTCGAGCAGACATTCAAGAACGCCCTCACAACTCTCCCTATGGGTGGTGGAAAGGGTGGCTCGGACTTCAACCCAAGAGGAAAATCAGATGCCGAGATTATGCGTTTCTGCCAGGCATTTATGCTTGAACTCTGGAAGGTGGTCGGTCCTGACCAGGACGTTCCTGCCGGTGACATCGGAGTTGGCGGACGTGAGATCGGCTTTATGTACGGTATGTACAAGAAACTTGCTCAGCAATATAACACAGGCGTGCTTACCGGTAAGGGCCTGACCTGGGGCGGTTCAATCCTTCGTCCTGAGGCTACCGGTTTCGGTGCAGTCTATTTCGTTCAGCATATGCTCCAGATGGCCGGAAAGGACATCAAGGGCAAGACTGTCGCTCTCTCCGGCTTCGGTAACGTGGCTTGGGGTGCTGCAACAAAGGCTACAGAACTTGGTGCAAAGGTGATCGCAATCTCAGGCCCTGACGGAGCAATTTATGATCCTGAGGGAATGAATGCAGAGAAGATCGCTTATATGCTCGAACTTCGTGCTTCTAACAACGACGTTGTGGCTCCATTCGCAGACAAATTCCCGTCAGCGACATTCTATCCTGGCAAGAAGGCGTGGAGCATCAAGTGTGATATCGCTATGCCTTGTGCATTCCAGAATGAGATGACAGGTGCAGACGCAGAGGAACTCCTTGCAAACGGTACCTGGCTTGCTGCCGAGGTGTCGAATATGGGATGTACTCCTGAGGCTATCGCAGCATTCCAGAAGGCTGGCATTATGTTCGCTCCTGGCAAGGCAGTAAATGCAGGTGGTGTGGCAACTTCAGGTCTTGAGATGACTCAGAACGCTATGCATATCAGTTGGGGACCTGCTGAGGTTGATGAGAAACTCCACAGCATTATGGTCAACATCCACGAGGCTTGCGTGAAGTACGGTACTCAGCCAGATGGCTATATCAACTATGTGAAGGGTGCCAACATCGCCGGCTTTATGAAGGTTGCTCAGGCAATGCTTGAACAGGGTATCATCTAATTTTACACATATCGCTAAAAGTGAGGCTTGTCAGTGACTTGCCTCACTTTTAGTTTTTTATTTTATAAAATAGAGTTATCTTTGCGGCCGTTTTTTGGAGCGAAATATATTCTAACTAACAATTATAATGGGTACTAAGAAATTTTCAGTTAAGTATTGTGTACTGCTTCCTTTGGTGTTGCTGGTCACAATTTTCCTACTTGCTGTCCCTACATCTTTCTTTGGTATTGAGGGACTGACTGTTCTGCAGCAGCGTACAATCGCTCTTTTTGTATTTGCTGCCCTTATGTGGATCTTCGAGATCATTCCAAGTTGGACAACATCTGTACTGGTTATCGTGATGGCTCTTCTTATGCTTTCCAACAAGGGACTTGGCTTCCTGATGGTAGATGCTTCTGGAGAGAAACTCGAGGGTATAATGAACTACACCAAGATTATGTCTGCGTTTGCGGATCCTGTTGTAATGCTCTTCCTTGGTGGATTCTCACTCGCAATTATGGCGCAGAAGTATGGCCTGGACGTCACTCTCGCAAGATTCCTTTTGAAACCTTTCGGTACCAATCCTAAGATGGTGCTCCTTGGTTTCCTGGTGGTAATCGCGCTCTTCTCAATGTTTATGAGCAACACTGCGACAGCGGCTATGATGCTTGCGTTCCTTGCTCCTATACTTGCAACATTCCCAGAGGGAGACAAAGGTAAGATCGCACTTGCGCTTTCAATCCCGGTATCTGCTAATATCGGTGGTATCGGTACCACTATCGGTACTCCTCCTAACGGTACTGCGGTTTCCAACCTTGAGACTTATTTCGGTATGAGCATATCATTCGGTGAGTGGGCTATCCATATGATTCCGTTCGTGCTCATTATGATTCTTGTAGCGTGGGTCGTACTTCAGGTTATGTTCCCATTCTCTACCAAGAAACTTGAGGTAAATATTCCGAAGAATGACAAGCCGACTACCTGGAGAACATATCTTGTGTGGGCTACATTTGCTGTGACTATCCTTCTTTGGGCTACTGAGAGCCTGACAGGTATCAGTTCAAACATTGTCGCTCTCATTCCTCTTGCAGTATTTGTCTGCACAGGTACCTTCGATAAGGAAGATATCAAGCAGATTGACTGGAGTGTGCTCTGGCTCGTTGCCGGAGGTTTCGCCCTCGGTTATGCAATGCTCGATATCTCCAAAGGCGGAACAGGACTTGGCGCTACTCTCGTAAATGCAATTCCATTCGGTGAGATGTCCATCATCCTTGTATTCGTTGTTGCGGGCCTCGTATGCTACCTGCTCTCAAATTTCATCAGCAACTCTGCTACTGCAGCCCTTCTCATCCCTATCCTTTGCGCTGTATCGTCAGGACTTTCTGCAAATCCTGCTTTTGCAGGCTTTGGTGGTGAAAAGGCTATGATTTGTTTCGTTGCTACCTGTGCTTCGCTTGCGATGCTGATGCCTATCTCTACTCCACCTAATGCAATCGCATTCTCTACCGGTCTTATCAAGACCAAGGATATGCTCAAGGCAGGTGCTGTGATTGGTATCTTCGGTCTTGTGTTCGCCTTCTTCTGGCTCACCAAGATTTTCCCATTTGCTGCATAATTCCCTTCAGTATCTGAGTTACTGAAAAAATGTCTATATTTGCGGGTCGCTTTACGGCGACCCGTTAATATTTGAACTCTAATCATTTTTATATGAAACGCATTTACCTGATTCTTTCAGTTGTGCTTATTTCTTTTTGCGCACTGAATGTCTCTGCTGCAGAGAAGGAGCAGAAGGCAGAACCTAAGAACAATTTCAAATTTTACGGCTTCATCCGCAATTATTTCATCTTCGATAGCCGTGAGAGCAAGTCTGGTACCGGTGACCTGTTCTATTATCTTCCTCTGGATAAGAAGATGAACGAGGATGGCACACAGGATCTTAATGCTACGTCGTCATTCCGTTTCCTTGCCCTTACTTCACGTCTTGGTGTGGATGTCAGCGGATATAGCATCAATAATGTTCACTTCGGAGCCAAATTCGAGGGAGACTTTTATTCAGGTCTTTCGTCTGCTTCTGATGTGAAGGGCTATTTCCCGGGCAATTCAAAAATCTCAGGAACGGCTACAGCACGTCTTCGTCAGGCATACGCTACAGTTACCTGGAAGGAACTCGGTAAGGAACAGCAGAACTCCGTTGCTATGAAGATCGGTCAGGCCTGGCATCCTATGGCAGCAGATCATCCTCACCTCTTCAGCCTTGAGGTTGGTGCACCTTTCGGACCGTTCTCCAGGACCCCTCTTGTACAGATGGATGCAAATCTTGGAAACAACTGGGTCGTATCAGCAGCGGCGATCTGGCAGATGCAGTACCAGTCTGCCGGCCCGGTAGGAGGTTCTGCAATTTATATGAAGTACGGCAAGACTCCTGAACTGTATGCGGCCCTTGCATATAAATCCAAGGGATTCCTTTTGAGGGCAGGAGTGGATATGGTAAGCATCAAGCCTCGTGCTCTTGGAACTCTTGACGGTGTTACAGTAAAGGTTTCAGACCGCAAGACATCTGTCCTCGGATATGTCTATACACAGTACAGTAAGAATAAGTTTGCTGTAAAGGCCAAAACCACGTTCGGTCAGGGCGGTGAGCATATGAACCTTATGAGCGGTTATGCGAAGATCGGTGAAAATTCTGACGGAAGTTGGGAATATGCTTCGCTCCGCAATTCATCATCGTGGCTTTCCCTCAGTTATGGAAAGAAATGGCAGGGCGTTCTTTTCCTCGGTTATATAAAGAATCTGGGTCTTGCTGATGCAGCAAATGGTCCGATTGCCAAGGGTAATGTCTATTTCTGCGGTAACGGATTCTCCAACATCAACCAGATGTACAGGATCAATCCTCAGGTTATATATAATATAGGTAAGATGAACATTGGCCTGGAGTATCAGTGGACTGCTGTTGAGTATGGAGATTATGACAGCGAAGGCAATTTGAATAAATTCGGTCTGGCAGATCAAGGCCTTCATTGGGTAGGAAATCATCGTGTGAATCTGATGGTGAAATACAACTTCTGATTTTAACAAAAATGTAACAATCGATTACGGCCGTGATCCTCAGCAAGTTGCAGGATCACGGCCGTAAAAAGTATCTGTTTGGTTGGTAAAATTGTAAAAAAAGTTTGGAAGTTATGATAAAAAGCGTACCTTTGCACTCC
>JAGAIM010000050.1 GCA_017626555.1 Bacteroidales bacterium
GAAACCGTCTGCACGCATTACCTTTCATTTCCTTGCACTTTTGCATCGGCGAGGCTTTCATCATAAGTCCTCATAAGTCATTGAACACCAGTGCTTCCATCATTATTTTCCCTCATTCGTTAGATTTTTCCAGAGATATTAACTATATTTTGCCACATCAAATAAAACCGCCTTACAAATTTATCGTATAAACCTCTATTAGATAATGACTTATGACTATGGACAATATGTGCTATCTTACAAGTTAAATTTGCCTATTCTTCCGATCCGAATCAGTGTACAACTATCAGGTTTTTACCAATTCATTTCATAACAAATCAAGATTCTGATATCGCGTTAGTAATTCACAGCCCATCACGATTTTCTTACATTTATCATCTAATAACACTACTTTTGTCTGAAAATTACCAATGTATTTAGAATATGAAGGCTTCAGGAATACATATCAAAGAGTGCAGGAAGGCTCTTAAAATCACTCTGTAAAACTGACTGATCTTGTGGGTATCAGCATAAACATTGTTGTTGCTGCAGAACGCGGACAAGAAGATCCGAAGATCTCGATCTATCTGACGATATGTAACGTCCTTGGACTTAAACTGACTCACAACTATGAGACAATGTGAAATCTATATGTACTGAATAAGATGCTGGTTACGTTACTCACAGGGGAGGACAGCAGAACTTTCACCTTCACTTACGATAAAGCATATCTTATTGGAGATAACGCAGAACCGGTAAGCCTGATTCTTCCACTTCAGAGCGAGCTTCATACATTCATAGATCTGCTCACGGTATTCGCCAATATGCTCTCCGATGGCGAGAAACCACAAGTTCAGTCGCGGTTATAGAGGATTGATCCTGATGATGACTTGGCATTTCCCTGGCAACCCGGGGGATAGATACGATAGAGACTAACATTAAGACCAATCGACTTATGAAGACATTGAATATATGTCCGTCCACTTAAAAGGAGGTATTCAACACTTATTCATTTGAAGCAGTCAAAGCGCTTTTCGATGGTGTCCAGATTCCTCACATATCTCTTGGTTGGAGTCTTGAAGACGAGGCCTGCAGATCAAGTGAGCAGATATAGAACATCGGTCGTGTATCTCTTTCCGGAGTTTATCCGAAGTTTTCCTTAATCATCGGAGAGGATAACAAGTTGAGATACACTCGTGAAAGAGAGCAAGGCGCATATATACTTAAGCCGCTAACGCCCTGTGTTTCTTTGAGGATGATGAGCTGCGCATATTCGCCATTGACAAGGGTTTGTTCAAGGAGGGGATGGGCAAAGCAGACACCCACAGCATCATTTACGATGACTTCGTGGAATTCGGCAGAAGAATCGTCCTTACCGATAGAGTGATCAAGCAGGAGATAAAGATGTTCCAGGAGCCGAACCCTAAGGTTATAGAATTTATCGAGATGTCATTTCTGTCAGACGATTTCAAGAAATAGTTATAGCATATAAGTGTGCAAGATGCGTAAATTTTAAGCACAACGTTGTGTCGCCGGTAAAAGAAAACTGGCTATCTGGGATGACAAAACATACTGACTGCTTAAGCACCTGTACAGGATATGCTGACCAGTAATGTTGCAAGGCATAAAATAATCACATTCTTCAATGAGGAGTTATGATGTAAAAATAGAAATGATGCTCCATAGTTGATACCTATTATATATATAGTATGCCCTTGGGTGTGCGTGAAATTGAAGTTTGAATCCTGTTTTGATCTGCAATGATATTTTAACAAAAATGTAACAATCGATTACGGCCGTGATCCTCAGCAAGTTGCAGGATCACGGCCGTAAAAAGTATCTGTTTGGTTGGTAAAATTGTAAAAAAAGTTTGGAAGTTATGATAAAAAGCGTACCTTTGCACTCC
>JAGAIM010000051.1 GCA_017626555.1 Bacteroidales bacterium
ATCCTCGCCATGGGCGACTATGCTGAAGGAGGAGCATTCGGATTCCTTCTCAATGACAGAAGTCCGAGAGACCTCTTCTCCAGCAGATTCACCGTGTTCGAAGTGGACAAGCTTTCTGGAATCAACGACAGTAAGTTCTACTCTCTGTGCATACTCTGCATCATGAACTCCTTCAACGCCAGGATGAGAAGCACATCAGGAATGAAGGTGATGGTCATCGAGGAGGCATGGAAGGCTATAGCCAACGAGACCATGTCCGGCTATCTGGCCGGCCTGTGGAAGACAGCCCGCAAGTTCCAGACTTCTGCGGTCGTGGTGACACAGCAGGTATCCGACATCATGTCCTCTCAGGTCATCCGGGACACCATCCTGCAGAACTCCTCGGTCAGGATCCTTCTGGACCAGTCCAACAACCGGAACAGTTTCTCGCAGCTTCAGGAACTCCTCGGTCTGACCGACCACCAGAGGGATCTGATCCTGTCGATGAACCGCATCCACAGGGACGGTCTGCATTACCGTGAGGTATTCATCGCACTCGGTGACAAGAAGTACGGTGTCTATGCCACTGAGGTATCTCCTCAGGAAGCGGTCTGCTATGAGTCCAACAAGGAGAAGAAGAAACCGTTCCTGGAGTTGTCAGATAGGATCGGGGCCATCGGGGCTATAAGAAAACTTACAGGAGTCGGATGATGGAAAGAAGAATCATAACAGTCATCCTGGCGTGCCTGTTCTGCCTTGGATTGCGGGCCCAGCAGATCGTCATCGACCCCAGTCAGATCGCCGCTTCCGCCACCAATGCGGCGGAACAGGTGGACTATATGCTTGACCAGCTGGGCGAACTGGCCCATCTGGGTGAGCAGATGAACACAATGCGGGAGCACATCGACAATGTCTTCGGAGAGGACGGCATCGGCGGCAAGACAATCAGCGTCCTTCAGGATCTGGGTACGATCGCACGCCTGACCGAGTCATACAACAGCACGATGAAGATGACGGAGATGTATGCCAAGCAGATGCAGGAGATGGACCGCTACAGACTTTCGGACGCGAACATGATGCTCTCTTACCTCAATTCCATGAAGACCCAGGTGGAACTGGCCATAGAGACAGCCAAGAAGATCCTGAACACCATCGGATTCTCGAAGATGGAGAAGAAGCAGGAGGTTGAGAAACTTATAGACGAGATGGAATCCAACCTCAGGAACATGGAGAAGGTAATGCAGATCGAGACCCAGTCCACCGTGATTGCCGAAGGCCTTAACGACTTCATCGAGGTAGTGGACAGGGAGATGACAGCCGAGGGTTATGTGGCGGCCAAGCAGGCGTACGGAAGCAGCAGGAGCGCCGCATCCGGCTCGCTCGGTGTCATATCGCTGATCCTGGGACTTCTAGGCATTGCATCCTGCGCCCTGGGATACCATCTGTTCGTCAGCGGAGGTATCGCCGGAGACCCGACCTCGGAGCAGGTCTTCATACGTATCGGCGAAGCCTTCCTTGCCGCCACTGTAGCCATCAACATCATTTCCAGTCTGTTTCACATCAATCTCTGACGCACATGTTACCACTCTCAATATGGAACACCCTTGAGACGGTCCGGGACACCGTGCTCTCGGGAAAGATCGAGA
>JAGAIM010000052.1 GCA_017626555.1 Bacteroidales bacterium
ACGAGAATCTCAAGCAGTATATAAGACTAGGAAGCCTACTTGAGATTATGGGACTTATGACTTTCGAGAGCAGAGGAGGAGATAACCCAATGATATTCATCCGTATAAATGACCCATTGAGAATCCAGAATGATGTCAACTCTAAATACGAGAATATCCTCCTGAAGAAAACAATGAAGAGACATTCGAGCAGCACTGAACTCTTCGACCATTTCTTTCTTCACGCCTTTGATAATGTAGAACGCTGGAACTTCATCGAAGATTTCTTCCTCGGAGCCTCAAATGATGATTTATTAGACAAATATCCAGGTACTGAAAAAGGACATATAGACATAATAAAGCATTTGAAGTTAAATCATAAGCACCAGACAACTGAGGACAATGGACATAACGATGTAAATACTATTCTCAATATCTTTACCCCGGTGGAGAATGATTTCTACACGAATGGTCGATTGCTTACTATCGGGGAAGAGACAAAAACAACCCTTAACTGGGTCAGAGAAGATCCTGTCGAATTCGACAAGATACGTAGAAAATATTCACTACGCATTGAAGGGGCCACAATGTCAAAACTGACAAAGATTCTACAGGTTGAACATTTTGAGTATCTAAGAGACCTCTTCGGATTGAGACTACGAATTAGTTTTCCTGGCTATGATTCGGAAGTCGAAGCCAAAGTAGTATATGATGATGATCCAGTAAAGTTCTATAAATGGTGGAAGAAAAATATGGAAAAGGTTTATCTTACCAAGAAAGATATGCTACTATTGTTCATTAGAGTCAATGACAAAGAGCCATCAGCTCTATTAAAGGCTCATAAGGAGATTCTTCTGAAAAAGAAATTCTAAAAATGATATTTATGAAAGACCTGGAATTAAAACAAATACAGTTTAACAGACTAGCAATGCAAGTCCCCGTTGCATGGAATGTAAATACGGAAACATACCTAGAACCTGACGGCAGGGAGTGTTCAATGATTGAGATATCCGCTGCCGAAGGTGACCCCCGTTCCATAATCATCAGTTATGGTCCAATGCCCGAAGGGTCCGATGCCTTGATGGAGGCTGGTGGAACATACGAGGATATTATTGGCGAGATCGGTCCATCTGAAGAAGAAGATCCCATTTGCGAATACGATTTCCTTGGGACTACAGCATACGGTTTTGAAGTACCGACAGAAGACAATCTCGCATGCAACTTCATATGCGTAGAGATAGGATCTCTGACACAAGTTGAAACTGGGACGGAGTGCAAACTGCTTACCGTTCTCACCACAGCCAAGACTTATGAAGACATCGATGACCTTTTGGATTTGGTAGAAGAGCACATATCATTAGCGTAAATATGAAACTTATTGATTATGAAACTGCGAGACTTATTTCCCGCAAAAGTCAGAAGGTTGTAATCAAGGAACTAAACAATCTTAGTTTAGCTCCAGAACAGGAAATAGGATATGAATTCATACGCCTTCTGTTCATGGAATTCGCTAAAGAGTCAATACGTTTTGGAAACAACAGGTATGACTTCTTGATGTATCCACATTTCTTCAGAGAAAGACAGTTGAGCAGTGTCATTACGCCCATTCTTTACAGACTATGTAAGGGGTTTGTTCTGGCTGAATTACCGGTACATAGGAACGACTCAGACAACACCTGCTGGGCGGACTACTGGTGCATTTACAAGAATTACACCTTTATTATCGAAATGAAACACTCCAGAGATATTCTCGATACAGATTCTATTCGTGAAGATAGCATAGTCGGCAGGTGGAAGCAAATGAAGAAGCAACTGGGCAGCGTCAAGAATGAGATAAGATTATTCGAAGAAAAGACAGAAGGGGTTATTCGAATCGGATTACATTTTATTTCTTCAAAGTCTAATAAAGAGCTTGATCAAAGTAACATAAAGAACTATCAATCAAAGACAAAGGAACGGCTTATCCGTTTTGGCAAGAAACTTAAACCAGATTATGCAGGTTGTTGGCTAGTCCCAGAAAAAACAGTCAATTTCGAAGGGTTGGCATACCCTGGCGTATTACTTATGGGAAAGATTTACTCTCCCATACCTCATAAATAAAACTCATTGAATTATGAGCACACTTGAAAAAGCAATAGAGATTGCAACTGAGGCACATCAAGGCCAGTTTGACAAAGCCGGCAGGGATTATATCGGTCATCCTCTCCGCGTGATGAAGATGGGAAAGACCGAAGAGGAGAAGATTGTTGGAGTACTCCACGACGTGATTGAGGACACTGACTGGACTTTTGAAAAACTCGCAGAGGAAGGATTCTCTGACGAAGTCATTGCAGCTCTTAGATGTGTCACCAAGATATCTGAAAACGAGAATTACGATGACTTCATTGACCGTGTCAAGAAGAACCCTCTGGCCGTTGCCGTGAAGATCAACGACCTGACCGACAATATGGACATCCGTCGTCTCCCCTACCTGAGCGACAAGGATGTAAAGCGTCTGAAGAAATATCTCAAGGCATACAAAAGACTGACCGGGGAGCCCGTCTATTCCATCTACGCTGCCAAGCAGGAGAATCCTAACGCATATGAGCCCTGGACCGAAGAGGCAGACGCAGAACTGGCAAGGCTATGGTCTGAAGGAAAGTCCGTTGCTGATATCGCTGACCACTTCGGACGAAAGAACACAGCAATCATAACACGGCTCAAGAAACTAGGCTTATGATCAAGGTAGCATGCATAGGAGACAGCATCACCTGCGGATTCACACTGCTGAATCCTCGCAGGGACAGTTACCCTTCCCTGCTCCAGAAGATGCTCGGAGATGGCTACGAGGTGCGCAACTTCGGAGTCCTTGATGCTGCGGCGAGATTCGATGCGGACACCCCTTATGTTAGGAAAAAGGCTTACACGAAGAGCCTGGACTGGAATCCCGACATCGTTCTCATCATGCTCGGATCGAATGACACGAAGCGCAGGAACTGGGATCCGGAGATATTCCGCAGAGACTATCGAAAAATTGTATCTTCATATATGGAACTTCCCTCCCGCCCTCGTGTATGTCTGATTGCTCCCATAAAGATATTCCGCGTCTGGGGTATCCCGCTGATGGGACTATACCCTGAAACAATGGAAGAGGGTGTGCGTCCGGCTATTCATGAAATCTCGGCAGATTTAGGCCTTCAGTGGATAGATCTGAAGGAGGTATTCAACGCCAGTTCATATTGTATTGACGGAGTTCATCCGCAAAGGAAAGGCACACAAATGATTGCAGAATATATATTCAAAGAACTATGAAGATCATCATCACAGGCACAACAGGATACGTGGGCGAAGGCGTAATGCTTGCCTGCCTCGACAATCCGGAAATAGA
>JAGAIM010000053.1 GCA_017626555.1 Bacteroidales bacterium
CCCTCCCTTTCGGCGGTCTCATAATTTCCCCTGAAAGACTCGAGTTCGTCCCTCATCTGCTGCACCCTTTCAAAAAGCGTCCTCTCATTGTCCCACTTTGCCTTAAGTGTATTCTCCTTTTCCTTGAGATTTTCAATCTCCATATCAAGTTCAGAGAGGTCATGGACCTGTTCATCCTGACGCAGAGACTCCCTTTCCATCTCCTTCGAGCGGATCATTCTGGACAGTTCATCAAGTTCAACTGGCACTGATGAACGCTCTATACGCATCCGTGATGCCGCCTCATCCAGCAGGTCTATCGCCTTATCAGGGAGGCACCGGCTAGGGATATACCTGTGGGACAGATGGACCGATGACACCAGTGCCTCATCAAGTATCTTGATTCTGTGGAATGTCTCGAACCTCTGCTTGATTCCTCTCATTATTGTAATGGCCGACTCCTCATCAGGTTCTTCTACCAGGACCTTCTGGAATCGTCTCTCGAATGCCTTGTCTGTCTCTATATACTTGGTATATTCGTCTATAGTCGTTGCTCCGATTATCTTGATCTCTCCCCTGGCCAGCTCCGGCTTAAGGATGTTTGCCGCATCCATTGCTCCGCCATATCTACCGGCACCGATCAGCAAGTGTATCTCGTCAATGAAGAGAACAATATTGGGGTCGCTCTTTACATCCTTTATGACTTTCTTCAGCCTGCTCTCGAATTCTCCCGGAGCACTTGCACCCGCCAGCATGGACGGGAGGTCTAGGGTGAATATCTTGATACCCTTGAGATCCTGCGGGACATCCCCACGTACCAGTCTCAACGCAAGCCCTTCGACAACAGCCGTCTTTCCGGTTCCTGGCGCACCTACCAGAATCGGGTTGTTCTTGGTCTTACGGGAAAGAATCTGAAGAATACGACGGGTCTCGTCATCTCTGCCGATGACAGGTTCAAGACGCCCCTCGTTAGCCTGTTCGGTCAGATTGATTGAGTACTTCTTGAGATGTCTTGGTGTACCGGCATCAGGTGCAGGCTCATTGCCTTCCTCAAGAGATTCACCGTTCCTGAATCTATATACTGCTGCAGCCACTCTTTCTTCAGTCATCCCAAACCGAATCATGACATCCCTCAATGTTCCTCTCGTGGTGACAAACGCAGAAAATATATGTTCGAGCGACGTCACCTGACTTCCTGACGAAAGCGCCAGCTCAGTCGCCCTAAAGAAGACCTGCTCCAGATAATCGGATATAGGGACCTCCGGTCTTTCTGAAGGCGGCACCTGCGGTATGGAAGCCACTGCAGCATTCAGAAACTCGTTGCCATCAACCTCCAACTGTCTGAATAGATATTGGAGCATATCGGGAGCCTCATGCGCCATTGCCACCAGCATCACCTGAGGAATGATTTCGGGATACTGCTGCTCGCGTGTCAGAGCGAATGCTTTCGAAATGGTACGGCGGGCATTATCGGTAAAAACAGAATAGTCAATCATATGTCAATAGATTTTAATCACACATGGACACAAGTCCTCCTATCAGAAGATATGGAAGGAGCTGCAGGAACAGAACCCCTATGCCGGATAGCAAGCCCAGCAAAGTATCTCCGATTTTATGCTCCTTGGAAGGTGGAGGCGGATTGAATGGCCTGGCGCTCGGCACGTGGCGCTGCGTTATACGGCGGACCGAGGATGGGAGCGATCCGTTTGAAGTCGAACTCCCTGATGTCCTTTTTCGAGGCATAGGGATGTCTTCGAACTCACCTGTTCTTTCGTTATACTTATATGCCATTATGACAAGTCAATGCTGATGTCTTCCATTGCTGTAGCAGGAAGGTCTTCTCCCTCGTCAAGAACAACATGGCCTGAACATATCGGACAGTTATCCTCCTTTGCTGTCTTTACACCATACCACCTGAGTATTGTCGGAAGATTACCTGGTTCAGGCATTGGCTTCCAGTTGCCGTAATGTCTTTCACGTCTGTTCGCCCACATATAGAAATCATAGACCAGTTCCTGTTCCAGAGATGATATCCCGCTTTCTATACCTCTCGATAGTTCAACCAGTGACAGTTTTACCATCAGGTTACATATAGGCTCTATATCAGATGATAGTCCGACCTGAACCATGGCGTCAGCATCCTCAGGAGATACATAAGCAGCAATCCTTCCGTCCCTTCTTGCAGAATCCACATTGGTAATCTCCTCCTGCTGCAGATTGCCTTCACCTATGAGGCAGCAATAGCATGGGCCTCCGGGACGATATCTGAAGACATCTCCGCCTTCCGCTCTCGTGATGGCCCTGCCGAAGATTCCGACCTTCTCCTTCTCCACAAGAGCCTTCGAGAGGTTGAACCTGCTGGTGTTGTTATCAGTCGCACAGATTACCAGATCTGCCTTTCCCACTTCTTCATAAAGCAGTTCCAGGTCCTTGTTAATATCCACCGGGAACTTGTCAACAGACGCGTAAGGATTCTTTCCGAGGATTGCTTCCTCGATTACGTTTGTCTTGAGCCTTCCAAGGTCACGCACAGTAGCCGTATGGCGTGAAAGATTATGAAGTTCGACTCTGTCGAAATCCATCAGCGCGAAGTTGCCCACTCCAGCCTTGGCGAGTTCTATGGCTATCTGCGAACCGAAACTGCCGAGACCTATGACCAGTACCCTCTTGTTCTTCAAGGCTCCCACTTCTAGTATTCCCTTTGTCCGGGAGAAGATATTTTCGCGCGAAGGGATATAGTCTACCTTCAGACGCCTCCTCTTCTGGTCTTTCACCAGGTTGAACGCGTCTGCATCCTCATCCCTGACGACAATGCACATCATATCCTCATCCACAGGACTCATCGCTACACGCTCGTCCTTGGTGAATACTACGGGGATAAGATCTGTACTATACCTCGCCTTCTTCAGGGTGAGGTGCACATGATATACTTCATTGTCAATCATTTCAGCAAAGGCCTTCACTTTGTCTTCTGTCAGCAGTTTCTGACGGACATTTATAAGGTCCTCTTCACCCAGATAGACCATCTCGAGGGTAGTATCCTCGGCGGCAAATCCCTTGTTGGTCATTTCTGTCACCACATCTCCGTCTCCTCGGTGGCTGCCTCTCGGAACCTGACGGAAATCTCCGGTTACAGGATCAAAAACAAGATCCTTCATTGAGCTTCCCTGATTGAGTCCTTCATCGCGGACATCTTCTGCCATTCTGTTAAGTTCTGCGTTTGTCATAGTCGTTCTGATAGTTTAGTGTTGGTGATTGAGATAATAGTCGATATTTTTCCCTGTCCTGAGATGCGTCTCATACATCTCCAGCCAAAGCCTGCACTTTACATATACCTTGTACAGCGACACGTTCGGAGTCCATGAATTAGTACCGTAGTGACATATCCTGGTCCATCCGTTCTCACTTGTCAGGGTATGCATCGATGCACTCGGAGAGTCCAGGTCCACACCCATCTTGTTCTTGAGCATCCTTGTCACAAAAACCTTGGGCTGCTGCACCGGAAAGTCTGACAGATCCATATGCAGTGTGTACACATTGCCTTGATTAGTCTTGGCACCTATTCTCAGATATGCCGTACCAGGCGTCTCTCTATTGAAGAAACGGAAAACATTGGGAGTGAATTTTCTTGCGAGGAGCGATTCCTCTGCCTGTAGCCTTTCCTTGTCCATCGTCAGATAGTTTCGTAAAAGTGAATGAATGAGCCTGTAATGTTATTTCTGCTATAATTCCAATAGATGTCCCTACTGGTCTTCACGACCCCAGCAAACCAGGATCTGGTAACAACCGGTGCACGTTCAGGGAAGCCTAGCGGGAAATGTACCTTTTCCGACCTTTTCCCATTCTGCACGCTCAGGACGACCTCTCCGCTCGAATTGATCTGAGCCTTGACTGAGGCTCCCTTGTTTACTCTGGTTAGATAATCCATTACATCCTTAAGTATGGCACTATTGGCTTTATCCTGAAGCCAGTATCCTCTCGCATAGCCCGGAGTTTCCGTAGAATCGTTGTATAATCGGCGATCGTTATGAGAGGCCTGCTGGGTGACGGGGTGTCTCAGTATCCCTTTAAGGAGACTGTCGGCCTGCAGCCTTACCGGGCTGACCGAACTGATGACATCCCACTCCTTCTGAACACATCGTTCAGAATCGCAGAGGAAGCCCTTGATCGAAGATGAGCGGTGGTCACAGTTGCCTATACAGAGAAGGAACTCCCCAAGATTCTTTTCCCTGATGGTGGAGATCATCGTATTGACATCATGCCCACTCGGCTTTGCAAGTCCAAGCTGGTGATGAGAGTGCCACTCTCCGATATGATGAAGACCAAAGTTCTCCTTCAGGAACCTTCCGACCTTTACCAGATACTCTACGTCCTGATTAAAGAAGGTCTTCTGATGGTTTGCCTTAGGTCCCGGACCGATTGCGTACATAACTATAGGTCTTCCATCATCACTCCAGTATCCGAAGAGCTGTCCTCCGGTCTCGATATCACGTCTGTCAAGTATGCATCTTGAGATGTAGTCCAGTTCTGACTGGAATACAAGAATCCCATTGCCCTCCGGCACAGATACGGACTGTGGGACAGATGGTGCAACGGGTCTTGAAAGGAAGACATACATCATATTATGTCTTCTTCTGTTTGCTGTATGGAACTTTTGTTTAGACATCTTCACGTCGTTTCTGTTTCTGACGCAAAGATGATGTGTTTAAGCGAACGCTATGTTCGTCACCAAATATTCGTAATATTAGCCTTTATTATATGCTGCTATTATCGCGTCAAGTTCTGCGAAAGTCTGAACGAGGACTTCCCTGTTCTTGCTGCTGTTCTGAGGGCCGACTATCCCTGCAGCCTCCAGCTGGGACATGACTCTTGCTGAGCGGGCGAAGCCCATTCCCATCTGGGTCTGAAGGTAAGAAGTCGATGCCCTGCCGGTGGACACCACCAGACGTGCAGCCTCCTCGAACTTAGGGTCAATCTTCTTCATGTCCACCATTCCTCCATCATCAGATTCATTCTCATCCTCCTTGAC
>JAGAIM010000009.1 GCA_017626555.1 Bacteroidales bacterium
AACTCAGAAGACTGTTGACGGTCCTTCACGCAAGGACTGGAGAGGTGGTCGCGGTATCCTCGAGAACATCATCCCTTCATCTACAGGTGCTGCTAAGGCAGTAGGTAAGGTTCTTCCTGTTCTCAACGGCAAACTTACAGGTATGGCATTCCGCGTTCCTACTTCAGACGTTTCAGTTGTTGACCTTACTGTAGTTCTCGAGAAAGAGGCTACAATGGCAGAGATCTGCGCAGCAATGAAGGAGGCTTCTGAGGGCGAACTCAAGGGTATCCTTGGCTACACTGAGGATGCAGTTGTTTCAACTGACTTCCGTGGCTGCTCTAACACTTCTATCTTCGATGCTAAGGCAGGTATCAGCCTTGACGCTAACTTCGCTAAGGTTGTTTCTTGGTATGACAACGAGTGGGGTTACTCAAACAAGGTTCTTGAGATGGCTCGCGTAATCGCAAAGTAATTTGAATCTTTTCAGATTATGATAATACCGCTCTCCTGCAAAGGGGGAGCGGTTTTTTGGAAGTCGTGATGACTTCCGTCCCGGTGTTTAGTAGTGATTGATTAATTGATATGAAGATTTCTCAAATTGACTCCAGACCGTCCTGGCTGGTGTCTCTGATTCCATTTGTTGTACTTATTGCGGCTTTGGCTCTGGTCATAAAGGTGTTCGGAACGGATGCCCTTGCTGGAGCGAGTCAGGTGGCTCTTCTGTTCGGAGCAGGAGTGGTTGTCGCAATATCATTGATTTTCTATAAGATTCCTTGGAAGGTATTTGAGGATTCCATTCTTGACAATATCACTGCAGTAGGTACATCGATACTGATACTCCTGCTGATCGGTGCTGTGTCCGGATCCTGGATGATAAGCGGAGTAGTACCGACTATGATATATTATGGTATGAAGGTGATATTTCCGGAAATCTTCCTGTTCGCAACCAGCATAATCTGTGCACTGATCGCAGTGATGACAGGTAGTTCCTGGACGACAATAGCGACTGTAGGTGTGGCGTTGGTCGGAATCGGCACGGCACAGGGATATGAACCGGGATGGATTGCCGGTGCAATCATTTCAGGGGCATATTTCGGCGACAAGGTATCTCCTCTGTCAGATACGACCGTTCTGGCTTCATCATCTGCCGGAACCCCCTTGTTCACACATATACGCTTTATGATGGTGACGACGGTGCCGTCTTATGCCATAACTCTGATAATATTCCTTGTAGTCAGTCTTACGCACGAAATTCCGGATGTGGCTCAGGTCGCAGACATTTCAAATGACCTTAAATCCACTTTCAATATTTCTCCGTGGCTCCTGCTCGTGCCGGTCGTGACGGCACTTCTTATTATCAGAAAGGTCTCAGCAATCGTTACTCTGTTCATTGCCGCTCTCATAGCGGGCATCGCAGCCCTTTTCTTCCAGCCTCATATAATAGCAGCCGTTGCGAACGGGACTGCTCCTGACCCTTCGGCATCTCTTTCATTCTTGGAAGGATTCAAAGGACTTTTCATATCATATTATGGCACTACGGCAGTAGATACCGGCAATCTTGCACTCAACGACCTTATCGCAACAAGAGGTATGACTGGTATGCTTGGAACTGTATTCCTTATCATTGCAGCCGGTACATTCGGTGGTACCTTGATGGGCAGCGGTATGCTGCAGAGTCTGACAGATATGCTGACCAGATTCATTTCCCGTCGTGTTACGATGGTTACATCAACTGTCGGGACAGGTATATTCGCCAATATGATAACTGGAGACCAGTATCTTTCGATTATCCTGACAAGCAGTCTTTATAAGAAACTTTATGAGAAAAGGGGATATGAGAGCAAACTTCTCAGCCGTTCAGTGGAAGATTCGGCAACAGTCGTTTCTGTGCTTATTCCTTGGAATTCCTGCGGTATGACGCAGGCGACTGTATTGAAGGTGCCGACTCTGGAATATCTTCCATACTGCTTTTTCAATATTCTGTCACCGCTGATGTCGATTTTTATTGCTGCGATTGGATACAAAATTGTTAGAAAATCCAAATAGTTTATTAAATTTGTGGGATAAACGGATTTAAATTCCTAATTAAAAAATATAAATTATGAAAGATCTTAAAGGAACAAAGACAGAAGCGAATCTTCAGACTGCTTTTGCCGGTGAGTCTATGGCTCGAAACAAGTACACTTACTATGCATCCAAGGCTAAGAAGGATGGATATGTTCAGATTGGCAAACTCTTCGAAGAGACTGCAAACAATGAGAAAGAGCACGCAAAGATCTGGTTCAAACTCCTTCACGGCGGTGAGATGCCTGATACTCCGGCAAATCTCCTTGATGCAGCAGAAGGTGAAAACTATGAGTGGACCGATATGTATGCAGGTTTTGCAGTAGAGGCACGCGAAGAAGGATTTGAAGAGATTGCTGCCCTTTTCGAAAAGGTTGCGGCTATTGAGAAGATGCACGAGGAACGCTATCGTAAACTTCTTGCAAATGTTCAGGGAGGACTTGTATTCTCACGCGACGAGGATATGATGTGGGAGTGCTCTAACTGTGGTCATATCGTGATAGGACAGAAGGCTCCTGAAATCTGCCCAGTATGCAAGCACGCGAAGAGTTACTTTATGATCCATCCTGAAAATTATTGATAATCCTTTACATAAACATAAAGCGCGACCATCAGGCCGCGCTTTTGTTTATTATGGTCGGAATGCTGCTATTTCCTGAACAGCATTGCAATACCGATGTTCATAATGATATATGAAACAAAGGTCAGCATCACAATGAATGACCAGTTAAGACCCAGCAGGACAGTCAGCACGCAGATCACGGTGATGACTCCGGCAAATCCGATACGTTGCTTGTGTATCGGTGTGCCGGCCTTGACGTTCTTCTTGAATTTCATAGAGAACATCGGAATTTCACTGACCAGCAGGAGGCATAATACCAAAGAACCTGCAGGTATGAAGAATCTTGTGCTTGCCCAATTGTATAGAACGCTTGTAGGATCATTGCTGATATAGTAGGCAAATGAACCACATATCATAGCGCAGGCTGGAGTCGCAAGCCCGATGAAATTGTCGCTCTGACGCTCGTCTATATTGAATTTTGCCAGTCTCAATGCTGAAAATACCGCAATCAGAAGGGGAGTGTAGCACAGAATCGTATCTCCGTGAATCCCATTCATCAGTTTATATGTCATCAGCGCGGGAAGAACTCCGAAACTTACCATATCTGCAAGCGAGTCAAGTTCTTTTCCCAGTTCGGAATAAGCGTTGAGAATTCTGGCAGAGAGACCGTCACAGAAGTCGCAGACAGCGGCAGCAAGCATCATATAGAATGCAATGTCGAATCTGCTGTTCATTGTGAAAATCACACCCAGAACCCCGCATAGCAGGTTCATAGATGTGATTGTATTCGGTATATGTCTGATTATTCTCACTTCAGATAGTTTTTGATGGAAATACTATTTGAGGCCGAGTTTCTTGGCGATATGCTTTGGAAGAGCATCCTTGTGTACAACGATATTGAGAGTCTTGTACCTTACAAACGGGTCTGATGCATACCAAACGCCTTTGTATTTTCCTGTCTCGCCCCAAGAGTTCTTTACCATAAAGTATTTGTTGCCGTTCTGGTCCTGAGCCATACCGTAGATGTGCATACCGTGGTCATCGGTAGTTGTCTTGCGGTCATAGCCTTCCTGACGCATTTCCTGAGTGATTTCCATCTCTTTAGGAAGTTCTGTCTTCACTTCTTCAGCGGGCTTCTCGGCAGCCTTGCCTACCCAGCGTTCCTGATCTGAACCGGCAGCAGCCTTCTTTACTTCTACAGGCATAATTGCAAGTCCGTCACGGGTGAATCCCTTTTCGCTTACATCTGAACCCCAGGCGATTGTGTAACCTTTGTCAATGGCATTATACATCACTTCCATCATTTCGTCCATAGGAAGATTATATGCAGAATCCCATCTCCAGTTGTCGCATACTTCGATGATGAAAGGCTCATAGAATGGATGATGTGTGAATGATGTGAGGTTTACATAGTCGTCGTAGTTGATGCCGAGATAATCTCTGTAAGACTCAGGAGTATATTCAACTCCCTCCACTGTAAATGTCTCAGGAGCCTCTCCGAAATATGCATTGAGAATGCCGTCGAGACCGTTTACCCACGCTGTGGTGAGTTTCCTGTTAGGATTCTGGCGGATGGCATCTACATATCCTTTGAGGACTGCGTCAAGTTCGCTCTGTTCTGGCATTTCTGTGCCATAGTTGAATCCTGAATATACATCCTGAGGAATGATGCCGTAGTCATCGATAACGTGAAGTACATCGCCGAATGAACTTCCTGCAGCAAAATTGAGGTGACCATCGAGTCTCACATACTTGACTGCCCTGTCGTGATATGATCTTCCGACAACAAACATTTCAGAAAGATCGACCTCCTGTCCTTTTGTCCTGAGGATTTCAGACTCAATGAATGAGAGAGCAGAATAGCACCAGCAGGTACCGGAGCGATACTGATTCTTGATTGATGTCACAGGATTCTCCTTGATCACTGTGAATTCGTACTCAGGTCCTTGTGGAGCCTTTGGCGCCTGTGCAGCCGCTGAGATTGCGATAAGTCCGCAAAGTGCGGCAGAAAAGATTGATCTGATGTTCATACTATTGTAGTTTATAAATTATTTTAAGCCCATTTCGCAAAGATAATAAAAATAAACTATTTTTGCATTAAATGATCAATGTACTTTATATACACGGTATGGGGGGAGGCGGTGATTCGCGTATCCCCTCCATTCTACGCGACGCTTTCGATGATAAAGGGGTCAATATAGTTGTACGTACATACGATTTCGATCCTGAGAAGGCTCACGTCCAGATCAGCCGGTGGGTGAGTGAACTATCTCCCTCACTAGTCATCGGTGAGTCCCTTGGATCGATTCACGCTCTGCGCATAAAGGGAGTCCCTCATATACTCATCTCGCCATCCCTTAATGCTCCGTTTTATCTTGGCTACCTTTCTTGGCTTGCGTTGATACCAGGAGTGACAGCCTTGTTTGACAGGATATACAAGCCTAGAGAAGGGGACAGGCAGCCTTTGCATTTCAAATTTTCCACCTTGCGTAAATATCTTCCACACGGCAAGGCGGCTTTGGCTCACAGCATACGGTCAGGAAGCAATGATGTCTTCTTCGCTTTCTTCGGAACCAGGGATCATTACCGTAAATATGGGATAGTGAGTGTGAGGAAATGGAAAAACTACTTCGGAGATGATAGTGCAGTAATCTATGAGGGCACACATTTCACAGAAGAGGAACATATTCATAGTCTGATTATCCCGAAGATTGCCAATATGCTGGGTATAAATGAATAAAACACAAATGTTGATGAGGATAACATTTGTGTTTTATGAGTATTTGCTTAGATTTTTGCTATCAGATGGTTTTTCCCGGATAGGCTTTGAGACCTTCCTCAAGAATGTGAAGTGCTTTTCGCATTTCATCCACTTCAAGTACGTATGCAATGCGGGCGTGGTTCAATCCCTTGCCAGGAGTCTTGTAGAATGAAGCGGCTGGAGTGACCATTGTGGTCTCGTTGTCTATTCTGAATTCCTCAAGCATCCACTTTGCGAATTTTTCCGTATCATCAACCGGCAGTTCGGCGATTGTGTAGAATGCTCCCATAGGGACAGGCGTGAATACTCCTTCTATCTTGTTGAGCCCGTCAATCATAAAGTCTCTTCTCTTGATGTATTCTTCCTTGACTGCTTCGAAGTATTCGTCCGGTGTGTCGAGTGCTCCTATTGCGGCCATCTGTCCGAGAACTGGAGGACAGAGACGTGCCTGCGCGAATTTCATCGCTGCTCCCATCACGTCCTTGTTGTGCGATACTATGCAGCCGACACGCGCGCCGCAAAGATTATATCTCTTTGATACTGAATCAATAAGCACGACATTCTGCTCAAGGCCCGGGATGTTCATCGCAGAGAAATGCGGCTCGTCCGTATAGCAGAATTCACGATATACTTCGTCCGAAAGAAGGAAAAGGTCGTGCTTTCTTGCGATCTCTCCAAGCGCCAGCATACTTTCTTTTGAGTATTGTGTGCCTGTAGGATTGCCTGGATTGCATACCAGAATGGCCTTTGTCTTTGGCGTGATGGCCTTTTCGAACTCTTCGATCGGCGGTATCTGGAATCCGTTCCTGATGTCGGTCGGAATAGCCTTCAGGGTAAGTCCGTTCATAAATGCAAACGTATTGTAGTTTGTGTAGAACGGTTCGAGAACAATAACTTCATCTCCTGGATTGCAAGTGATTTCAAGAGCAAGATTGACGCTTTCACTTCCTGCAATTGTGACTATCAGTTCATCGACGGTGATGTCGATGCCTATTTTGCGATAGTATTTCTCCACAAGGCCTTTACGGAGTTCCATAATGCCGGCAGAGTGTGAATATGATACGTTTTCCAATGAGTATTTCCTGACTGCATCCAACGCGCATACAGGAGATTTTATGTCGGGCTGGCCGAGGTTGAGATGATATACTTTTACCCCTTGTTTCTTTGCTGCATCTGCAAAAGGAACCAGTTTTCTGATTGCAGAGGCTGGCATCTGTACTGCCTTCTCAGAGATTTTTGCCATATATTATATATACTGATTTGTTCGCTTATTTTATTTGGGCGTGCAAAGATAAGTATTTTTAAAAAACTCTCAATTGATTTTATTATCTTTGCAACTTATTTGTAAATATCATAGTATGGCAACATTCAGACAGAGGGCAATGGACGAGGCTGCAACTCACGGCAATGGTCGTTTTTACAATGAGGAGGGGCCGGTTTCAAGGTATTTCGGACAGAATGTCCTTGACCTTGACAAGATGAGGGGCTATATGTCGCAACAGGCTTACGAGGCTGTGCTGGCATCGGTCAGGTACGGCGCCAAACTCGACAGAAGTGTGGCAAATGAGATAGCCTCCGGTATGAAGGCCTGGGCCATAGAGATGGGTGCGACTCATTATACGCATCTCTTTCAGCCTCTGACTGACTCCACGGCAGAGAAGCACGAGGCGTTCATTTCTGTAAAAGACGGAAAGGCTTTTGAGAAATTCAACGGAAGCGCTCTTGTCCAGCAGGAGCCTGATGCCTCCAGTTTTCCTAACGGAGGTTTGAGAAATACTTTCGAGGCTCGCGGATATTCTGCCTGGGATCCTTCTTCTCCTGTGTTCATAATGGATGGAACTCTTTGTATTCCATCGGTTTTCGTTTCATATACAGGCGAGGCTCTGGATACGAAGGCTCCCAATCTGAAGTCATTGCACGCATTGAGCGAGGCCGCAGTTGCCGTTGCTAATCTTTTCGATGAGAACGTAAAGTCTGTAAAGGTCAATCTTGGAGTCGAACAGGAGTATTTTCTTGTTGACGAGTCGCTCTATAATGCCAGGCCGGATCTGATGATGACCGGAAGGACTGTTATCGGCCATACTTCCGCAAAAGACCAGCAACTTGAGGATCATTATTTCGGTGCAATACCGACCAGAGTAAGTTCCTTTATGAAGGATTTCGAGACGGAAGCCTACAAACTTGGCATCCTTCTCCAGACCCGTCATAATGAAGTGGCTCCGAATCAGTTCGAGTGCGCCCCTGTGTTCTGTGAGGCTACAAAGGCCATCGATCAGAATATGATGCTGATGATCATAATGCAGAAAGTGGCTGAGAAGCATCATCTTAAGGTCATTTTCCACGAAAAGCCTTTCGATGGTGTGAATGGTTCCGGAAAGCATTGCAACTGGTCGATCACGACCGACACCGGAGTCAGTCTTCTTTCTCCGGGCAAGACTCCGACAAAGAACCTTCAGTTCCTTTCGTTCTATGCTTCGGTGCTACGGGCTGTCCACAGACATCATTATCTGCTTATGGCGTCAGTGGCGACGTTGAGCAATTCTTATCGTCTCGGCGGAAATGAGGCTCCTCCTTCTGTTATGTCCGTCTTCTCCGGTTCCACGTTATACGGGGTTTTCCAGGCCATAATGAATATGAAGGATGTCAAGGAATCTGTGGATTCGAAGCAGGAATCGATCAAGATAGTGAATTCGATACCGGAGATTTTCCCGGACAATACAGACCGCAACAGAACCTCTCCTTTTGCTTTCACAGGCAACCGTTTCGAGTTCCGCGCGGTGGGATCTTCACAAAATGTTGCTACAGCCGTGTGCGTGGTCAATTCCATAGTCGCTGAGAGCCTGAGGGAGTTCAGGAAATATGTCGATGCTCTTGAGGCAGCCGGAGAGGACCGTTCTTCCGCTGTGCTTGCCGTGGTGCGCAGATTCATCACAGAATCGCGTGACATTATGTTCGAGGGCAACGGCTATAGCAAGGAATGGGAAATCGAGGCTGCGTCCCGCGGATTGAGGGCTGTCAGAAATGTTCCTGATGCATACGAAGTCTTCAACGAAGAAGCGACCGTGGAAATGTTCGGCAAACTCGGAGTTCTGGCTCCGAATGAGGTGCAGGCGAGGTTCGAGATTCTCAATGAGACATACGTCAAGAAACTCCAGATCGAAGCGCGAATTCTGGGTGATATCTGCCTGAGCCACGTCATTCCTGCCGCAGTTAAGTATCAGAACATCCTGATAGAAAATGTCAAGGGTTTCAAGGATATATTCGGTGATTCATATATGAATTATTGTGCAGCGGAAGTCGAGACTTTGAAGAAGATTTCCGGATATATCAACAATGTTTCAAAGGATGTGGAACTTCTTGTCGAGGCAAGGAAAAAGGCCAACAGGATTGAAAATATTGCCGAAAGGGCAAAGGTATATTCCCGCGATGTCAAGGATATGATGGATAAGATCCGTGAGAGTGCCGACAACCTTGAAATGCTTATTGACAATGAAGTATGGCCTTTGCCGAAATATCGAGAGTTGCTGTTCTTCTAACGGCTGATTCTCAATATGTAACGAGTGATTATGTATATTGAAAGTATAACTCCGGAAGGTATAGAGAAACTTGAATACGCATCTTTTCCGGGAAAGATAATAGTGATAGACGCTGTCGGTGCTGAATTCAATAGAGCAATCAATTATCTGCGTGCGCAGAAGGTTATTGGATTCGACACTGAGACACGTCCTTGCTTTGCCCCGAATCAGCCGAGGTACGGGGTGTCGTTGCTTCAACTCTCCGGCCCCGGGAAGGCGTTTCTGTTCCGTGTCAAGAATATGGGAATGCACAGAAGATTGTGCAACCTTCTGGCGGACAAAAGGATAATCAAGGTGGGCGCTGCTATTCACGATGATATCCGTGGGCTACAGAAACTCAGAGAGTTCCAGCCTGGTGGTTTTGTGGATCTTCAGAAGATCGTATGCGAATATGGAATCCGCGACAAGAGTGTGAAGAAAATGTCTGCCATCATCCTCGGTTTCCGCATTTCCAAGACTCAGCAACTTTCCAATTGGGAGGCTGAAACGCTTTCTGAATCGCAGTGCAAATATGCGGCTACGGATGCCTGGGTATGCAGAGAGATGTATCTCAAACTGATGAAGTCGGAAAAGAATCCATTGAAAGAAGAAGTTTTATGATAAAGGTTATATTGAGAAAAGGCAGGGATGAGTCTCTGCGCAGGTTCCATCCTTGGGTGTTTTCCGGTGCGATTGCAGAGGTGCAGGGAAATCCGGCTGAGGGTGATATCGTTGCTGTATATGCTTCTGACGGCACTTTTCTGGCATACGGACATTATCAGATAGGCTCCATTGCCGTCCGCGTACTGAGTTTTGATGACAGTGCTCTTCGTCCTGATTTCTGGGAGATGATGCTGTCCAGAGCATTGAATGTCAGAGTGGCTTGTGGTCTGGACGGAAATTCTGCTACTGACTGCTACAGACTTGTACACGGAGAAGGTGATAATCTTCCCGGGCTCATCATAGATTATTATGGCGGAGTCTGCGTTATGCAGGCACATTCTGTGGGAATGTTCAGAGCCAAAAAGCAGATAACGGACGCTTTGAAGAAAGTCTATGGAGATTCTCTCAAAGCAGTGTATGACAAGAGTTCAGGAACCGCTCCATTCAAGGCCGGTCTCGACCTTATTGACGGATATATGTACCGTCGTGAAGACTTTTCCGATGATGAGCAGATTGTTCAGGAGAACGGTCATAAGTTCATCGTGAATTGGACAGAAGGTCAGAAGACGGGATTCTTTCTTGACCAGAGAGATAACAGAGCATTGGTAGGAAGCCTTTCCAAAGGACGTAATGTGCTGAATCTCTTTTGTTATACTGGTGGCTTCTCAATTTATGCTTTAGCATCTGGTGCAGTTCACGTTGATTCAGTTGACAGTTCACGTAAGGCAATGATGATGGTTGACAGGAATGTGGCTCTGAATGGTTTTGATGAGACTAAGCATACAAGTCTTTGCTGTGATGCCATCGATTATCTTCGTGATGTGCCGGAAGGAAAGTACGACCTGATGATTGTGGATCCTCCTGCATTTGCAAAACATAGGGGAGCCCTGAAGAACGCTCTCAGAGCATATCAGAGACTTAATGCCGCTGCAATATCCAAAGTTGCACACGGAGGACTTGTATTCACATACAGTTGCTCGCAGGTTGTGGATAAAGAGGCTTTTGCTCTTGCTGTCTTTTCGGCTGCCGCACAGGCTGGCAGGAGCGTGAGGATCCTTGATCGTCTCAATCAGCCTTGCGACCATTCTGTAAATATATATCATCCGGAAGGGGAGTATCTTAAAGGCCTCCTCTTGTACGTAGAATAATATCATACTATGAAATACCGTTTTATTATTGCGATGGCGGTTCTGTTTGCCGGGCTGCTGTGTACTTCTGCATCTGCTTCTGACGTGAAGTGGGATTTTACTTCTGAGGGACTGCCTTATTTTAAATATGAAGTCGGTACCTCTTCTGTAGATGACCTGTCTTATCTTATTGGAAATTATAAGATTAAAGTCAATGCTCACGCTGACGGTATTTATGAACTGATTTCCGGAGAGCGTGTCTGGGCACGTTTCAATGCAGACCCATCAAGACCGGAATATGGAAGCAATAGGGCAGTGGCGTATGTTGATGGACGTGAGATTCCGCTTGCAGGCGAAGGCTCGCTTGCAGCAACGCCAGGAAAATGTGACTTTTATGCAGGCGTAGGATTCGTCCGTTATGACTATGACCTTGGAGGTGGATTGAAATGTTCGAGAATGATATCCGTTATGCCTTCCGATAAAGTCAATGAAGGCAGTCCTTTGTTTCTCGTCACAGTGACGTTTCACAATACAGGCTCCGGTGCCAGAAAGATTGCATACGATGAGGCTTTTTCGCCGTGCTTCATTCCCGCGTCCTACCAGCAGATTCCTGAAAATGACAGGCCTCTCCGTTATCTTGTAAAGACTGATATATCATTCCGTTGCATAACAGCATCATTCAGCCCGATTCCCCAGAAGTTCGTTCAATTTGCGACACCTTCGGCCAGGGCTATTGATGAATATGCTCCTCAGTCTGTATTCCTGTATTGTGACAAAGCCTTTCTTGTTGTCAATGATGGGCAGTTGAAAGCCTCTGCAGATGAGGTTAGGTTGCGTTCCGGACGAAAGCATACTTATACTATTGCCATAGGGTTTGCCGCAGAGGACAGCAAAGCGATGGCAGAGAGTGTGATAGCCAAGGCAGAAGAGGGCTCTTTCGGAGCTTTTGCATCTATGTGGAAAAAGCGTCTTCCCGATTTTTCAGACGAGAGAGATAAGGAAAGACGCAAAGCAATGTATTGCAGTGCGCACCGCGTAGAAGCGTCGGCTGTATATAGTGACTATTTCAAGGAAACATATATCCCGGGATCTTCGGATATCGCCTACCGTTTCGGGGAGAATGTGTCCAACCGTGATCATATAAATGCTGCACTTCAGGCTTGTTATACTAATCCGGATCTTGCGAAATCCATCATACGTTACGTCCTGAAGCAGACCACGTTTGACGGAATTGTCCCTGATAGCAATAAGGGTTATGGATATATTCCATCAGATGCTTATAAGGAGAATAACATCCAACTTGATGTCTTTAATGCCATAGCCATATATCTTGAGAAAACCTCAGACTATGCTTTTCTGGAGGAATGGCTGACGGTGTATCCGATGGAACGCGGTGAAATGCAGTCGGTTATGAGTATTCTCGAAAGATATTTCCTGTATTTGAGGAATAATCCGTCTCTTTCCACAACGCGGATGGCGATGCAGTCGGCTTGTTTGGATCGTTTTGTAGCCCAGATAGAAATGTCAGGCCGTGCATCCGATCTTTATCTCAAGGCCTTGAAGGAATATGCCGCCAAAGCACGGGAACAGTTCCGTCCGCTTGATGAATATAATCTTGCGGAGATTCCTTATCTTCTTGAATCAAAATCAGTTGCAAATTCCGATAAACGTGATCTCCTCGACCGGATCATAAGTGACGATGCGGCGGACTTCCGTGCAGTTCCAGGACTCTCCACTTTTGATGGCATCGAAGCGAGTGCCTTGTTCCGCAATTCGCTGCGGATGATCGATCTGGGAAACATTCCAGTCAAAGATGCAGCCTGGATTGTCTATTGTTATTACAGGCTCAAAGAATAACTCTATATCATTAAAAAGCGAAATAAATTTTGCAATTAAAGCAAAAGTCCCTATATTTGCAATCCCATTCGGGAAATGGTGCTTTGGCCGAGCGGTTAGGCACAGGTCTGCAAAACCTGCTACAGCGGTTCGATTCCGCTAGGCACCTCTAAAAAAATGCCCTACAGATAGCTGTGGGGCATTTTTCGTCTCAATATGTGACGCAAATGTGACGCAAATCTTGCGACTTCCTTGCTAACTTAAAACAAGTGTCTGGGAACATACCTAAAGTACAATCCCAGACGGTGGCAATTAAAAATATCCTATAAGTATAGGCTATTTCTACGGCAAAGGTAGCTAGATTTTCTGAGATTCTAGAATTTTCATAATTTTGTGTCTGGGAATTGGCGATAGCTGATTCCTTGTTTTGTTTTCGGCTGTGTCAGTTCTGTTGTTTGATTCTAAACTTATGACACTATGAAGATTCTTGTTGATAATGGTTACGGTCTGATGACGGCCGGCAAAAGAAGTCCTGATGGACTGTTTCGTTAAGCCTTCTACAATCGCGAAATTGCAAGGAAAGTATCGCTGATTTGCTAGATCGAAATCTCGACGCGGAATTACTGGTCCTGGAAGATGATGATATCCCTTTGGCAGAACGAGTTAGGCGTATAAATGCCCATTGTTTGGCTTTGGGTAAGAAAAATGTAATCTTGGTCAGTATTGATGTGAACGCAGCAGGAAACGGCTCAAAATGGCTTAATGCGACCGGATGGAGTGTATTCACGTGTTCAGGGCAGACATAGTCGGATAGATTGGCTGAATGTCTTTGAGAAGCTGCAATAAAGAACTTCCCAGGCAGAAGGATCAGAACGGATTTTTCTGATGGGGATTCTGACTGGGAAGAACAGTTCTATATTTTACGAAAGTCCTGGTGTCCGGCTGTGCTGACGGAGAACTTCTTTATTGACTCTCGATCAGATCTAGAGTATCTCCAGAGCAGATCTGATAAGCAGGCTGTGGTGGATACTTATGTGGAAAGGATAATCGAATATCTAGAGAGTCGATGACTAGAACACCTTATTGATGTATGACAGTAAAGGCTCTTTAACCTTGAGTGCTCCTTGTGGAGTTCCTTTAAGGCCATTTTCCAACAAGTCTGCTAGTTTTAGCAGGCTTGTTTCGTTTTCTGCAAGGGATATCAGTCGAACGAACCTGTTGTGAAGAAGGCTCTCGTTAAATTCTGAATGGGTTGTCCAGTATTGGCGGTCAGTTGTTGTTTCCTCTGTTTTGAGATTTATGGCAATAACCTCCATTTTGTATAAGATTTGACTGTCAGGGCGAGCGTTGTATATATAAACAATATCTCCAATCTCGAAGTTGTTGTGTTGTCTCCAGTCTACGTGAGGGTGTTCACGTATTACGTCTGCAAGCCTATATCTTTTGGGGTTTGCCGGTATGATCCAATAGTTCATAATTGACTATGTTCTAATATACTTGAATAGTAACGTGTTACTACTTCATATTTATAGTATAACTGAAATTATCCCTTTTTGATCCTGGCCCAAAAATGAATGCGTATGAATATAAGTTTTCAGCATTTAGGATGTCCATATTTGATTGAGACCTTACCATCTTTATTGCATACTGACCTTTATGAATTTTATAGAACTGTGGAAGATCTAAATCCATTCCAACAATCTTACAGATTACATTTTTGTACGCTTCGACTTTTGGCAATAATTGTCCGTTAACATCAGTTACAGTGTCAAATGCTCCATCTATTCCATCGCAGCCTAATGCCTTAAAGAAAGCGGTCATATTATCTTTATAGGTCGATGCTTTACTACTATCACAATCGTCTATAAAATTCCGAAGTTCATTTATTGCCGGAATTTCACGTTTTCTATCAAGCCACCCCCACCAATCTAATGCGTTATCTCTATATACACTCAATGTGGAGAATAAAGCATCGTCGGCACGCAGGATGATGTGTCCGGCGTTAATTGAAATGTTCTGTCCATTTCTTTCTGCCTGTGGTATTTGGTAAGATTTTGTAAGATTGGGTAACTCAACGTTAATTCCTTCCTTTGCCATAAGGGTAATCAAGAAATGAACTGTGCCGAATGGATATTTGTGATAATAATCACTCTCCATATCTCCAATGAAGGTACGCCTTCTATGTAGGTTTGGATTTAATTTTGTCTTATAAGAAAATATCTCCTCGTTATGTGCTTTATTGAAGGCAATAATGTGTTGGTCAATACAGATGACTTTAGGATCGGCGACATAAATATCAATGTATATGTGTTTATTCGTGTCCTCGATACCATCTTTAATCCATATAGTTTCTCTACTGTTGCTGAATCCAACGACTTTGCATCCGTAATACTTTTGCAAGATCATCCCGCACAGGAAACCGTCAATATCAGTGTTGATGACGATGTTCTTGTTCTTGTCAAAAATCTCTGATAGTGTAATAATTTATTCCATATCAAGTGTAAAACTGAAGTTGATTTCACCGGTCTCATCAGGCGTGTATATAAAAGCGTATGAGAAAATCTTGTGACCGTAGAATGTATAATCTTTAACCAAGTCTTTCTCGAAGTAAGGTAACCAACTACTACGATGGTATATTCCCTTATGAATTATATAATGTGCTGGAATATCAATGTCAGCAAGTCCTAATGTAGAGGCTACTGCTTCTATATATTTCTTGATATTCGGTAGAAGGTTGCCATTGTCATCTGTTATTTTACGAAAGCCACCATCGCTCGACTTACTGCCAAACTCTTTCTTGAAGTAATCTTGGGTGTCGTTCTTGATCTTATCAATGGCAGTCTTGCACGCATCATCGCGATTTGTCTTATTATTACGAATTCCTTTCTTGACCATATTGTCTAGAATATTCTCCCTCATTTTTTCTAGATATGTCAAGAGGCCATTAAGAATGTCTGATTCAGGCGATTTTTTCATCAAATAATCCCACCAATTAAGTGCGTTGTCTCGATACGCATAAACGGTTGATGCCATTGCGTCATCTGCCCTTAAAATAAGGTCAGCAAGGTTAATATTTGAATTAGGTACAGGAGTCATCAAATCAGGAAGTTCAACCTTTATTCCCTCCGATTCAAGTTGAGCGATTATATAATGGGTTGCTCCGAAAGGATACTTTATCGGATAACTATCGGCTGTAAAGATTCTATTGCCGTCAATCTGTGGGCTATACTTGGTGCCAGTTGCTTTAATCTTCTCTTGATGCTCATTGCTTACAGCGACAATGTGCTGATCAATACAGATTGCCCTGTTGTCTGTCACAAACATATCCACATACACGTGTGCGTAAAGGTCATTGTAGTTATCTGCTAGCCACACATATTCTTTGCTATTTGTAAAGCCAACAATCTTGCATCCTAGTGATTTAACAAGAATAATTCCCGATATAATTCCGTCAATGTCAGTATTTATGACGATATTCTTATTCTTTTCAAATAATTCCCTAAGCATATTATTGTTCTGATTTATAAATGAGAATTAATCTTCTACGCTGAAATTCCAAGATCCGAACGGTTGGCCGTAATTGAATTCCAATCCGTCTTCAACGAAGTCGCAACTCTGTTTCTTTCTCAGGCCTTTGTGATTGAAGTTGCTTTCAATGAAACCATTGTTGAATTTAACCTGCATATGTCCGACTCTTACATTGTCTAGGTAGAATGCAACATATGATGTTTGATATTTCCGCACTTCAACGTCTTTTGCTCTTCTCATATCAATTGTAGAAGGCACTGTTTTAAGATCATAGCCACCTCTTCCGTAGTTAACTACCCAGAACTCGATAGGTGACGCATCGTGGAAGAGATTCTGCATAAGAACGACCTTATTCTCGACATTAGGCCAGTTTGCTAATACTGCATCTCGGATTTCGTCAATCATTTGGTCTGTTACGGGAGATTTCTTTCTATGCCAATTTTCAGCATAACCATACTCCTTTCTCATATACTCTCTATAAGCAGGAACATATTTTCTTACATATTTGTCTTTCAGGATAGATATTTGAGCATCTGTGATGAATTTTCTTCCTGTCACATTAAGAGTGCAAGTGTTTGCATATTTGATTGATAGACCGATCTTTTCTTCCTTTCCCGTTTTGTCAACAGTAATCAGGACAACGTCTGCTGGACCGACTTCGTCATTTTGAGTTTCAAAAGAAGCATCTTTATATGTCAATCCGCGTGCCGTCAGTGCTCTGATAATCTTTTCAGTGCTTGTGTAGTTGATTATCTCTTCTACTTTATTATGGTCATATCTTCTTGCGATTGCGCTTTTAACCTGATTTTGTTCTTCTGGTTTATTAGATAATAGTTTGTAGAACAGTGCAATTTCAAATTCAATACCTGTGTTGGTGTTGGAACTTATGTCGTTTAGTGTGTGGTTATATAACATTGTAGATTATGGCTTTATGAGTTGAGAAACGGTCATATTAAGACCTTTGGCGATTTTAAGAAGTGATAGATAGGAGGGATTCCTTTCGCCTCTTTCAAGCATCCCGATATAATTTCTATCCATATTTGATCTTTCTGCGACTTCTAATTGCGTGAGACCTTTGTTTTCTCTTTTGGAGCGGATTGTTTGTCCTAAAATTTTCAGTGTGTTAGTATCCATAGTATACATACAATAAGTATCATTGTAAAGAAGAAAAGCACCGCGAGTGCGGTGCTTTCGTTGCATAACAACTAATATGTTGCTGATTTCTATTCATAGTCAGGGAACAGTGATGGTTCTATCTCTCCTTTGCCAAACTGAGCGTCATAGGAATACTTACTCTGAATTTCCTGGTCACCAAACATATATTTCGCAAATAATTTAACTAAGGATACATTGATGCTATTACCAAATTGCTTGTATGCCTGAGAATTCTTTACGTCATATATAAAAGTATCAGGGAAACTTTGGAGTCTGGCACATTCGCGTGGAGTGAGATATCTTTTTCTTTTGCCTACAATTGAGGTTTGTGTGATAGCAACAAGGGCGGGAAAATACGTACCTGATTTAACACGCAGTCCAGAAGGCCGTATTTGCATAATATGGTCCCATATATTAGGTTTCTGGCAATCACCAGCCTGCCATTCAAATTTTGCTTTTGATCCAAAGAATAAGTTATTCTTTTTTGCCTTCTCTAGCCAAGAATTAATAAATTCTTTATTGTTCTCCCAGAGTTCGCTATTTTTTCTGACAAAGTTCTTTGCCCAGCCTGGCTGATTGTCCCAATCTTTATATAGAGGACTTTCTTCGATGGGACATAAACAATCGCTCCATATAGGGAAACCAGGTAATTTGTCACACTTGATTCCCTGAATGAATTCGTTCCAATTATCTATCCATTCAATCTGTTCTGGCTTTAACTGATATCTTTTAAGATCTTCTATTTCGCTATCCTTCTGAAGTATGTCATCGATTGAGCATTTAGGTATTCTATCAATGTTGAAGTAGAAGGGTGGTAATTCTCCAATATCCTTCCTAACGCACATAATAAATACTCTCTCTCGATGCTGAGGAATACCAATATAATGAGGACTGAAAATGACGGGCTCATCAATTACGTTATACCCAATATCTACCAATGAATCGTGAATCACTCTCCAAGTATTGCCATTGTTGTGGCTAGCAAGATTACGAACATTTTCAAGAAGTGCGTACTTAGGTTTATGGTATCTAAGAATGCGAAGAATGTCGAAGAATAAGGTACCTTTAGTCTCATCTGCAAAACCAAGACGTTTTCCTGCCTTAGAAAATGCCTGACAAGGAAACCCTCCACAAAGAACATCGTGTTTTGGTATGTCTTCTTCTTTTACTTTAGTTATATCTCCATCTGGCTTAAATCCATAGTTAAGTTCGTATGTTTTACAGCAATACGCATCAATATCACTTGCATAAACGCATTCTCCCCCTAAATCAACCATAGCCTGATGGAATCCTCCGATTCCACAGAATAGGTCGATAAAAGTAAATTGTTCCATTTGTACCAGTGATGTGTAGTTGTTGTTATAATGATGCAAAGATAATAAATAATCATCACAATAAGTATCATTCAGATGATTATTGTGTAATTTGTGAAAAAGAATACCTTAGCGAGATATGATATATTTTTATGACTTCTTATTCCTCTAGTGTAAAATTACTGGTCTATTGCATCGATCTCTATATTGATATTTTGCTGAAGTGTTATGATTATTATTGTATGTGTTCTTGTTTGGCACAAAATGGGCTTTTATTTGTGGTTTAATCTATTGTGCAATGTTCGGAGTTATAATCTTTCTCGTTCTTTGTGTTGATGTATTAGGTGCTATGTGCGGCGGTAATAGCAGCTGGGGTGAATGATCGTATCAATGCTTATATAATCGGTTTCGGAAATTAATCACTATATTTACTACCTCATATTTAATTGTGGGGTAGATATTTAAATTTATGGCAGGAAATACATTAGGGGACTTATTGAAAGCAGGTCAATTAGACTTGCTTAAGCAGGTGTCAGTAGATAGTAAGGCAGCATCAAAGCAGTCTATGACTACTACTGTGGGGAAATCTAAAGCAGCGCTTCTTTCAACTGCGGTATCTGGAAAATCAAAAATACCTGATGATTATACAGTCTTCCATTCATATGTGCGAGCAGTTGTACAAAAAAGTGTGTTGTACGAGACTATGTTTGATTATGGAGAGGAAGAATCTTTTGCAACGATAGCGGAACTGTACGACAGTCAGGTTTGTAAAGATATTATTGACTATTTCGCTTGTCGCTTCTTTGACGGAGAGTATGATTATCTAGATTCGTTGGCGACTGATTGTGAACACGGAAATGATGAAAGCCCTGATGATAATGCAATCGTGCTAGGGCATAAAGTTCCTCTTTCGTATAAAGAAGAATATGAGTTACTTTCATTATTATGTGCTACGGCATTAAGTCTTGATAATCGCTTTGATGATGACCCTCAGGAAGAGGTTGTGATTGTTTATAAGCGTCCAATTCATTCCGATAAACCGGTTGAAGAGCAACATCTGTTGTCTCGTTTTCAGCAATCAAAGCCAACTCCTACTCCAAATCGTGAGTACCATTCAAAGCTTCAAGAAGGTCAAACGAGTGTCAGTGTTACGAAGAAAGATAAACAAAATCCAACTACAAAGCCATCTACCCAGCCTATTGTTGTAGAACAGAAAGCAGTAAAAGATAAGGGCTCTGTTCAGGTGGAGAAAGCAAAGCAGCCTAAAGTTGCAGAACGCAGAATCAATCTTGTTGAATTGCATAAGCAAAAGATGGAGGATTTGAAGAGTTGCTTTGATGGTAAATTCAAGTTGTTGGGTATAACTGATGAGATTGTTGAACTTTATAGACAGGAAAAATATAGAGCAATTTTCGTGATATTCATCAGTTCGTGTAGAAAGTACTTTATTCGACAGAGTGTGTTAGATGAAGAGGCTTTTGGTATATTATGGAATCAAGCACACAACTATGTTTATGAATTAGTTAACGAAAAGAGGCGTGTTCCAGGTGGACTCAGTGAGCCTAAAAAGCGTCATTCCCGTGGTTCCGTTATAGGATATAGGAAACGCAGTTTTTCATCTCATATAGCAAATTCAGGAGTATGGGGGCGAATGGCAGTCTATGGAGGAACTAATGGTAGGATCATAAGAATAAATGCCGGGCACGGCAGAAGATAATTAAAAAAGGTCTCGCCCTCTATATCTTTTACGAACGCCACAGTCATCGACGAAGTCGCTTGAGGAATAGCAAAAAATATTACTCCGGACTGCCGCAAGACTTTCGTCTTGTCACGGAAAAGCCAAGAGAATAACTCGTTGAAGGCGATCCCCCGTTGCAAGGGCTGCGACCTCAGTGTCGTAGTCGATATTGCAACTCGCCGCTCGTGGTGCTGTGATAATATCAATGATAGTGATTATTGTATTTTTTCGTACATAGTAACCCTGCTTTTATGCTCTCCCGTGCTATATGCAGGTACTAGTATCTCTTTTCCTATACGGGATTCTGATACCCATTTGTTCTCCTTGCGTCACGGAAATATTTTGGAGCGTACGCTCCTTAGTCACACTGTTTAGTGACTCTAACGGGTTAGTTACAAAAAAATATATCTTCGCCTCCAGTATTGGATGGTTTACTGCGGTGGTGCCATAACGCAAAATACCGCCAAGCCTTCAGTGCGAAGAAGCCCTACCGAAGTAATCGTAACCCTCACCCCGACCAAGTTCACATTCGAACTCGAAGGAGAACCGGACAACGCAGCTGACCTCAAGTTCATCATAATGGCATCCGCTCCACAGTCCAACGGAGTCACCCGTGCCTACGGAAAAGCAGTCCAGATCGCCCAGCCTCTCGAAGCAGTCTGCGAAGAGTACGACATCAAAGAAGACTTCGACAACAAGCACGGCGCCCCTAACGCCGCCGCCCCAAAAGTCTTTATGAAGTACTTCTTCGTCAATATTAAAACCGGCGAAAAATCCGGCGAAATGCTCACCCTGGTTACTCTCGACGAAGATGCACCAGCCGACGGCGAGTAACCCTCCTCCCCACAGCCAGCCTCAAGCTGGCCTCATAACGAACCCCGCCACCCTGAATCTCAGAGTGGCGGGATTTTTATACTTATGCTTCAGAACTGCTTTCTTCTGGATTTTTGCGAATTCCTATTGATTCGCAAAATTCTACGAATTGCTTGTCGCTGTTCTTACGCCCTGTCAGCAAAGCATCTATCTTTTGCTTAAACTCATTACTGTTTTGGCTATTAGCTACTAGAACCTTTACTATTTCTTTGTGTTCAATAAGGAGGTTGATTATTTCATCATTATCAATAAACTCTGTAGGGAAGATCTTTTCCAGCGATTTAGGGTTATCTTCTAGCTTGCCGTATTTGAAAAGTAATTTGCCGAAATACTTTATCTTCTCTGAAGTTATGCTTGCTGAACTTACGAAAATATCCCTTATGCCTGTAAAGAACTCACTTAAGTTTCTTCCGATGTCTTCGGATATCTTGATAACTTCGTTGGCAACACTTATATTAATTGGTTTTAGAGTAGTTCCATTTGCATAACTGCGTGTCACTTCCTTGAATGCATCAAAGCAGTTCGTGATAGGACATGGGTGGTATACCTTCAATAATTTGAATTTATAGTCTTCGTTAGCGAAGCTACTTTTCCATTCTTCCTGACTGAAATCTCTTAAGTAGTCTTGTGCAATTTGTAGGCAATATCGTGTCAATGGGTTGTCGACAGTTTGAGCATCTACAAATAATTGAAGTGGTAGTGACTCTATATAACTTCTGTCTTTTTTATTGAGATGTTTACTCCAACCATTTAGCTTAGATAGCAATTCGGATGCTGTAACATCGGAATTATCAATGATTGTTTTATACTTAGGTAAGACACTTTCAATAGCTAATTTTGATTCTCCATTCCAAGCTATAGTTAGTTCTTTAACGACTAGCTTTAATAATGCATTTTGAGGATATGAACTGAATTTCTCGAGAATTTCTCCATAAGTAGTATAGGATTCGATTACTTTCGCAACCTTTTGTGCTACTTTTATATCTGAAGAATTAAGTATAGTATTGAAAGAGGATCTGTTCGCTGAGAATTTATCCCATCGCGAAATCATCATTGCTATCGCCTCATAATATATGTCATTATCCTTTGTTGCGCTAACAAACATATTGTATATCTTATTGTCATCCCAATAAATGCTGATTGCAATAGGAGCAGGGATGATTTCTTTTATTCGGTCGATAAGGTTTTGGGCGTTTTCAAGATCGCTATCTGTGGCGTCCTTGAATAATTTACTCATCCTTTCCTCATATTTAGGAGTATCTATCGTATCTTTTATATGTGGATAAATAGATGTGGTGGCAGCAACGTCAGGACTAAGATTTAGTAAGTGAGTATCAAACTTTGCTGGATTAACAGTCAGTCCATAGTGGGTGTGTTGGTCCTTTTTCTGCTTAACTAAAGTTAGATAATCCTGAGCCTCCACTTCAGTATTATATTCCTTCAATATTTTGTATACATCATTCTCTATCGATGATAGTTCATCGATACCATGAATGTAATTATCTATAGGCTTTGAGTCGATATTTTTGTGATATTGGCGAATTAAAATTTCTACTAAAGTCCTTCTCTCTTCCAAAGTAAGTCTTGAGGCTAATATCTTATGATATTCATCATATTCTGAGAGGTTATCCTTGTTGGATATTGCTTTTTTGAATAGATCGCTCCAAGCCTTGCTTGATCTTTTTTCCTCAGTACCAACTAGGACACTGTTCAATGTTAATGTTGCATTTTTAATGTTTGTGACTTCAGGGATTGCATTAAACAATATACTCCAATAGTTGTTAGACGTTTTTAACTTTACTATTATATCAGGAGTGTTATTATCTAGCTCAATCTTTATCTGATTGCTGAAGATTACATCCATCGCATCGTTACTAGGCAGCTGATAATATAGAGATGACATACATTCCTGCATCCTCTGGTCGTTTTTATACAGGAATTCAAGCGCACCAAGGTATGTTGGACTAAGAATCTGAGAAAATGGTTTTTTCGCAATATGTTCTCTTCCAAATATATAAAGCGCTATGTACTTGTCTTCAATAGAACTATCTGCTGTTTTCTTGAGCGTAACAAATGAATTGATGAATGCAATAATCTTTCTAGGACTATTCTCTGGAGTTAATTTGTCAAATATTTGTAATACGTCAGGATCTGCATCTGTATTTGGACCGAATGCTTCCTTCCACATATCCCTAAAATATTTCTTCCATCCGGAAAGTATTGGAGGCGGAACGGAAAATACAATGTCAAATGTTTTGTTTATGAAGTCGTTGCCGTAACAGATTCTTTGTTTTAGTCCAGAACGGTTTTCATTAGTGCTTTCACAATCTTCATCAGTATTATCGATGTCCTCACTTTGAAATGCATTTTGGATATGCGCCCTATCAAATGGAACGATAACACTAATGTTTGAATAATTGGCTTCGCTAAAGAAACTATGAATTGCTGCCCAAAATTCCTGTACCTTGGACTTTGGTAAACGATCCATATTGTCAAATACAATGACTAAATTTTTGTTTGCCTCCTTAAGCGAGTCTTCAATGTCTTTAACCCATTCATTAAATTGTTTGCTTGAAGGCTCACGTTCTGAAATGGTCTCAAATGTCTCGTTCTCAGTGATTTTGTCGTTATATAGGAGAAATAATTCTGTAAAGAAGTTTTTACAATTAACTTCTTGCTCGTTCTTCTTCAGGTCTTTGATACGCTGCCTAATTACTAATCCGATAATTATAAGATATGGCAATACAGCAAGTGTTATGTTAAGCCATTGTTTGTTGAAAACGGAAGATATGGTTCCAATAAAAGGAGTTAGTATAATCAGAACACTGGCTGCTATTATAACATAGTTGATCTTCGGAACAACTTTGCTTTTGGTGTTCCTTTTCTTTGATAATAGATTATCTCTCTTTTCCTTCCATTTATCTTCTTCTAAAATGGGGGGTCACCACTGACTAAATCAGTAGTTAATTTTTCCAAGATACTACGTCTTGGAAGATCATTTTGATGTCCCCATACATCGTATGTAAAGAAATGATACTTCTTTTCTTCCTCTCCGCATATTGCGTTTAAGTGATCTGATACCATTCCTACCAAGTTGGATTTTCCAGATCCCCATCCACCATCAATGCCGATCATTGATGGCTTTTCATCAGAACTAATTACATCGGCTATCGCCTTTGCTAATTTGTCATGTGCCTTACCTTCAAAAAGGTCTTTATTACATGGGCGATTGGATATCAATCGCGGATATTTGTGATCCTTACTCTCCATTCCTAAAATTCGATTAGTTAATAGTTAACTTCGTGTTATTATTTCTGTATTCCCAACATCTTAAACATTCTTCCCAGTTCAGAGAAAGTATATCCTCTGTTCTCGGCAGTGACCATTGACTTCTCTGCATTTGAGATTGCATCGTATATCGATCCGCCCTGCTGTGTGAAGAACTGATGCAGAGGATGCCTTCTGAAGAAGTCAGTCGTCTTTGCGTAACCACATTCCTTGCTGAGGTCTGCCTCGACTTCATTCGAGTGGTTGTACAGTTTGGTGGTGTACTTGAAGTAGTAAAGGAAGAACAGTTCAGTACATCTTTCTGTCTCAAAGAATTCAATACGGCAGTCAATACCTTTCTTTGGCTTAGAAATATGCTTGCCGTGATATTTCTTCTTCAGGTTGACATAGTCGCTCTTGTTCTTGCCTTCCTTTTTGTTGTCCAGGTCAATCATACAATAAACGTGATTGTATCCCTGCTCGATGGCCTTCTTGATTTTCATCTCAAGTTCTGCCATACTTGTATGCTTCGGATATTGAGGATCAATGTTCTGAAGCGTTCTGAACTCATCTTTCAGTGAAGTCAGAAAGAAGTATTCAGTAGGGCCTTCGCCAATGATGATGAATGTTTCTTTCATAGGGCTTCACTGTTATTCGTTAAGAATGAAAGGTGAACCCAGAGCTGGTTTTGCTCCGAGTTTGCCGATCTTGTATGCGTTATAGAGTGACTGGTTCTTATGCAGACCATACTTGTCTGCTCTCTTGCACGACGAAGTCGCAGTCTCGAAATCCTTCTCTACAAAATAAATCAGATCTCTCTGCTCATTGATAAGATCCTCTGCCAGCAAAGATGTCAAGTGCGAGGCGATGATCATCTGTGATTTATCTGAATTATACAGGAATGCATTCAGGTAGAACAGGAACAGGTCATAATGCAGGTCATTCTCCGGCTCGTCGAACAGGAAGATGTTGTTTCCATAAACCATATCATAAAGAAGTCGGGTCTTCTCCAGGAATGCTATGGTACCTCCGGACTGATTGATGGTTTTCAGATCGAAACTATCTTTGCCAGCAACGCTGGTGAACATAATATCTTTGGTCTTCTCGCCGCTCTGGAGTACGACCGAATCCTCATAGTGGAAGTCCACGATATTGAAGTCAGCCTTCTTGATCATCTGGAGGAAGAAACTCTTCATCTTTGGATCTTCATCAACCTTCCTCATCATATCCGCGAAAGTCTCGTTAGGATCGTGATATTCGTTGATACCGTGCATAGACTTCGTAATCCACGCAAAAAGGTCAGAAATAGCCTTTACATCCTCATCAAATGCCACTTTAGCATAAGTGGAGAGGACTGTGTGGTTGTTCAGAGTGTTGCTTACAAATGTGTTCTCAGCCTTCTTCTTAATCTCTGCACTGGTTCCGAATGTAATGTTTGCAGCTGATGACTCTGCAACAAACTCACGGGTGTAGAATGAAGCTTTATAGCCCTTTGGATAGAAATTCAAGGTCTCGCTGAGAATATAATCCTCATTGTATGAAATCTCATAATCATATCTGATTCCATTAACATAGAACGACAGTCCCATCTTTGTAGGCTCACCTTTGGCCAATGCAAACGGATGGTAGCAGACAATCTTCTTGTTCCTGGTTGACTTTGGTGTGATCAATAATCTGAACACCGTCTGCAGTGCATAAAGAATGTTTGACTTACCGGATGCATTTGCTCCGTAGAGGATAGCAATCTTGTTAAGCCTTACCTTATCATCCACCATAACAGAAGCAAAAGAGTCTGTGTTGCCCTTAGCCTCAAAGTTCAATGTCTGTCTTTCCTTGATAGAGTAGAAATTTTCTACACAAAATTCTCTAATCATACCCGAAATTTGATTAAAATTCACCCTTGTTTCGTAAGTTTTGTACAAAAATAGATAAAATTTTCATAAAATCAACTGGAATTATAAATACAATAAGTGTGCTTTTGATAAATTGTTTTCCTCCTTGGCACACTCGTCATTCTTGGCACTCTTCCCACCAACCCACCCAAGAATGCCAACAATGCCAAGAATGCCACTAACATATACACATAACCCTACCTGAACATCTTCTCATAAAACCCATAACTGACCTTCTTGAAATAACTCGTCGTCAGCCACCTCTTGAAACTCCTCTCAGGCATCCCATACACAGCCGCAATCTCCACACCCTGCCTCGTCTCAAAACTCGGCGGAAACTCATCATAAATCAACCTCTGAACCGCCGGCAGATCACCCGCAGGACTACTCAAATACTCCCTCTAAGCCTTCAAACCGCAACACATTCCTCATCTCGCATCATCCATTTATAATCTTAGTCACAATAGAGTTTCCACGAGCCCCACACGCTGGAAACAACATTGACGGAGCAATGGAATAGATAGGGGAGTACTATAAAAAACGACTTTGACGAAATAGGTTTCATCAAAGTCGTTGTATCTTATTGTGAATTAAATGATTGCTGGAGTTTTACCAACCGTTTTTGGCAATTATACCCTATTCGCGGGATAAGTACGAGTTGATTTCTTCTAGATCACCGCTTACCAGGTCAAACAGTTTGTACATCAGTTCTGCTTCCTGCATTTCGGGGATATAGACGATTGTGCGTTTGCCGGCTCCTTTCATCCAACCGGCTTCGGTATGAGCACTGCGGCCGCAAGGTAGGACTAATAGGCAAGTGTCGGCCCAGTTGAGTGCGTCCACATCTGCCTGAAACTGTCGTTCTGATGATGGGTGCTGCAAGCCTTTCTTGTACTGCTCTACGTTCCATTTGTCGTAATTCGGATCAACGTCCTTCCACATAAATGCTCCGTGATTGTGTGGGGGATTGCGGAAGTCATAGACTTCGTGACCGTATTCACGGAGTTTCTTTACGACATCAGGGAAATATTGATTTCTCCAACTGCTTGCTACATATATCTTTGCCATATTCTGTGGTAGTATTTCATCGGTTCATATTATCAATGTTCCAAGTTGTGCAGTTGATTACTTGGCCACCTTCCTGGTTATATCCTCCATCCACGGCTCCGGCCGAGGACCTCTCCTATGACCTACTGGAAACGAAATTCCGCACATCGGCCGAAGTCACGAGCAGAACGAAAAAGACTAATTACTAATCAGTCCAGTTCCTCAACCAGATGATGAGCAATTATATGGTTGTTTCCTAAATATCTGACAAGAAAGATAGTCTGACCATCTTGTTTATGAATGCTGTAGAACACATACCTTGTAGTGTGCTTGTTCTTGGCAAACGGTGAATAAAACAGATTGTTGCCATATCGCTTGAAATAAGACGGAGCATCCTTCTTGACCTTCAGAGGTAGATTTGTCTGAATATCTCTGAACAATCGTTCCGAATAATCAATCGCTATCTCCTTGAATCCTCTTACGCTCAAACATCTCATTCAACCCCTCACGCACACGAGCAAGGACCTCATCCACTGTAATTGCACGACTCAGATCTTCGTCCGCCGCATTATTTTGTGCGACAAGGACAAACGTCTCATTTCTTCCTCTCTGGATCACCACC
>JAGAIM010000010.1 GCA_017626555.1 Bacteroidales bacterium
GAAATCGTGTAGCTCGTACGGACCCACTACATCTTCAGTACGTTGTTCTATCTCCTCATTTTCGCCAGATGGTAGTAATTCCGGACTTACAGGTGTGGAAATTATATCCAGCAGAATAGTTCGAAGTGCCGAATCGGTCTTGTTGTCTGCTATCCATTGAACCAAATATTTGACCAAAGTCTTCGGTACACCACAATTCACTCCATACATCGATATATGGTCGCCATTGTATGTGGACCAGCCAAGGGCGATTTCGGACAAATCACCGGTTCCTATTACAAAACCATTGTTTTGGTTAGCGATGTCCATCAGAATTTGGGTTCGTTCGCGTGCTTGGGTATTTTCATATACAGTGTCGCGTAGTTCTTTAGGATGTCCTATATCCTTCAAATGGACTCTGCAAGCCTCTTTAATATCAATCTCTTTCAATGAACAACCCAATGTTTCAATCAACTTGACGGCATTGATATATGTCCCTCTTGTAGTGCCAAAGCCGGGCATTGTTATGGCAAGAATATCCTTTCTGTCCTTGCCAAGTTGGTCGAAGGTGCGGACGCATATCAATAAGGCTAAAGTAGAATCCAGTCCTCCCGATATACCTACTACCACACTTTTGGCTTGAGTATGTGTTATTCGTTTTGCCAGTCCTGCACATTGAATGGATATAACTTCATTGCAGATTTCATCATAATTTTCGCTATTGGGAATGAATGGGTGGGGCGATATAGTTCTATGAAGGTGTTTCCCTATTTTAGCCAAAGGCTTGGCCATAATCATCCGAAGGGAGGACTGGGTTATATGATTCCGGCAGGCCTTGAAGGTGGTATTTGTCAACCGTTCGTTTCTTAAACAATCCACATCTATATCACCTATCAGTAGCTGAGGCTCATAATTGAATCTGTTGGCTTCGCAAAGGAAACTTCCGTTCTCGCAGATAAACGCATTTCCGCTGAAGACGACATCCGTGGAAGATTCGCCGAAGCCACACGAACTATACACATATCCGGCAATCAGCCGTCCCGACTGTTGAGAAATCAGGCTGCGAAGATATTTATGTTTACCAACGCATTCATTGGAGGCTGAAAGGTTGAAAATGATTTCAGCTCCTTGCAACGCAAGAAAAGAACTTCGAGGGACTGGTGCCCACAAGTCTTCGCAGATCTCTATTCCGAATGTTACTTCCCGCGTGGAGAACAACAAATCATTCCCGACAGGGATATGTTCCCCGTGAATGTCATACTCCGATATTTGGTTGTCGAATGCAGATGTAAACCATCGCTGTTCATAAAATTCTTTATAGTTGGGAAGGTAGCTTTTGGGAACCAAGCCCAGGATATGGCCTTGCTGTATAACTGCGCCCACATTCAGCAGTTGATGGCCAATAACAATAGGAAGTCCGACTATTGAAATTATATCCAGATGTGCAGTACGTTCTGCAATCTCCAACATTCCCAGTAAAGCATTTTCCTGAAGCGTCTGCTGAAAAAACAAATCACCACAAGTATAACCTGTAATGGAAAGTTCCGGGAATACGACAATC
>JAGAIM010000054.1 GCA_017626555.1 Bacteroidales bacterium
ATAGTAGCGCGCAAGAGACAGGTATGCTTTTGCAACCCACCAGTTATCCTGACCGATAAAGTGGTTCACAACTGTTTCCTGAAGTTCTATAGCCTTCTCAATATCCCCGCATTCGCTTATGATGTCGGCATGATTGGGAAGTATTCTCTCAAAATAACGGACGGAATCTCTGGATGTCTTTATATATTGTGGCAGTTCTTCAAACAAGCGTATGCAGTCATCCTTCCTGTCCATATAGAAGTATAGCGTTGCCAATGAATGAAGGTTATCTAGATTTCTGGCACTTTCATCTTGCAGCATCCGACACATATAGCCATACGCAGCCTCGAAATCGTAGTCTTTCGATGCCAAGTCGTACAATACTTCTAAAGCGCTATTGTCAGTGTCGGCAAGAGTCTCCAATAACTGAAATGCTTGCTGCTTGTCTCCTCTCCACCAATAATGGTATGCTGTAAGGATAGTTGCTTGAGTTAATCGTGTTGAGTCCTTCGGCTCCAGATTACGGTAATACTCCAATGCTTCGCAGAGAGATGTTTCCTCACTTAATGATTCTCCTTCATTAAGTAAGGTCTCGGCCGCATCCAATATTTGTTCATAGTCGGACTTAGTCAGATGATTTGTGCAACTGACCAGAAAAGATATGAGTAGGAATAAGTATATCCGCATAATGTTTCTTTTCCGTAAAGGTAATACTTTTTCTCGTTGAATTCCAGTTTGCACCCATCACATAAAGTCATCAGAACCACGATATAAACTTTTATATTTTTACGCACTTGCAACTAATACATAATCAACAAGTTACAAAAGGGGTTGCAGTCTGAGAAAGTTTTATCATAAGGTAGATATAAATGACTTTCCACGTAACTTTGCAACAAAATCAGTTGTTATGATGATACATAAAACAGTATTAAAGTTAATTGTGGCTACCCTATTTCTATCTATCTGCCACAACGCACTTGCTCAAACAATAACCGGTAAGGTGGTTGATGAGAATAATGAGCCGCTTGCATTTGCAAATGTGGTTTTACATAAAGCAGACTCTACTTTTATTACTGGCACTGTCACAGACACTTGCGGATTATTCGTGATATCCGCACATCCTGAAGTCTCGATTCTTCAGGTATCCTTTGTCAGTTACAGGACAAAATTTATGACTATGAAAGGCAATGATTTCGGGGTCATAAGGATGGAACCTGATACAGAAATGCTTGACAAGGTTGTTGTGAAGGCTGTGCTGCCAAAGACTGAAATAGTCGGAGATGCATTTGTCACGAATGTTGAGAACAGTGTACTTGCAGATGCCGGTTCTGCCAACGACGTGCTTAGAATGTTGCCGGGAGTGATTCAAAAGGAAGATGGTATCGAGGTGTTCGGCAAAGGAGCGCCGATCATATATATCAACGGCCGTCTTGTCAGAGATAATTCAGAACTTGAAATTCTTAACTCCAGCGATATCAAGAGTGTCGATGTGGTGCATAATCCCGGTGCAAGGTACGATGCAACTGTGAAGGCCGTCATCAGGATCAAGACGATCAAGAGAGAGGGTGACGGATTCGGATTCAATCTTCGCTCCACCTGGTATCAGTCAGAAAACACTGACTTGTATGAGACCCTTAATATGAACTACAGACATAAAGGATTCGACCTTTTCGGCACTTTGAGTTTCAACCAGTCCGAGTATTATCAGGATACTGAAATCGTGCAGAGCCTTCACTCTTCGTCACCGTTGGTATTGAAGCAGGATGCGTATTTCTCCGGCAAGGATTACGGATTGACCACAGCATTGGGGTTCAAT
>JAGAIM010000055.1 GCA_017626555.1 Bacteroidales bacterium
GATGTATCACCTTACTGTCTGAAGCTCTTCAAGCAGAGATGGTATATGCTTGCAAAGAGTGAAGCATACAAGGAGCCAAGGATATATGCTCTTGACAGGGTCTTTGACCTGAAGCAGACAAAGTCATCTTTCAAGCTGCCAAAGGGATTCGATCCGAAGGAAGTGTTCAGAAAACTCTTCGGAGTGATACTGGACAACGGTCCCGTAGAGGAAGTAATCATAAGAGTGTCAGATGATCAGGTGAAGTACTACCGCACACTTCCACTTCACCATTCTCAGGAGGAAGGAGAATCCGGAGACGGCTATACAGAGTTCAGATACAGACTCGTACCGACCTTTGATTTCGTCCGTGAACTGCTTTCCAAAGGAATGTATGCAGAGGTAATGAGTCCGCAGTGGCTTCGCAGAGAGGTAGCCAATGAACTGCGTATGACTGTCAGGATGTATGATGATGTACCGAACGAGGAGATCTAGACATGAAGGATTTTATAGCAATAGATTTCGAGACAGCCAATGAATGCGCCTCGAGCGTCTGCAGTATTGGAGCTGTACTTGTCAGAGACGGTGAGATTGTGAATACATTCTATAGTCTGATACGCCCTGAGCCGGACTACTACAAATGGTTCTGCCAGCAGGTTCACGGACTTGGGCACGAAGACACTGACAATGCGGAAGTCTTTCCTTTTGTATGGAGAAGAATGACAGAGGAATTGCTGGAAGGCGTTCAGATCCTTTCCGAGGATACGGCGGACTGCCCTGATGCACTTCCGCTAGTCGCTCATAATGCAGGCTTCGACAGCAGATGCCTGCGAGAGGTGTTCAGATGCTACAGGATGGACTACCCGGAGTTCGTCTTTCACGATACGCTGGCTGCTTCCAGAAGGCATTTCTGTGGCAGTCTTGAGAATCATCAATTACAGACAGTGGCCGCCGCTTGCGGATACGACCTTACCAATCATCACCATGCCCTGGCTGATGCAGAGGCTTGTGCGTGGATAGCGAGGGAGATACTTTAATATGGATGAGATACTGGACAACCTGGAAAAGATTTCCAACAGTATCAGGGACCTGGCCGGTCTCCTGAAATCGGAAAGACACGATTCTGAAAAGTACAAGGATTCCCTCAAGGAGACAGACACAAGATTTGATGAGGATGACTTCACAAACATCTTTAACGGATATCAGTATGTCCTTGATGATTTGAAGAGTGCATATCGCTCCCTCTCTTCGGCAAGCATGCAGTGCCAGTTCATCATTGATGATGAAAAAGCACTCAGAAGGAAATACGACTGAATACTCAATTCAGAGACAAAACTTCCGCGAAAAGATATCACAGGGATGCCGGACTGTTGGAAATATGTCACAATAGGATTAACTTTGTTTGATTGCATAAACAACAAGACAACAGCACAGTTATGGCAGAGAACACAGCAACCCCATTGTGGCTTGATATCAAGACAGAATACATAGATGAGAACTTTGAAAAGGTTCTACAGTACCTGTACCAAGGAGCAAAAAGACCGGCATCACGCGACTCCTTCTATGTGACCACTGTCCGTCTTCTGGAAAAGAGAATCCAGGAGTTGATCACGCAGACAGTGTCTGTTCCGCTGCAGGAGAATCTGACAGACAGCATTGATCCATCTGTTGCGTGCCGCATGTGCGGAATCTACCTTCTTGCATATGCAGAGGTCGAATCCGAATTCAAGCTGAAGGCCTATTCCGTAATGTTGCTTGCTCTGGCGCATATAGTCCAGAACAATGCCCAGGAACTGACAGAGATAGCGGTAGCCAATCAACTGGGAAGGATAGGAGGAAAGTACCCGTTCTCTTGGGACGATATCGTATCCTTCCAGCCCCAGATTCTTGCCCACAAGATATGCAACCATACAGTCACAACTGATGCCGGCATGGAGGATGCGTGGTTTGAGGAGAAGGGCACTGTCCGGCTGAGCAAAGGAGTGCTTTCCATCGCCTCAATCAGCAAAGATGAACTTCTGAGAGGCACCTTGGTCCCTTCATTGGAGGTTATGGAGGGTACTATACATATTCTCTCCGGCAAAGGCGACAAGGTTAAGAAATCTGACCTCGACAATCTTGAGAAGATGTCCGATTTCACCAGAGACTTCCTCAGGAGTCTGAAGGACAACGGACCAAAGAAATCCAAGCACCTCAAGCAGTATTCGAACGGAGACAAGATTAGGGTTCTGATCACGGGAAAGAAGGACGGAAACGTCACCGTCAGAACGATAGACAAATCATACGAACAGATCGAGGGATATATAAAGGTTAATGACTCCTACTTGTATTATGACAGCCAGGACTTCTTCAAGTACCTGCCTGTGGGCTCGACCGTGGACGCAACACTCGTAAATGCTGTAAAGGGAACCTTTGATATCAGGAGCGAATTCATAGACTACATAGTAAACTATAGGGCAAATTTAGGCAATTATGTTTACGCACGCATCCGCGAGATAAGTCCCGACAAGAAGGGGAATGTCAAGGCATATATGTGGACAGTAGACGGATATCCAGTACAGGCATATCTCAATGACGACTACCGTGAAGGAGATGTGGTCGATGTCCAGATAATTGACTTCGGAAAGGAAAGGTATAA
>JAGAIM010000056.1 GCA_017626555.1 Bacteroidales bacterium
ACAAGTATCGAGTCCATGATTTTGTTGAGACGGACTACATCATAGTTCTTATATGCTTCGAGCAGTGACAATCTATGATTCTCGCTAATTGAATGGATATCGGGAACCAATAGTTTCTTGATATACTGGCTCTGCCATCTTGGATATCCGCCGTTCATGCAGTTGGTGATGGCATACAGTTGATTCCTCACATAGTCTGTCATAAGCAATGCAGCGAGGATCTGCAACTGCTCCAAAGACCCACCTGTAACATAGTAGAGGTTATGCAGCGGATAATAATGGCCCTCATCTACAAACACACATCTGTTACCTGAAATGTCAGGTAGAAGAATCTTTGGCATAGACTTTAATCTAGGCATAATCCGGTCTATCGTCTTATACCATTTGTCAGGAGACTTCTTAGCGACGTGACGAGCTGCAAGGCGTTCCTTGTGCTTATTCAGATATGCCGAGGCTTTCGGATATTCATCAAGGTCGATAAGCCTTCCGCTTATCCTATAAGGGTTGAGAAGGTACTTACCCGACCAGTTCACTTCATCGCCAGTCAGATCCTTTGCATTAAGTGCAGGAATGAGCAGTTCTTCTTCGATTGTTCCGGAGAACTTTTCAGAGATATAAATTGAATCCGCACCGGTCGCTACTCCGATGCCCACCTTGAACCCCATCTCCTCAATGGTCATAAGACCTGCCTTGTTGATTACTCTGCTGAATATATTGCTCCAGTCAAAGGATTCAGGCGACTTTAATAATCGACTTTCCACCTTTCCGAGTTCTGATACCGAACGAATTTCAGAATATGAAACAAATTCACTCTTTGGTGAGTTTTGAATCATAGTAATCGCGGGATATGCCAATACTTCCTCCTGAAAGGCATCCGTAGCCTTCTCCAGTGACATTATGCTCTCCAAACGGAAAGATGACGACACCATTGCACGAAGTTTCTTGCCGTATTCATTCTTCAGCCACCTGTTTGAGCAGATAAAACAATGTCTTCCGTCCGGATTCAGTGCTTTCAGAGTCTTTTCAAAGAACAGCACATACAGATCTGCACGATAATGAAATGTCTTGAAAGTGTCTTTATATATGCTCAACTGGCTTTCCGGAATCTGTTCATAACGCACATACGGAGGATTGCCGACCACGCAATCAACCATAGGTATCTCCGACAAAAGAAAGTCTGCTGCTTTGAGATTTTGACTGGTATCGAGTGAGATACCCATATCCGTCAGACGTTCTTTGCAGCGCTCTACCTTGTCAGGGTCAATGTCGTAGGCAAAAATATTCCGATGAAATGCAGTAGTAAAATCAAAGCCATACTTTTTAGAAGACTCTCTAAGTCTGATGGCAATCTCTATCAGAAACTCTCCATCACCGCACGAGGGTTCTAAAATGGATACATCCGAAAGATCTCTGTCAGGTGTGTAGTTCAGCATATCCAGCATATACGCCACCACAACAGGCGACGTAAACACATCGCCGTGCTGTACTCCGGAACTCCTCAATCCGTATCTGTTATTTTCCGAACTCGCCTGCATTTGCAATCAAATGTCCTATGAATGAACTGATGAACTTGTCAATGGATGTATCTTCGGAAAGACACTCGTAATGATCTGCTCCGCTCGTACACAAAAGTGCTGCCACCGAATAATGTCTTTCCAAAATGAGTTTCTGGCAAAGGATTCGATATCTGTCAAGATAAGTCGCATCTTTAAATTCTGGTCTGACATTGAAATGCGGTTCGTGATTCCTTACAACAGATGTAGAGCCAGCATCTTTTCCGACAACAGTCAGATATCCGACCCAAGGAGCAGTCTGATCCGGGAACTGATTCTCCCTGAATGCTGTCCACAGATCTACTGCCGAACCTAATGCCTCTTCTGTTCTGTTATTGAAATTGTTGCCGTATGAACCGATCTGAGACTTGAGTTCCACAACTGCTATCAGTTTATTGTTTGGAGAAATGATAAGCAGATCCCAATCCTTCGATGATCTGAAATATCCTGGCAGATAATTACTGTTAGTATAGATACATTCTTCAGGAACCCCATACTCAACGGCAATGTTCTTAATAAGAGCAGCAAAAGCATCCAGCTGCTTTCCACCCACTACAGCGCCTCTATTAGTTGTATCACCACTTGCCTCCAACTGATTCTTCTTGGTTTGCCAGAAGGAAGCGATAGCTTTTGCTATCTGTTCTGAATATGATTTTGTTACCATCCCCATATATATTACTTCTCCAGCAAAGATAAATACTTTTATCCCGATTTCCTATATTTGTTTGATGCACCTTTGCAAATGAAAGGTTAATGATTATATGGGATCCCCGGTC
>JAGAIM010000057.1 GCA_017626555.1 Bacteroidales bacterium
GCGCAGCCTGCACCAACCCTGCCGAGGCGCTGAAGAAGGAATAATGCCCGGTCATCACAGGAAAAATAAGATGAACCAAAGTCACAAAACAAATATAGATATGAAAAGTTACCTGAGATTCCTGTCAAGAAACAAGCTGTATACCGCGATCGAGGTCGTGGGACTGAGCGTGGCGCTTGCATTCGTTGTGTTCATTGCGACATTCGTGGCCGGAGAACTGGGCTATGACAAAGAGCTCAAGAATACGGAGAACATATATGTAGGTCACGAAGAAGAATTCTGTATAATGAGTTATACGGTGGGTGATGTGATCGCCCAGGAGTTCCCGGAAGTGGAAGATGTATGTCGTTTCCTATCGACATTCGTCCTGAGAGGCTTGGCGTTGGAAACAACAGTAGGTGGTGAGACCGTACCGCAGAATGCCATCATCGCCGATCCGAACTTCTTCAGTTTCTTCACCTTTCCTTTTGTAGAAGGTTCACGTGAGGATGCGTTTACGGACAGGAATGCAGTAGTGGTCAGCGAGTCTTTTGCAGACCTTCATTTTCCAGGCAAATCCCCTCTCGGAGAGACCTTGAAGATCACTGTCGGAAATCAGACGAAGGATCTTTTCATCAAAGGCGTGTACAAGGACATCAAGAGGTCTGTGTTTCCGGAAGCCGACATCATTTACGCGACTCATCATATCGATGAGATGTACCCCGGCCTGATTGCTGAGGGTAATGGAACCGCAGTCAGCTTCTTCAGACTTACGTCTGGTGCAGACCTTGAGGCTCTTCAGGAGAAGGCTGTCGAGATACTTAAGGAAAAGGACATTCTTTACAGCGTGGGACTGATGAAGAAGTTCATCTTCTCGCCATTCTCACAGATACACTACGGAGTATGTGTACAGCATTCTCCATTTGTAGGAAGGATCTCCTTCGGATTCATAATGCTTTTCCTTGCCGCAGGTATCCTGCTTCTTGTCTTTGCTTTGCTGAACTACATATCGCTGACTGTGGCTCAGATCGGATTCAGGGCAAACGAGATGGCTACACGCCGTCTGCTCGGTGAACAGAAATGGGAGGTGGCGTTCAGATATATCAAGGAGGCACTTCTCCTTACTGTCGTATCATTCGGACTTGCTCTTATCCTTATCGAGGTTTTCGGCCCTTATGCAAAGGATATGATGGGTAAGGAAGTATCGCTGATGAACAATCTCGGAGTTGCCGAAATAATTCTGATGGTACTTTTTGTATTCCTCGTCTCTCTGATTGCAGGCATCGTTCCGGCAATGATAATGTCAAGATACAAGCCTATAGATGTAGTCAAGGGGGAATTTGCGGCAAGCGGCAAGATGGTTCTGGGTAAGGTATTCATAGGTATCCAGAACGGGGTGACAATTGCTACTCTCTGCATATCTATTGCAATGTTCGTACAGTTCAGGTACATGCTTGCCAGGGATTCCGGATATGTCAAGGATAATATCATTGCTATCGAAGGCGCTCAAAGAGGTTCGGACTACCTTGTGGACGAACTGCGCCAGTTACCTTTCGTGGAAAGCATCGGCAGAGTTCAGAGTTCTCCGGCTCACTCCGGCAGGACAGGAATGAGCCTCAAACATAACGGAGAGGATGTACAGTTGGAAGTGATATATGGTGACAGCACAGCATTCAATATGCTCGGATTCAACATCGTGAAATACAACCGCAACGTAACACAAGGTGTCGGGTCATTGTGGCTCACCGAAGGGGCTATGAAAGGAATAGGGCTGGATTATTCTGCAGAAAGCGTAACCCTTTCCAACTACCCTTACGGTATCTGCGGTATATTCCGGGATTATCAGAAGGGTGACAGGACTATGGAGGACTGCTCTTCTTCCAATATGGTCTGGTGGTTGATGGAATATAAGGGAGAGGAGTATTTCGAGTACCTCAGAAGCCTGCTGGTCAAGGTGTCCGGAAATGAAGATGAAGCTGTAGCTGCAATCGAGAAGTTCTATGAATCTCACGGTAATGGAGGAAGGATATACGTACAGAGTCTAAACTCGATATACAGACAGTACTTCTCTACAGACGAGAACAACCTCAAGCTGATAACTATTTTCGCACTGCTTGTGATAATGCTTTCTTCTATGGCAATGCTTGCGATGAGTACCTACTACAGAAAGCAGCAGGCACGTAACTGGTCAGTCAGGAAAGTGTTCGGATGTGACAGGAGTGAAGTATTCCGGAATATGGTATGGGGATTCATCAAGGTGGTCGGAATAGCCGCTGTCGTTGCTGTACCGGTCGGATACATAGTGATACGGAAGTGGCTTGACGGTTATGCATATCGAATCGACAATTATTGGTGGATATATGCGATTGCCTTGATGATCATCGTCCTGGTAGCAATCGTTTCCATAAC
>JAGAIM010000058.1 GCA_017626555.1 Bacteroidales bacterium
ATACCAAGGTGAGCACACACCTTTCGATGCCGTCGATGATGGATTCGAGAAGTTCTCGTCTGTTTCCTGAATGAGGAGGCAGACGGGATTATTTTGTAAATATCACTATATTTGTGAGACTAACTGATTTGGGAATGAGAATGAGACTTCTGCTGCTGATTATCACGGCAATGACGATAGTTTCCTGCAATGATGCGAGGAAGAGTGAGACCTTCAGGCTGCTGGAGGATGTTGGAGAACTTTGCTATTAGTTGTTTATTAATCACGATACAGTTGAATAAAGCTGATGAAATTGTCGCAATATATATATTCGTTCTTGCTATCTATGATGTTATCAATAGCGTCATATGCCCAATCTTCAACAGATTATAAACTAGTGTTTGATAAAACAGATGTTGGAAGTGGGGCTATAAAAGTAAGGTGCGATTTTACGATAGACTTTAACGGAAGGGATTCACTCATTCTGGATTTTGGAGGAAATCTGGAAGAAGAATCCGTAGCAGAGCTAAGCATCAAATCGAACAAAGTCAGATATGACTTTTGTCCAGACAAGAAGACAATATGCTTTCATAAAAACAAGAAGGACAGGATGAAGGTCAGGATGGAATATGTCTTTATGAACTTGACATCAGTCCTTATGTATGGCAATTCAGGAGCTGAAATCTGGGAATCTTTCTATACTTCCAGCGGAGAATTCTACTATCCTATGGACAGAGGCAACATATATTCTGGCAGGGTTAGATTTATCGTTCCAGATTCTCTGGAAGTAGTTTCATCTGCGAGTAAAAATCCTGAAAGATGGCACAAAATCAAGCAGATGGTTCCCCTTAACTTTGCATTTCTCGACAAAACTCTTTATGAAAAGGTAAGTATAGATAGCGAAAGGGGCTTCGATGTTTATCAAGTAATTGGCAAACAGGCTGACACAACACGTATATCTGAGTTGAAAGACCTGACTACCAAGGCAATGAAGTGGTTTGAAACCAAGTTCGGAGAATCATTTGTTAATCCGGATCTGGGTACCTACACATATCCAACATTTGTTTTTCACGAAGGCAACAGTTCGTTCAACCGATACAATATGGGGTTTATTTCAGCATCACAGGAGAAGTTTTCCTCATATCCAGACATATATCCTCTTATTCACGAAATTGGTCATAGATGGTTCGGTGAATATACGATGTTTATCGAGAGTGGCGAGAAAGGCTACGCTTTTATAATTGAAACATTGAATGAATTCATGACATTGATGTGCATCAGAGACATCATCGGAGTTGAAGAATACGAGTGCATCATAAGAAAGTACAGGGAGGAATGGGAGAAGATCAAAGGAACCTCTCTTGACATACACCCTATTGAAATAACAGAGATCAACAACATCCCTGTAACTTATCGGAAAGGACCAGTAATGTTGGATGAAGTAGCCAGAAAAGTAGGATATGAAAAGTTTGTATCTTCGATTGTAGATTATTACAAAACACACAAAGGACAGAGAGAGGTTGAGTTTCACGATATATTTCTTAACATTGAAGGCTAATCGGAATGAACAGACATATCTACAGATTTATCGCTGCTGTTCTGGCAGCAATGACGATAGTTTCCTGCAATGGTGCGAGGAAGAGCGAGACCTACAGGGTGCTGGAGGATGTGGATTCGTATATTGAGGCGAGGCCGGACAGTGCTTTGGCGGTGCTGGAGGGCATTGAGAAGTCCGAGCTGACCAGCAAGGAACTTGAGGCGAAGTATGCTCTGTTGCTTTCGCAGGCTCTGGACAAGAACTATATCGATCTGCAGTCTGACAGTATCATTGCTCCGGCGGTGAGGTATTATGAGAATCACGGAACTCCGGATGAGAGGCTGCTCACTCACTATTATCGTGGTGTAATATATCTGAATGCTGGATGTCTGGAAGATGCTATGGCAAAATATGTTGAAGCAGAGAAGTATGTAAGCACCTGTAAGGATAATGGTATCAATGCAAGATTGTACAAAGCGAAAATGTCATTATACGTTAGCCTATACGATCATTTAGCAGCAATTCAACAAGGCAAGATAGCGTCAGATTATTTTCTGAAAGATTGCGACACACTGAGTTACATAAACACAATCAACGATATTGCGATTCAGTATGATCTTATAAACGATTCATCTGCTGTTGCTGAGCATTTGGGCATTATAAAGTCACACTGGGAAATTTTGACTGATCTTCAGAAGAGCAATTATTACGCATTGTCATTATCTTTAATGCCAGGAAGTCAAGAAAAATCTATTTGGTTAAAACTGCTTAAAGACTATCAATCTGAGATAACAGATCCGCAACTTATCAAATGGATGATTGTTGCAAATGCATATATGGAAATTAATGACATTGATGCCGCTGCATATGCTCTCGAACAATACAAGACTTATGATGGAAGGGAGCAGTTGCCATACTATTGGATTATGGCTAACATTCTAGAACATAAGGAATCATATAAAGAGGGTATAAATGCATACAAAAAGTATATTTATCTACTAGAAGAGTCCAAACTCCCGATAATAGAGAGCGACACAAAATTCATAGAAGAACGTCATCAATTGGAGATTAAAGCCCTACAGGAAAAAGAAGCTAAAATAAGAACTGCGCTCATCAGCATCATCGCGATCTTATGTTCAGTCATAATAATCTACCTAATCCGCAAACAACTTCAAATCCGCACTGCTGAGAAGAAGCAGCTGGAGATCGAGAAGCAGAGGTACGAACAACTGTACGCTGACGCTATTGCAGAGCGTGATGCATTGACAAAGATGATCGAGGATTCAAACGTGAGGGATGAGACAAAAGCAGTCATCAGAGAGAGGCTTGAGGTGCTGAACAAAGTAATCATCTCACATAT
>JAGAIM010000059.1 GCA_017626555.1 Bacteroidales bacterium
TCTGTATTCTTGGGCGAAGGCAAGGCTATACTTATCGAGGAGTTTGGCAAGGACTACGGAGTCTATTTCTCTATTCTCTCGGCCATTGCTCGTGGCAAGACATTACGCTCGGAGATTGAACAGATTGTCGGCAGGGAGATTGGTGGCTACCTCACAAAATTGGAGAAGGAGTATGAGGTAATTACCAAAAACCAACCTATCTTCGAGAAGAGCTCAACAAAGAATGTTCGCTATACGATTGAGGACAACTTTTTCACCTTCTGGTTCCGCTTCATATACAAGTACAACTATATGCTTGAAATTGAGAACTTCGATGCTGTAAAGACTATCATCAACCGCGACTACGAGACTTTCAGCGGCAAGATGCTCGAACGATATTTCAAGCGTGTGCTTATGGAGAGTAAAGCATACACACGCATCGGCAGTTGGTGGGATCGTAAGAGCGAGAACGAGATTGATATTGTTGCCGAGAACGAATTGTACGACGAAGCAGTATTCATCGAGGTAAAGAGAAAAGAGGAAAACTTCGATGCTGATGCTCTTAATGAGAAAGTGGATGTATTTACTCGTGCCACAGGCAAGTTTAAGGACTACACTGTATCGCAAAGAGGTTTGTCGATGACAGATATGTAGCGAATGTTATAGGGTGCGATATTCTAAAATCTACACAAAATTATGGCTCTGACTCCATCATCGGTTTCAGAGCCATCTTTGTATACTTTCAGAGTGAAAAGTCAATATACTCACACCTTTATAACCGTCAAATTCCATTCTATTCAACTCGTCCCAAAATCCGGAAATGTGAAAATTTGGCTAAAATTTGACCGGATTATGTGAAAACTACCCAGTAAAATAGCACGGATTATGTGAAAACTGCTATCTTTGCAATGAATAATATTAAGATTTGCGATATGGAAAATCTGCTTAGAAGAAAGGTTGATACATACCTCACGGATTGGAAGAACAACCCTGATAGAAAGCCACTTATAATCAAGGGAGCACGTCAGATTGGCAAGACTCGTTCAATAGAACACTTCGCCAGTCAGAACTACAAGTATGTAATTCAGATCAATTTCATTGAGCAGAAGAAATATCGTGAGATCTTTAATGATGGTTTTGAAGTAGATACAATCCTCAGAAACATCTCACTGCTCAACCCGGGATTTGAGTTCGTTCCTGGCGAGACACTCTTCTTTTTTGATGAGCTGCAGGTATGTCCTAACTGTGCGACCTCACTGAAATTCTTCAAGCTTGATGGCCGCTTCGATGTCATCTGCTCCGGCTCACTGATGGGAATCAATTACAAAGAGATTGAGTCCAATAGTGTTGGATATAAAGAAGACTATGAGATGTACTCGATGGACTTCGAAGAGTTCCTATGGGCGAACGGCTATAAGGAGGATTTCATAGAAGCCCTTTACCTACATATGAAGGAAGTCAAACCGCTTTCCATCCTGCAGACGGATATTCTCTTCGGACTGTTCCGCGATTACGTGACCATCGGCGGTATGCCGGAAGTTGTTAAGACATTCGTAAACAACAAGAATTTCAGTGGTACACTTGCTATTCAGAAGCAGCTTCTCAAAGACTACGAAGAGGACATTACTAAATATGTAGAAGGCCTTGACAAAGCTAAAGTCAAAGCGGTGTACAACCATATCTCTACATTCCTTGCAAAAGAGAACAAGAGATTCCAGATCACCAAACTCGGAAAGAACGCACGCAACAGGGACTATGTAGGTTGCGTGGAGTGGCTTGCAGATGCTGGTGTCATCAACATCTGCCATTGTCTCAATCAGCCGGAACTTCCGCTCAAAGGCAATTATGATCCTAAACTATACAAGATCTATTTCAAGGACACAGGACTTCTTATCGCATCACTTGACGAAGAAGCCCAGGAAGATCTCAGAGCCAACAAGAATCTCGGAACTTACAAAGGCGCAATCTACGAGAACATCGTAGGTGATATGATGGTAAAACAGGGATACAACCTTTATTACTACCACAGTGACAAGCCTGCACTTGAAATGGACTTCTTTGTAAGGGATGCAGATTCACTCATTCCTGTAGAAGTAAAGGCAACTGATGGAGCCACAGCATCCCTGAACAACCTGCTGAAGGCAGACAAGTATCCAGACATCAAGTATGGAATCAAGTTCGGCTATATGAACATCGGCTTCAACGGCAAGTTCTACACCTTCCCATACTTCCTTGCTTTCCTCCTCAAGAGGTTCATTGCAGACAGAAAGTAAGAATAACTATGGAAATCACCACACTGCTAGAATACTCAGACCGTTCGCAACTCAGGGCCTGGCTGGAGGAGAATCACTCCAAGGAGAAGGAGTGCTGGGTAGTTATGAGCAGGAGCAAGACTCCCCCGCCGGGCGTTCTTCCCTACATAGATGTTGTGGAAGAAGCGCTCTGCTTCGGATGGATTGACAGCACACTGAAGAAACTTCCAGATGGCAGACTTGCGCAGCGTCTCTCCCCTCGCCGTCCCCAAAGCCATTGGACAAAGTTGAATATGGAGCGGTGTATGGATCTGGAAGACCGTGGGCTGATGACACCGGCTGGAAGACGCGCATTTGAGAAAATTGCCCTCCAGGGATTTGAATGGGAAAAACATTAAATTTTGATAGATGAGTACACTAGAAAGAGCCATACAGATTGCTACAGAAGCACACAAAGGCCAGTTTGACAAGGCTGGCAGGGAATATATCGGACATCCGATCCGCGTGATGGAGATGGGAAAGACCGAAGATGAGAAGATCGTCGGTGTGCTTCACGATGTGATCGAGGATAGTGACTGGACATTTGACAGACTGGAAGCAGAGGGATTTTCACCAAAGGTGATTGCTGCACTCAGATGTGTCACTAAAACGTCAGAGAATGAGAACTACGACGACTTCATTGACCGCGTGAAGAAGAATCCGTTGGCTACAGCAGTGAAGATCAATGATCTTACGGACAATATGAACATACGTCGTCTCCCCTACCTCAGTGACAAGGATGTAAAGCGGCTTAAGAAATATCTCAAGGCCTACAAGAGGCTGACCGGAGAACCGGTATATTCAGTATATGCCGCCCGTCAGGAACATCCGAACGCATACGACCCCTGGACTGAGGAAGCAGACGCTCAACTGCGTAAGATGTGGTCTGAAGGAGTATCGGTACACGAGATTGCAGATCATTTCGGCAGAAAGTCAAGTGCAATCATTACAAGAATGAAGAAATTAGGAATATAACTCAAAATGAAGAATCTCATATACATCAATGCCTGTATGAAGTCAGGCTCAAGAACACAAATGATCGCGACCCCTATCATAGAGGAACTCAGCAAGAAATATAAGGTGGAGACGATTGACCTGAGAAATAATATATATCCGGTTGTGGATAATTCTATTCTTGAAGACAGGAACCAGGGTATTGTCCCACCGGAACACGTATCCATTGCCAGGAAGATTGCAGCAGCCGACAGGATTGTCATTGCCGCTCCTTTCTGGGATATGAGTTTCCCGAGTGCCCTCAAAGTATTCTTCGAGAATATGTCACTGTTCGGAGTAACCTTCGACAGTAACGAGAAGGAATGCTACGGCCTTTGCAAGGCAGAGAAGGTGATGTACATAACCACACGCGGTATGAATATCGGGACCGGTGATCCGCTGGAACAGGCGACGCCGTACATCAGGGCGCTTTCGCATCTTTGGGGATGGGGAGAACTCACGGTAATCTCTGCTCGGAATATGGACTACAGTTCGCCTGAAGAAATCGAAGAGAAGATCGCCGATGCGATAAACGAAGGCCTCGAAATCTGCAAGGAATTCTGATATGGAATAGTTTCAAAAGAAAAATGTATGACCGAATGGTCCTGCCGGACTTCAACGGAAGCATATCAGAAGCCTCGGTTGCGATCATCAGGAAATGCGGGTATTTGGAATTCTCGAAAATTATTTCTAATTTTGAAGTATTCTAAAATAAACCAATTATGAAGGCAATATTATATATTATGATAGCAGCATTCCTCTCCACTGGATGCGTAAACGGATATGTATCCGTCAATGCAAAACAGTTTGCTGAGGCAATCAAGGATCCTCAGATGCAGATAGTCGATGCGAGGACACCGCAGGAATTCAAAGAGGGACATATCCCGGGAGCCGTGAATATAGACATCAACAGCAAGGACTTCACCAGGCAGACCGGATCCCTTGATAAAACAAGACCTGTCGCCGTATATTGCAGAAGCGGACGCAGAAGCAAGATTGCCGCAAAGGAATTGACTGTCAATGGGTTTGAAGTGACTGAGCTGGACGGAGGAATCATCAGTTGGGAAGGTGAAATCGAAAAATAATAATTTGCTATGACAAGAATATACGTAATGGAAAGTTGCCCTGACTGCATTCAGGCCAAGCAGATGTACGGAGACAATCCGGACTATGAGATCATTGACATCGGAAAGCAGGCTAGAGACCTGAAGGAATTTCTCTCACTCAGGGACAATCATCCTGCCTTTGCAAAGGTGCGTGAGAGAGGAACAATCGGAATCCCCTGCTTCGTAAATGACAAAGGCGAAGTTGTCATATCTCTGAAGCATTATCTCGCATCACCGGTGACTTCATCATCGGAGACTGCATCAGCAGAGCCGCAATACGCATCCGGCGCAGCCTGCAATCTTGACGGAACAGGTTGTTAGACAGACAAAGGATCTGCCGTAAGACCCGGATAAGTCACATAAACTTAGAGAACCTGAAAGATGTCTGAACAGATCTATATCTTCAACCCGGAACACGACCTGTGCATTGCCAATGGGGACGAGAACTTCGTACCCCCGAGATCTGCCTTGGGATTTGCGAAAGAGAACATAGACCTGTCCGAACATCTAAAGCGGCCAAACAAGCAACGTCGGAACATTATTCCTTGGGGATGGAACCACTCTCTGAAGAAACGGCTTATCAATGAAGGCACTGATCCTGCCACCCTGCCTTCGGAAGAAGAACTGCAGTTCATACGCACCCACTCAAGGCGGGAGTTTGCCTTGGATATCCATTCACGCCTAAACTGTGGAGATTCACAAATAATTGAGCCGGATTACAGAATCGTTGCCACAAGTATCAGTGAGATAGAGGCGTTCATATCAGCCGATGGCAGTGCAGTGCTGAAATCACCGTTGTCAGGCAGCGGGAAAGGGATCCGTTTTGTCAGGGAAAGGCTTTCCGAGAGCGAGGAAGGATGGTGCAGAAGAGTCCTTGACAAACAGGGTTCTGTGATAGTTGAGCGACGGTTTGAGATAATAAAGGAATGCGCTATGCTCTTCGAATGTCATAATGAAGGCATCGACTTCATCGGATATTCCCTGTTCGAATCCAGAAACGGCGCTTACAGCAGAAATATCCTCGCAAGTAACGAGGATATTGAAGATATGATAGCCGGATATATATCACGGGACACTCTGACTGCAATCCGCGAGGGTCTGACATCCATTCTTGCGGATACTCTCGTAGGGCATTATGAAGGATTTCTCGGCGTTGACCAGATGATCTGCCGGACCACATCCCCTGTTTTCGTACCCGTCTCTGAAATCAATCTCCGGATGACAATGGGACTCATTGCAAGGAATCAATACGACCAGGGTCATAATTTGGCAAGACAATAGCACATATAGTCCAGAATCATATGACGAACTTGATAAACATAAGAATGGCCAGGCAGGAAGAGGCATCACAGATTGCCGGGCTCTTTATGCTCGCCTGGCCTGTTGAGGAGATATTGGAGTCAAACGGTATCTCATACGATCAGTTGCACGGATCCATTACACGTGTTGCTGCAAGCAGGGAGACTATCTACAGTTATGAAAACACTGTTGTAGCCGAAGCGGATGGCAGGGTGGTAGGGGCAATGTGTGCGTACGACGGTGCAGATTACCAGAGACTCACGCAGCCGATTGTGGATACTCTCGGCAAAGATTCCGGCTTTGCGAACCTGAAAGAGACAGAAGCGGGAGAGTTCTACCTGGACTCTGTCGGAGTCCTGCCCGAATACAGAGGACGAGGAATCGCATCACTTCTCATTGAAGCGCAATGTCAACGTGCTGCTTCGCTTGGATATAAAGTCGCAGGACTTATCGTGGATGAAGATAAGCCCAAGGCAGAAGCACTGTACAGAAGGCTCGGGTTCAGACATATCGACAACAAGGACTTCTTCGGCCACACGATGAAGCATCTGATCAGGAATCTATAGCAGATATCACTTTTACCCAAGAGAAATATCATAGTGGCCAAGAAGACAATCATATCAGACTTCAGCGCTCTGAAAGGGAATATTTCCTTTTCGGAGAAGACACCCGATACCAGGACATCGTCAAAGTGTACGCCCGTTGCGACGGAACAGAAGCCAGAGGTCTCCGATGAGGGTCTCAGAGTAGGTCAGGGCGTGGTCCTGATGGACTCCAACCTGAGAGGCAGGATTATCCGGCTTGGCAAGACCGTAAGAATCGAACTCGAAGACGGCCTCATCATCGAATCTGCATATAGTGAGTTTGCCGTTACTGACAAGTATGAGATTGACAGTCTGAAAGATACCAAGGTCAAGGGAAAGAAAACCAGTATAGTGCCCAAGCGGTCTGCTCCGGCAAACCCAGACAGTTCTCTTACCATTGACCTTCACATTGAAGCCATTCCCGGAGGCCACAATATTCCAAAAGGCCAGCAGTTGCAGTTCCAGATGGAGACCTTCAGAAAGGTTATCAGGGGAAATCTGCACCACAAGGGAATGAAAATCACCTTCATCCACGGCATAGGTGATGGCATATTAAAAACTGCAATCCGAAAGGAACTGGACGAAGTCCTTGCTCTCAGATGCAGTTATTCTGTAGGCGACCCTGCGGTCACCGTTGTCTTTATAAAATGACCTTGATTCCTACTCAGCAGGGATCCATTTACACCTTACAGGCGAAACGATCTCTCCTGTCTTCTTGAGTTCTGCAAACACCTTGTCAACTACCTTTCTGTCAAGTCCAGAAAGTGTTGCAACCTCACCTGCCGCGATTGGCTTTCCTGCCTCTCTCATTGTTTTAAGTACGAGTTCCTTTTCCATAATATATTTGCTTTTATATCAGTTGACACTAAAGTTCTGTCTTCCACAGACCGTGAAGATTGCAGTATTCATAGACAGCCACAGCCTTTTCATCTCCAAGAGAAATCACAGCCTCGGGCTTATCATTAAGATCGACACGGATTCCACCATTTTCTGTCTCGACGTAGATGAATGAAATATGATGTTCCTCCAACATCGGATGCGCTACACTTCCGACCTCCACCTTTATTGTCTTTTCGTCAAGCCAGGTCACAACAGGAAGATGCTTCTCTACGCTTGCTTCTACTGTTCCGGGTACGAGTTCTTCCATTCTTTGTCCGCAGCACACTACGGGAACATTCTTATCTACAACCTTCTGAATAACATTGCCGCAATTAAGGCATTTATAAAATTTCGTTGCCATATCTTATCCTTTTATTTATTATATAATTTTGAATTATTCTAATTTATTGCAAATATAGGGATATATTCCGAATATACAAGCAAAAAAATCAGATTGTAGTGAGAAAAGTAGTATATTTGTATAGAATAGAGAAAAAAACTGCAAATATTAACAAACAAACATATCCGATTATGAAACTTGATTGGGCTAAAGAGATGAACTGTGCTGTCACAGTATGCGACAAGGAAGGTGTAATCCTTTATATGAATGAAAAGGCAAAAGAAACTTTCGCAGCACACGGAGACCTGATCGGCAAAAGCCTGATACCTTGCCACAATGAGCGTTCACGCGCAATCATTGTCAATCTTCTAGCAACCGGAGGCAGTAACGCATACACCATCGAAAAGAACGGAATGAAGAAGATGATTTATCAGACTGCCTGGAGGGATAAAGGTGAGATCGCAGGCCTGGTGGAGATCTCTATGATCATTCCTGAAGAAATGCCTCATTATATCCGTTAACGTACGCAGGAAGACAATTGCCCGATGCCACGCAGAAGAGTCATATTCCATATAGACGTAAACTCAGCATTCCTTAGTTGGACGGCAGTACAACTGATGAATGAAGGTCATCCGGACATCCGTCTGGTTCCTTCTGTCGTATCCGGCGATCCCAATGACAGGCGAAGCATCGTTACTGCAGCCTCGATTCCAGCAAAAAAGGCCGGAATAAAGACTGCCGAACCTGTAAGTCTAGCCTTGAGAAAATGTCCAGGTCTGATTGTGGTGAAAGGAGACTGGGAATGGTATCGAAGATGTTCCGAAGGATTCATAGAAATTTGCCGAAGATACTCTCCTATTCTGCAGCAATTCTCCATTGATGAATGCTTCATCGATATGACACTCCGCAACTGGGGCGAAGATCCTGCCGATGTAGCAACACGGCTCAAGGATGAAATCAAGAATACATTGGGCTTCACAGTCAATGTCGGCATAGGATCCAACAAACTTCTGGCAAAGATGGCATCCGAATTCGAAAAACCTGACAAGGTACATACACTATGGCAGGAAGAAGTGCCGGAAAAGATGTGGCCTCTGGATGTCCGCGAACTTTTATGGGTCGGGAAAAAGACCGAGGAAAAACTCAAAATGTATGGCATACACACCATCGGCGACCTTGCTGGCAGAAGCATCGGATCCCTGACACGTCTTGTGGGAAAGAAGTTTGCGGCACAGATGCTGGAAAATGCCAACGGAAGGGACGATTCCCCTGTCGAAACCGAGGTACCGGAAGCCAAAAGCATAAGTGCAGAAAGGACATTTCCCAATGATATCGGCACGGAGAAAGATATTGACCGGGCACTTTTCAATGTGGCCTGCATAGTAGCCCACCGGCTCAGAAGAGCCAGATTCCACACAGCCTGCATCTCTGTATTCATCAAGTACAGAGACTTTTCCGTAGTTCAGAAACAACGTCAGATTTCCCAGCCGACCGATATAACGGCAGTAATTCTCAATGAAGCCCGGGCAATGGTTTCTGATATTTGGGACAGGGAATCCCCCATCCGCCAGATAGGTCTCGGGGTATCGAAACTCACACACGAGAATGTCGTTCAAATGTCATTGTTCGAAGATCCCCAAATGGAATATTTCCGTGAATGGGACAGAAAATATGACGAGGATAAGTCCCGGAACGAAGATGCCAGACTTTTGGCATACGAAAGAAAAAAGCACAATGACTGAGAAATGTCAGTTTTTTTGCCAAAGCAATAGTACTATTTTGATCTGACTCCGTCCTATGGGTGTAATTTTACAAAAACACATCTATGAAACGGATATTGACAATCATTGCAGCGACTTTGTGCATCATAGGATGCAACAAAGAGCGGACAAATTTCTGGAGCAGAGCCTCCTACGCCACAATCGAGGCTGTCACAGGCCACTATTCACTGATTTCCGCACAGTGGGATTCACCGATAGATCTTTCAGGCAACGGACTGGTTACCAACGACATACTTCACCAATTACAGACATACGGCTGGACCGGAATACAGACGATAAAATATCTCTATGAGGAAGAATACACCTGCATCCTGCACCGTTCATTGGTCATCACTCCCACTCATCCGGAAGAACATACCCAGATCAATCTATATGTACCATACCCGGAGTACGGTACAGAGTGCACAATTCATAAAGAAAACCGTTGCAATATAGACATCCAACCATACCAGTTTCACTACAATATAAATTCTCGTGGAGAACTGACTCTGTTCGGAGTGGACGACCGCAAGATGAGCGGAGAAGGTGGAACGCTGACAAACGTGAGTATCCGTTTCGAGGGCAACAGCATCTATTTTGAGGCCGACACTTCATTTTACGACTGGGCAACTTCATCCTGGCAGGATGGTCGCCTGAGTCTTGAATATCAACATAACTGAAAATAACACCTTAATCCCCAAATATTATGAAACCAATTTTCAACAAGATCACCATCATTTTATTATCACTTACATTCTCCATTGCTGCATCAGCACAGGCTTATATCGGAGGTTCTGTCGGCGGAGCATATACAGACTCCCCTAACACCAACTCCCGTTCCTGGGCAGTAAGCATAAATCCTGAAGCAGGATACTCATTCGGCAACTGGGCTGTAGGAGGACGCGTAACTTACGGAAAATCAGAATCAAAGATTGAGAGTCCTTATCTTAAGGAAACTAAGACTGAACTGAGTCTGCTAACAATCAATCCCTATGCTGCATACTCATTTCTCAGAGTCGGAAACTTTGCAGTCTGCGCAGAACTTGGCCTTCAATTCTCCCCAGAACAGAATGGCGCTGAATATTCGACATTCGGAGCATACATTACTCCATTGCTGACCTACAGTATCAATAAACATCTGATCCTTAAGACAAGTCTCGATTTTGCCGGACTGGCAGTAAGCGGTTCAAGTGACGGCAACATCGCATTTGCAGGTGCATTAGGAGGTGATGATGCCATACGGTTTGGAGAAGATTTGTCAATTGGATTCGTCTATCGGTTCTGATTGGCACAATTTCTGACTTGCTGTCCAGGAATTAATTTATAATAATTAAAGATTATGGACAGCAAGGACAGAAAAAGAAACGACAGTGACACCCCTATATACGGGTCACGGCAGATGATGGAACCCGCTCCATCCGAATATATACCAAAGCACAGGACACCAGCCGAAACTGCATATCGGATAGTCAAGGACGAAACATTCCCACAGACACAACCAAGATTGAACCTGGCTACATTCGTCACCACATATATGGACGATTACGGTACGCGTCTGATGAATGAGGCGGTAGGCATCAATTATATAGATGAAACCGAATACCCACGAGTAGCCGTGATGTGCGGCCGATGCATCAATATGGTCGCGAATATGTGGAATACTCCTGAAAAGGGAGAATGGAAGACCGGAGCAGTAGGTATAGGTTCATCTGAAGCCTGTATGCTCGGAGGAGTAGCAGCGTGGCTCAGATGGCGCGAAAAAAGGAAAGCACAAGGAAAACCATACGACAAGCCGAATCTGGTGATGAGTACGGCATATCAGGTGGTATGGGAAAAATTCTGTCAACTCTGGCAGATCGAGATGCGCACTGTACCGTTAAGCCGCAGCAACCCTACTCTTGACATCAGCAAGGCAATCGGAATGTGTGACGAAAACACAATCTGCATCGTGCCGATTGCCGGCGTGACCTGGACTGGGATGAACGACGATATCGAGGGACTCGACAAAGCACTCGAAGAGTATAATCAAAAGACCGGATACGACATCCCTATCCACGTGGATGCGGCCTCTGGTGGATTCATACTTCCATTTCTCGATCCTGAGAAGAAATGGGATTTCAGACTGAAATGGGTATTGTCCATTTCAACCTCAGGACACAAATACGGCCTTGTCTATCCGGGTCTTGGATGGATAGTATGGCGTGACAAGACATACCTCCCTGCAGATATGTCATTCAGTGTGAACTATCTAGGAGCAAACATCACACAAGTTGGTCTGAATTTCTCACGCCCTGCCGCTCAGATACTCGCTCAATACTACAATTTCATACACCTTGGCGTTGAAGGCTATCGCGAAATCCACTCGAATTCAATGGATATAGCAAAATATTGCCATCAGAAGATAGGAAATATGCCGTGCTTTAAGAACTATACGGAGAAACTTGACAATCCCCTCTTCGTATGGTATATGGAACCGGAATATGACAAGAAGGCCAACTGGACACTATTCGACCTGCAGGACAAACTGATGCAGAGCGGCTGGATGGTGCCGGCATACACAATGCCTGCAGCCATAGAGGATATGGTAGTGATGAGGATAGTGGTCAGACAAGGTATGTCTCGCGATATGGCAGATATGCTCATAAACGACATAAAGAATGCTGTCGCCGAACTGGAGAAACTTCAATACCCTACTGCATCACGACAAGCATATCTGGACAGTCAGAAGCAGAAAGGACACGTCTTTACTCATTAATCTTTAGAACGGACATACTATGGACACAAAAAAGAACAATGCAGGAAAGGCTTTCAGACTAAGTGTGGCCACTCTTGCAATAATGAACATCACTGCCGTTGTAAGCCTCAGGGGTCTCCCATCTGAAGCAGTATATGGGCCGTCTTCAGCGTTCTACTACCTCTTTGCCGCCATTGTATTCCTTATACCGACAGCAATGGTTGCCGCTGAACTGGCTGCAATGTTTTCTGACAAGCAAGGAGGAGTATTCCGCTGGGTCGGAGAGGCATTTGGCCCGCGTGCAGGATTCCTGGCAATATGGCTCCAATGGATAGAATCTACAATATGGTACCCCACAGTCCTCACATTCGGAGCGGTATCGTTCGCATACATAGGCTTTAACGACACATCCGACGCAGTCCTGGCCTCCAACAAGATATTCACTCTCGTGACAGTTCTTGCGATCTACTGGGCCGCTACATTCATAGCACTGAAAGGACTGGGCTGGGTCGGGAAAATAAGCAGGATCGGAGGTACAGTGGGAACCATCATCCCGGCCGCACTGCTGATAATCCTCGGTATCATCTACATAGCCACCGGAGGCCACAATTATATGGATATGTCGCAGGGATTTTTCCCCGATCTCACCAAACTTGACAACATAGTACTTGCAAGCAGCATATTCCTTTTTTATGCAGGTATGGAGATGATGGGCATCCACGTGATGGAAGTCGATAATCCATCACGCAATTACCCGAAGGCCATCATCATAGGCTCTCTTGCAACGGTGTGCATATTCATATTGGGAACCTTTGCATTGGGATTCATAATTCCGGCCAAAGACATAAACCTTACACAGTCACTCCTGATAGGCTTCGACAATTACTTCAGGCATTTCCATATATCCTGGGCAGGTCCTGTAATTGCAGTCGCCTTGATGTTCGGAGTGCTTGCCAGCGTACTTACCTGGGTAGCAGGTCCTTCAAAAGGTATCTTTACTGTAGGAAAGGCCGGATATCTTCCTCCATTCTTCCAAAAGACCAACAAAAACGGTGTTCAACGCAACATTCTGCTCATACAGGGAGGTATCGTGACATTGCTCTCGCTGCTATTCGTAGTAATGCCGTCGGTACAATCATTCTATCAGATACTGTCTCAACTTACCATCCTGCTCTACCTGATAATGTATATGCTGATGTTTGCGGCAGCCATTGTTCTACGATACAAGATGAAAACGGCACAACGTCCATTCCGTCTTGGCAAAGGAAACACCCTGATGTGGATCCTCGGATCATTGGGATTCGGAGGCTCCCTCCTGGCATTCATCCTCAGTTTCATACCGCCGGGACAAATCAACATAGGAAGCAATGCAGTGTGGTACTCAGTATTGATCATCGGCTGCATAGTAATGGTATTGATTCCATTTGCCATCTATTCAATGCGCAAGCCATCCTGGAAAGATCCTTCTGCTGAATTTGCCCCGTTCCATTGGGAAAAGCAGGAATGACCCCAAGTATATATTTTTCTTTAACTACAGTCTATGGATTATTGGAATTATGTGGTAAAAAAATTATATTTGCATAGATAAATCAAGGAATTGTTGATACTATGCGTTGGGATAACGGTCATAAGATACCATTACTCACATTATCATCTCGCTTACTGGCTTTTCTGGCATCCGGTCAGAAAGGCTTTTTGTTTTTATAGATAATAATAAAGCACACAACGATATGGACAAGAACAAGAGGAAAGAAAGTTATGAGCCTCCAAAGATGGAGATTCTGGAAATTATGGTCGAGCAGGCCATTCTGCAGATGAGCGGATGGGGCGAGGATAGTGATGATTCTGAATTCGGAGATCCTTCTCCGACATACTTGAATTGCTAATCTCATTATGATGAGAAGTGAAATCTAAAATCATTTGCTATGAACAGAAGATTATTCAATATACTGATGACAGGAGCAGTTGCAGTGTTTTCTCTTTCCTGCTATCAGGAGAACATTGCACCTGATGTGCCCGACACACCCGCTGAGGGTAAGCTTGTACGACTCACTTTCGGCAGTACCGATGCCCCGGGCACGCGTGCCGTATGGAAAGATGAGACCGGCAAAGGAAATCTTATTTTCAATTGGGACTCCGACCCTTTGGGTCAGAGAATGGTGGCTGTAATATCAAATGGAGATCATTTTATCCCCA
>JAGAIM010000060.1 GCA_017626555.1 Bacteroidales bacterium
GTGAACGGGGCTGACGGACAAGGCAGTCGAGGGAAAATCGATGCTCCGGACGGAGTGTCTATTTTACTGAAGACATATGCGAACCGGTGAGCATGGTGCATTGGGAGATCGGACGCGTTACATACCTTCGCGGCACATCACAGGCATCCCGCAAGCATAGATAATATTATCTTCACATGCTTTACTTTAAACTTAAATAGATATGCAGATGATAATCAAGGAAGGTAGCCTTACCTACATCAAGGACTTCAGTACAGACAAAGGCGGCTGCACATCTCCCGAGGAGATGCTGCTTGGAGCCTATGAACTTATCTCCAAGGTCTATTCACAGAAGAGTGTCATCGAAGCCTATTACAGGACCGACCCGGACACGTTGTGCATCAGGGACTGATTCGTGCAGATGCATCAGAGTACGAGAAAAGAAAAAGCCAGTCAGACGAACCCGCAGGTTCATTCTGACTGGCTTTTAGTTTCTATGACGGGGCTGTCTTACTTAATGGCATCCAGTAACTGAGAGAACTGATCCGGGCAGGAAGTGCTCTTACCACCGCAAGTGATTCCGCTAAGGCGCTCCTTGACATCGGAGATCTTCTGACCCTTGACAAGAGCGACGATTCCCTTCAGGTTTCCGTTGCATCCGCCATGGAAAGCAGCATCAAGGATGACATCGCCTTCCACCAGCAATTCAATCGCCTGCGAGCAGACTCCCTCTGTCTGTGCTACTATGTATCTCACAGAACCCTTATATGTGTCGTTAATTATCTTCATCTCGCATCAGTTTTACAAGGGCAAAGATAAGCAGAATCTTACAAAAGGGAAATCCAATCTTTCACTTCCCACTCACTGAAGCGTATGCAAGGGTGATTTCTGAATTAGAATCTTTCACCCGCATAAAATAATCTTACAGAATCACTCCACCAACTCAAACTCGTGAACCCACACATGTTCCTCATCCTTATCATTATGTTCATTGACCAGAATCATCGCCTCAGAAACATCCTTAAAGTCGATGCCGAAGAAATCCGACAACTTCTGCAGAGCCTGCTCCGCGGTACAATAGTACACATCATCATCCTCTATGTCTATAAGGTATTCCTCCGGAAAGAAATGACAGTCATTCTTCTGGTATATGGCCATTCCTGATTCCTCCACCCTGAAGGCTATGCTCAAGGACGGATACTTCTCCATTATCAGGTTTTCAACCTCATGGCATCTGTCCCAGGCAGACTCCGTCGTGAAGGTCAGAACATCATCATCAAGCATCAGATTATCCCATGAGCCGCGGCAGGATATCTTTCCATATTCAATCCCAAAGTCTTCTACAAGATTGCCCAGCCAAGTTGTTCCGAGCCCGTTAGACTTTAGCGGTTCCGTCATCTCCTGCAATCTCTTCATTCTGTCATAGAGAGACTGAACCTCGTTCATCTCTCCAGTTACTGCATATGAGCAACTCGCCCAGTTTGGCATAATTTATTGTTTTTTAATATTTTACGTATTTATCCATCTGTCCGGAGTTCGCCTTGCGAGTCATCGGGACAGTCGCCATAAGTCCTGTCATCGGTATCCTCTGACCGTCCTTTCCTTCAAGCACCCAGCAGCCCTCGACTGAGGCCACCGTACAATCAGTATAGGTCCGCAGTACAGCATTGAGCACCTTGGCACTCTTACGGGAGACCTTGAGCATTCCGTTGACCCTCACGTCACCGCTGTCGAACCTCACTACCATCGCCGGGACTCCGTGAAGGGCAACCTTCACATGGTCACCCTCGACGCTCACGTCCCTTCCGTTCA
>JAGAIM010000061.1 GCA_017626555.1 Bacteroidales bacterium
GTATTTAGACAGAATACATAAATGTCGTTCTGACGTTCTGGAGATGCCCCACCTTTACCCTTTGCCTGATGAATATCGAATGTACGTCGCTGGCTGATCCGACCATCAGGTTGCCATGAATAATAGTATCCTGTTTCTTTCACTTCTATACGTATACCTTCGTAATCGATATCATATGAAGTCCATCCATCTCTGTTCATAGGTTCACTAATGCCTAATGCCTTTCCTACTATGAACTCAGCTATATATTCTTGCATATCATATATATTACTATACTGATATTTCCAGAAATCCAGCATAGTCATTCCCAATGATTCATCTCCATTGACAAACGGAGTGTTTTCAGTAATCTTCTTCATATGTTGTTATTCATAAAGTTTCGCTGCTTCCAAATGCAAACGTTTAATTTCATCGGCTAGCCATTGAGGCTGTAAAATTTTTATAGCCGAGCCACGTGACATGAGAGGAGTCCAGAAATCTGCTGTCGGGCTTAGTGTCAGTTCAAAATCCGAATATCCTTCTTCAATGGCGATTTCTTTCTGACTCGGATGGAACGGAAGATCGCGAAGATAGTTGGCTTCATATCCGAAGGCTCTGATCACAACCTTTTCCACAGGCACATCTGGATCCCTGACAATTCCATAACAGTTACGGAACCAGCCTGCCGGGTCGAAGTCTTTGTCATAAGCATATTTATCTTCTGTAACCTCAAAAGAAACTATTCGGTCAAAGGCTAAAGTAAACAACTGCCCGTTTGGCTCAGGAAACTTTACGAGGGCATACCAACGTCTCTTGAAGAGTTTGACAAAATAGGGTTCCAAGGTCATTGTGGATTTACTTTCAGCAGAGCCATATTTTCGATATCCAACTTTCACACGAACACCACGCTTCATGGCATCTATGAACTTATGAAGATTATCTCCGTCAGTCGGCACCTGTTCCAGAAGAATACGGTCATATACGCCTTTACTTTCAGAAAGGACACTATTCACTGACAAGGTCGAGAGCATCCAGTTCTGAATGGTATCTTCTTCAAGAACTTCCTCGTTGTAAATATAATATCGGAAACCGTCCTTCTTGTCACATTCGATTATGACCCCGAACATATCCAGAATGGCATCACGATGACGGTTGAAGGTACTCCTGGCAATTGGCAGTCCCTCACTCATATCAGAATCAAGCCAATGCCGGTTAATCTCATCGAGGGTAAGTTTCCGGTACTTGTGAATGGTGTTCACAAGCCAGATGTACTGCTGAAAAAGGGCATATGATTTCATGGCTCTATAATTAAGATCTTAACGATGTTCGTAAGCATATTTGAAAATCTGTCTTTCCAATTGTTTAAGTCCAATCCCAAGCTGTTTAGCCTTCGCAAGCATGACAGTCCAATATTCAGTCAAATGATTATGAGCGACGGTGCTCTTACGCATTACACAATCAGCCATTATGCTATCGTAAATCGGGAATGTGTCATCACCTAGAGTACGGCAAAGCCAGAATCTCGTATGCTTAGTTATGAAAGCCACTCCCATGTGAGCAACTGATTTGTTGAATTCACATACTGCTTTAACCATTTTATCGATTGATTCTTGGCTTGTATCTTTGGTAGAAAGGCAACAATGTACTAGTGCTGAATAATGAGGCAATATCTTGTTCCAATCGAAACCATCGCCAAAGATATATACACCTCGTCCGGAAGCTCCACCCCATACTTGAATCAAGTGGAAGATTTCCTCAAGACTCTCCCCATCAACATATTCCCCAATCTTTTGAAGAGCAGCATTCTCGATATCGTCATCCTTTTTATAAGCATCAAAGAAATCTCCAGGTACAATCTTCTTATTTATCAAGATGGTCATCAATCCCTTAACAGGAGCAGACATTACTTCTGTATTAGCTAAAGGCTTCATTTCAGAAACGTAATCAAGATCGGGGAAATGGTACTTGGGATTCAATTCCATCGGGATCAAAGGAAGCGCATCCATATCTGGAATATACGTAAATCGGCCTTCATCCATAAACATTGATTTAGGACGAGCCCATTTTTCGCCTTTGCCATACATCGCCTGATATATGACCATATCTTCTCCTGTTTCAGTGTGTTTAACCACGTGTAATGTTCGATAGATATTACCCTTGAAATGTCTGTAATATCCTGGCACAACTAATTTCTTCATAGGTCGATTCCCTAACATATGTCGTATCTGACAAATTTAATGAATTAGTTTCATATCGTTTGCAAAGAAAGATGGGAATTGAACCATTTTACGGGACAACCACAAAGTTTTTATCCTAATATTTTCTGTGTTTCCCCGTGTTCGTGACACGTACACACATCTTGCAATCTGGACTAACGCTCAAACGAAACCGTGGCTGGAAGAGGTGTTTTGAACACTTGAAAAAATGGCGGTTTTCCAGAGTATTTTTGACCTAAAAAGCGGTAAAATTTGGAGGAAGAAAGTGCCGAGAATAACTTTGTAGAACACATCAACACATTGGCACACAAACATATTTGGATATTGACATATTGATGTATCCGCACATTAACACATACGCACACAGATACATTAAGACACACGAACACAAATACATTAACACATAGACACACACGCACAAAAACACATTCATACATTTACATATTAACACAAAAACACATTTACACATGGGACAGTTAGAGGATTTTCGAGCATCGTTGAAGAGAAAGGATTCGGCGGTGAGCAGTGAGGGAGAGATCCCGGTAAAGAGTATCGCAAAGGAGAAACAGGAGAAGATGAAAAGAAGGACGCTCGGGGTGTCTGGAGAACTTCATCTGGAGTTGAAGGCGCTCAGTGTCTGGAGGATCAAAAGTCATCCGAAGGCAAGCCCTGGGATTACCGACACGATCCAGGAGATGATGAGGGTGTATTACAAGAAGTATCCGGAGGCGAAGGAGTTCGTCGAGAAGTTCTGTGAGTGAGGGATGCCCGATCAGGTCGGGCATGACGATAGAGAAGTCGGGCATCCCGAGTGGATCATTTTTGCTTTTCATCTCTATGCAGAGGTGAGAGATAAGGGTCATAATCCAAGAAGGCGGTCGGACAGGGCACGACGGTGGACAAAACATCACTGCTTTGCTTCTGGCAGGGGCGAGGCGACCAACGGGAGGTTTTCAGCATCTGAAAACACAACCTCGCTTCCCTCACTTCCGTTCGGTTCCCCTCTTCGGCTACACTCCCCGACTACTGATTACGCTTTTACGCTTTACGCTGGATTGGCGTAAAAGCGTAAAGCGTAATCATATCATTTGGGGATTTTCTCGTACTTTCCGAATGCCGTCTTTCTGATGGTGATGCCCTGTTGTTCTTTGCAGAATTTATCCACCGTGCTTTCGGAGATCTGAAGTTGCTCTGCTATGGCATTCGCCTCGGACTTGGTGAAGGATGACGGCAAAAAGGCCAGCAGCTCCCTATATTTGGCTGAGCCGGCTTCATTGGAATATGGAATGATGTCCAATGTCTTCCTGGCGTTTTCCAGAAGGTAGTTTCCGAATATAGTCGCCTTGATCATCGAATGTCCACCGACCTTTCCCTCACTCTTCTTATTCTCGCACACCTCTTCCAGCACCTGAAGAACAAGGGCTGTCCTATAGACATAACTCTTGATCTTCTGGAAGAACTCACGCATTGAAACGGGTTCTTCACGATTCATTCTTTCGGTGGTGATATCCGACCAAGAAGAATATGCCGCCTTCGCATCTTCGGTCAGGGTATATTCCGCCTCTCCAAGTTCGTAATAGCCTTTCTCATAATCGAGCATACTTTGAAGGATCTGCCTCCATTGATCGATCAGTTCCTGCGGAATATCATTGTCCGAATCAAATGGCATTTCATCCGGTCCGTCATTATATATGGCCATAATACGGCAAAGGAGACCGTTTTCCTGGAGCCTTCCGGAATAATATCGGGCAAACACCTTCGGCTGAATGGTCGCCGCGATATTGACGAACGGCGTAGCGATAGTGAGTTTCTCATCCATTCCGCTACGGTCGATAAAGATCGGGAGGCAGTTGAATATACTCAGTATCTTGTTTTCATCGTTGCCGCCAGCGTGATACCGGTTAAGATTGCCGAGAAAGCCTGTCGCCTCATCGCAGAAGAAACACACCCCGATCGGATTGTCCGCAAGGATCTTCATCAAGCCTTCAATGGTCACATCCTGAACGATCCTCTGACGACATTTCGGTTTCACAGGAGACCCTCCGGAACGAACTTCGCCCTGATATTGCCTGTACTTCTCGGAGTACTCCTGCCGCACCTTGATATCCCGTTCTATTATCGGTCCTAAAGCGAATCGCAACGGATGGCTCTTGACTGATCCGGGCTCACCTACCAGATGCAGATAGATGATGCCACGCTCGACTCTTGTCCTGTTCACTCTGAGGCAGCAGGAATTTCCTATTGCCGTCGATAAGGCTATCAGCAAAGAAGACCCGATATATGAGACAGGAAAGCTGTAAGCACTGTTGGTTTCCGATATGATCCTTTTCAACAAAGGAGGAAATATATTTACCGGAAATTTCAAGTCCGCCTTCATGATTTCACTTCCTGTAAGTTACACGCTGCGTGTTCTCGTTCGCCAGTTCCAATGCCAGGTCTGCATCGACTACGATCTTGCGACCTACCTGACTGATTGCCGGACGGATCCATTCGCTGTTCTTGATTCTCCACGCCGTGGTCGTGCTGCAGCCGAAGAGGGTCCTTATTCCTTCGAGGCCATAGACCAGGTTCTTCTGTTTCACCGTCACTTCCTTCGCCTCCTGCCTTGACTTCATTTCAAGGTATTCCTCCACTGTCATCTGCACTGTCACCATCGCATTGCTTCCACATTCCTGCCTTCTCATAATCACTGATTTCAATAAATTTTACATAATAAAAGCCATGTCAATCCGAGAAC
>JAGAIM010000062.1 GCA_017626555.1 Bacteroidales bacterium
CTTTGATTTTACCCACTTTCCTTCTTCAGGAATTGGAGCCGGACCGTGGTTAGGTCCCTTCTTTACGCAGCACATCTGCTGCACTTCGTGTGAATAAACCATAATAGTACTATTGTTTTATAAAACGTTGTTTTCAAAATCGCGCAAAGATAACAAAAAAATCAGATACGTACTACATACTTTCAATCACTTTGCGATTAATCGCGCTGAGCCTTTCAATATCCAATTTCACCACCTTTCTGTCGTATGTCATAAGACCGTTCACTTCGATCTCGACATCGGTTGTCTGCGTATAGATTGCTCCTGCAAAGCCGTCATCGATGAGATCTATGAGCATATCGGCATATTTTTCATACGTATCAAGCACCTCATCGGCACTCTTGAACTGAACATATCCCCAGTTGCGGTCAGGCTGCCACAGATGTCCCTCCACAGGCCAGCCGATGCCGCCGTATTCGCCAAGTACATTGATATAATCCTTGTCATAAAGATACATCTCAGGATGCGGATAATTATGAAGATCGAGGATATCTCCAGAGCATTTCACGAAATTACCTCCTGATGCATAATTGATAAGACGTGTCGGATCCTGGGCACGGGTAAACTTCACAACCTCCTCAGTATCAAACTGTCCCCAAGCCTCATTGAAAGGTACCCAGGTCACGATGCAAGGGAACACCTTGAATGAGGACATAATCTCGCCCCACTCTTTGTAATAGTTTGCCTTGGCATCATCAGGAACAGGAGTATCGGTTCCATTCTCGTATGTTCTGTTGTCCCAGACGTTCGTGCTATTGTCGGCGATACTAGGCATATCCTGCCATACGAGCATTCCGAGGCGGTCGCAGTGCCAGTACCATCTTGCAGGCTCCACCTTCACGTGCTTGCGTATCATATTGAAGCCCATCTCCTTGGTCTTCTCGATATCGAATGCAAGAGCCTCATCCGAAGGGGCTGTATAAAGTCCGTCAGGCCACCATCCCTGGTCGAGCGGACCGTACTGGAAAAGCGGCTCATTATTAAGGAGCATACGCTTGTGTCCGTCCTTGTCAGCCGCGTATGATATCTTCCTCATCGCAGTATATCCCTTCACGGCATCGACTGCCGCGCCATCACGCAACACCTTGATTTCCAGATCATAAAGATACGGATCGGAAGGCGACCACAATCTCATTTCCGGAACGGCAAGCGTCACTTCCCTGCCCTCGGCCTTAGCCACAGGGTCACCATCTGCAAGGAGTACTACCTCAACGACATCCCCATCCTCGACAGCAGCATCCACCGTCACTGCCAATGTGCCTGCATCTATGTCAGCCACAGCATAATACGAATCAATATGGGCAGCAGGAACAGGCTCCATCCACACTGTCTGCCAGATACCTGTGACTGCAGTGTACCAGATTCCCTCCGGCTGAGAAACCTGCTTTCCGCGAGGCTGGAACCATTTGTCGGTACGGTCGGTAACCTTCACTTTAAGGCTATGCTTCTTGCCTTTCGCGAGCATATCCGTCACATCGAATGAGAAAGGAGCATATCCGCCTGTATGGTCTCCCACAAAAGTATCATCGACATACACTTCAGCCTTCCAGTCAACGGCTCCGAAGTTGAGCAGCACCCTCTGGCCAGCCCATTCCTCAGGAACAGTGAATTCCCTTTCATACCACAGGGCCTCATTCTCCCCGACCGCACGGCCGACTCCCGACAAAGCAGATTCAACTGCAAAAGGGACGAGGATATTTCCGTCCATCTTCTCAGGCTCAGCCTCTGCTGGAGTTATGGCGTATTCCCATAAACCATTGAGGTTCATCCACTCCCCTCTTTCCATCTGAGGACGGGGATATTCCGAAAGGACATCCGAAGGATCGAGGCTCTCTCCCCAGACTGTCATTATGCGGTCTCCGACCGGAGCCCAGTTTCTTTCACCTGCACCTGAGCAGGAAGTCAACAGAGCCGCAGCAATAATGCCGGCAGCGATTGAATACATCTTCATAAGCGTGAATTTTTGATGTGTAAAGTTAAGTTATTTTTGGAGATAAAGGCTATCTTTGCATAAATAAAAAAGAAAGTATGAGACAGGGCAATGAATCTGGTAATGTCTATAGGCTTTCTGAAAAGGCTGCAGGATCCTGTACAGGAGCATTCGAGGCCGTTGGCGAAATCCTGACAGGTGAGCAATTTGACAGTGACAAATTCGTTAAGTTTTCTAAGTTCAAGACTGTGGATGACTTTAAGAAACACCTGAAATTACAATCACAGAGATTGCTGTGGAAGGTCTTCTTTGCACAAGCGGTATCGAAGACCTGAATGAGAAAGGTGGACAATGGTAAAGCGAATCTATATGAAAAATATAGTTCTGATGATATCTGCGGCTATGACTGTATGCATAGCCTGCACAAAACAGGAAAACCCGGAGAACAATCTGCCAGAGCAGACGAAAGAAGATTTCTATGCATACGTAGAAGGGATCGACGGCACAAAGACTTCATCTGACAGTGATTACAGGATAACCTGGTCGGAGAAAGACTGTCTGTCCATATTTGAAGGTAGCACCATTCCGGACAAATACACATTGGCAGATGATGCCGCAGGCACAAAATCCTGCAGATTTGAATATACCGCCAGCGGATCGGGAGGATTCGGTTCCGGAATGGAATTGGGTCACACCATCGCGTATTATCCATATTCGGAAAATGTATCCTGCCTGTCGGGCATAGGAAGCGGGACTTATCTTCTGGAAGTATCCTTGCCTGAGACCCAGGTTTATTCGCCAGGCTCTGTGGGGAACAATGCCCTTCCTATGGCAGCAGTGGCAGAAAAAGAGATCCGCGATCTTATGTTCAACCATATATGCGGAGTACTGAAACTGCAGATCAAGGGAAATACCAGCGTAAAAACGATCAGGCTCAACGGACACTCTAACGAGCGTCTGTCCGGAGAGGCTTCCGTAACTGTTTATTCCGACGGTTCGATGCCATCATTGGAAATGAAGGAGGAGGCATCGCAATATGTCACCCTCGATTGTGGCGAAGGAGTGGAACTGAACACATCTGAAGCGACAGACTTCCTGATTGTCGTTCCTCCTGTAGGTTTCAAGAGCGGTTTCACAATAACCATAACCGATACCAAAGGTAACTCATTGGAATTCAATACATACGAAAAGAATCCGATAGGAAGGGCCGAGGTGCTCAAAATGCCTGCGATAACCTTCGAAAACGGTGCATCGCCAGACGTTGTTCCGCCTATTTCCGATCCTGGAATTGCGTATATGTGGGATGAAAGTGTGATTCCGGAGATCACTATATCCATCACTGAGGAGGAATGGAACAATCTTCTGTTCAGATATGATGAATTCTCTCATAATGTGGACTATTTCCACGCTGATTTCACATATAAGAAAGGGTCGGAGGTGACTCAGATTTTCGACGGAGGCCTGAGACTCAGAGGTAACACTTCACGCAGAAGGCCTGAGGGCAATTATGGTGAGCCTCACAACAGCAGCAATCCGGACTGGCATCACTGCCATTTCGGTATCAATTTCCGCAAATTCCATAAAGACAGCGACCATACGATAAACGGAATCAGGAAGGTGAACCTGAAATGGTTCAAGGACGACCCGAACTATGTACGCGAACTTTATTGCTATGATCTGTTCCGCAGATATGGTATATGGACTGCTGCATTCGATGTATATTGCAGGTTATGGCTGAAGGTTGGAGATGAAGATCCGGCATATCTGGGTGTTTTTGAGATGATTGAGCCTATCGATGATGAATTCATAGAAAGAAGACTCCCTAATATGTTTGAGAATCATAAGGGCAATCTGTGGAAATGCGGAGGCGGAGATGCTGACTTGAACGGATTGGACGGAAGTTGGTCAATCGATCTTGACAATGGCATCAACTACACATACGAATACAAGGGGGATGAGGAAGATTATGCCGGCGCCAAGGCTCAACTCGAGGATTTCATTCTGAAACTTCAGGGCAAGGGAGAAGAAAGTTTCTATAAATGGATAAAAGAAGTCTGTGATGTAGAGTTCCTGCTTAAGACATACGCGGTCAATGTTGTCGTCGGTATGTGTGACGATTATTGGAACAACGGCAACAATTTCTACATCTACTTCAACACCAGCGACAAATTCGAATACAAATTTTTCCTGATTCCATACGACTACGATAACACTCTCGGAACGAGTTGGAACATAGGCAAGATGAATGACCCGGGACGACAGGATCCGTACGATTGGGGCGACAGAGGACTTCTTATGGAACGACTTATGAAGTTCGATGAGTTCAGACAGATATACAAGGAGGCTCTGCAGGAACTGGTTACCGAGGAAAACGGACTTTTCCACGTCGATGCCAGCATTGCGCGAATCCAGGCTTGGCAGAATAAGATAAAAGATTATGTAAGCAACGATACCGGGGAGGATATGTACATCTATGACGATGCTGCTTCCTGGGGTGACCTTCAGGGCTATCTGCTTATGACTAAAGGATATAACAACTTCTTCCAGGTCAAGACAGAGACTGTCAACAATATGGAATAAGAGGACATAGACGATAATATATGGCAAGATTCAAGATAGACTCACAATATCAGCCGTCGGGAGATCAGCCAACGGCCATCAAGGGTATCTGCGATGCTCTGAATGATGGTGTGGATGCCGTGACCCTGCTTGGTGTGACCGGTTCTGGCAAGACTTTCACTATGGCGAATGTCATAGAAAGGTTGCAGCGGCCGGCATTGATTCTGAGCCACAACAAGACACTTGCCGCACAGTTGTATGGCGAATTCAAGTCGTTCTTCCCGAATAATGCAGTAGAATATTTCGTTTCTTATTACGACTATTATCAGCCGGAGGCCTATCTGCCTGTCACTGACACATATATAGAAAAGGATCTGAGCATAAACGACGAGATCGAGAAACTCCGTCTGAGTGCCGCTTCTGCTCTTCTTTCGGGCAGACGTGATGTCATAGTCATTTCAAGCGTATCCTGTCTGTACGGCATCGGCAATCCGGCCGATTTCCACGCACAGACAGTCACGGTCAAACGTGGCGAACAGCGCAGTATGACACGACTTCTGTATCAGTTGGTGGATGCATTGTATTCGCGTACGGAGGTGGAGTTCAAGAGGGGTACATTCAGGGTAAGAGGCGACACCGTGGATGTTTGCATAGGCTATGGCGAGAATGCCGTACGTATCGAGTTCTTCGGCGACGAGGTGGATCAGATCTCGATCATAGATCCTATTTCCGGGGCATATATCGATTCTCTCGATGAGATTTCCATCTATCCGGCCGGAAATTTCGTCACGACAAAGGAACGGAGCATAAAGGCTATCAGCCAGATACAGGATGATATGATGGCACAGTGCGAATATTTCAACGAGATAGGCAAGCATCTGGAAGCCAAGAGGTTGAAGCAACGAGTGGAGTATGACCTCGAATTCATAAAGGAGATGGGATATTGTCCTGGCATAGAGAATTATTCCAGATATTTCGACGGTAGAAGCGAGGGAATGCGTCCGTTCTGTCTGATCGACTATTTCCCTAAGGATTTCATTACCTTCATAGACGAGAGTCACGTGACCTTGCCTCAGATCAGGGCTATGTACGGAGGTGACCATTCCCGCAAGTCGGTGCTGGTGGAATATGGATTCAGACTCCCTGCCGCGGCCGATAACAGGCCTCTGAAATTCGATGAGTTCGAGTCTATTACCGGTCAGAAGGTATTTGTCAGTGCGACACCTGCAGATTACGAACTTCAGAAATCAGAAGGACTCGTGGTTGAACAGGTTGTACGTCCTACAGGTCTTCTGGATCCTCCGATCGAGGTACGTCCGACAGAGAATCAGGTGGATGACCTTCTGGAAGAGATAAGAGTGAGGGCGGAACTGGATGAAAGGGTTCTTGTCACCACCCTTACCAAGAGGATGGCGGAGGAACTGGAGAAATATTTCACCCGAGTTGGAGTCAGATGCCGATACATACATTCCGATGTCGATACGATGGAGAGGGTGGAGATCATCGAGGATTTCAAGAACGGGCTGTTCGATGTGCTGGTGGGTGTGAACCTTCTGCGAGAGGGTCTGGATATTCCTACCGTTTCGCTTGTGGCGATACTTGATGCAGACAAGGAAGGGTTCCTCAGAAGCGGACGTGCCCTGACACAGACAGCCGGACGAGCGGCAAGAAATGTAAATGGTCTTGTGATAATGTATGCCGACACCATCACCGATTCGATGCAGCAGACGATCTATGAGACAGACAGGCGCCGAGCCAAACAGATGGAATACAACAAGTTGCACGGCATAACGCCGACACAGGTGACGGTGAAGAAGAATGTTCTTCTCGATGAGGCAGGAACAGACACCGGAGGAAGTACATACGGAAGGCAGGCCTGGGCTGGAGTACAGAATGACCTCGGGGGCAAGACCAGGAATCCTCGTCTGGCAAACACCGTCACGGGCAAGGTCAGCGCAGCGAATTCGTATGACGATCCGACCTATATTCCTGACCCTACCGATCTCGGACGCGGATCCGTCAGTGTCGGACTCGGCCACGACTCCAAGAGAGGAAGCAATTCGGCATACGTTGACGGATATCTTCAGGCCGATCTGGCAGCAGTGCTTCAGGATCCTGTCATCCGCTCTATGAGCCGTCCACAGGTGGAGAAGGCTCTTGATCAGGCAAAAAAGAATATGCAGAAGGCAGCAGCCGATCTGGACTTTATGGCAGCGGCCAAATACCGCGACGAAATGTGGGCGCTGCAGCAGTATCTTAAAGTATGGAGAGATTAAATATGGACAGAATATACGCTTTATATCCACGATTTGATGAGCAAGGGCTGGAAATGATACGTTCAGCATACGGAATAGCATCAGTAGCCCTTAAAGACCATAAAAGGAGCAACGGACATCCGTTCATCGAGCATCCGGATGCTGTTGCCAAAATAGCATACGAGGAGATCGGTCTTCCTGCAGAATGCATCGCTGCCATCTACCTCCACGAAGCGACAAGATTCTTTCCCGAGACTGATATCGTTTCTGGAAAGTTCGGTAAAGACGTTTATACGATTGTCGATGGACTGAACAAGATTTCGACAATCAATCCGAAGGACACGCGTCTTGAGGCCGAGAATTATAAGAAACTCATTGTCTCGTATTCCAGAGATCCACGCGTCACTGTGCTTAAGATTGCTGACCGTCTGGAGGTTATGCGCTCTCTCGATATGTTCCCTAAACTTTCCCGCGAAAGGAAAGTGCTGGAGACTATGATGCTGTACATCCCTCTCGCGCATCAGTTGGGGCTGTACAATATAAAGAGCGAGATGGAGGATATCTATTTCCGCCACGCCGATCCCGAGCAGTACAGAGCCATAACCAACAAACTCAAGAGCACGGAAAGAGACAGACAGAAACTTATGACCCAGTTCATAGAGCCTCTCAAGCAGAAACTTTCCGACGAAGGGATACAATACAAACTGAAAGTCCGCACAAAGACCGCACTGTCAATCTATAAGAAGATGCAGAAGCAGAAGGTGCCTTTCGAGGGAGTATTTGACGTGTTTGCCATACGCTTCATCATTGATTGTGAGGAAGATAGGGCAACAGAACACGCTCTGTGCTGGAAGGTATTCTCATACGTGACAGAGGAGTACGAATCCGATACCAAGCGTTTGCGCGACTGGATATCGAATCCGAAACCGAATGGCTATGAGTCACTGCACATAACTGTAAAGAATAAGGAAGGCAGTTTCCTGGAGGTCCAGATAAGGACGAAGAGGATGGACGATATGGCTGAAAGCGGTCTTGCCTCCCATTGGTCATACAAGGGAATACGACACGAGGCCACTCTGGACAAATGGCTGACAGCCGTGCGACGTGCTTTGGAAAATCCTCTCGGCTCTGAAGGAGATCCGATGGCTGCATATTATGAGGACGAACTGATGGCTATGCCTACAAAGGAAGTTTTCGTCTTCACTCCATCCGGCGAACTTCGCAAATTGCCGGAAGGTGCAACGGTACTTGATTTTGCTTTCGACATCCACACCAATCTCGGAGTAAAGTGCACAGGTGGCAAGGTGAACGGCAAGGCGGTGAGAATCAATGAGAAACTCAAGACAGGAGATGTTGTCGAGATTATGTCCGGAAAGAATCAGAAGCCTTCTCAGGACTGGCTCAACATCGTCGTGAGCACCAAGGCACGAAACAAGATACGTCAGAAACTTAGCGAGGCTGAGTTCAAGAAGGCTGCTGACGGAAAAGAACTTCTGGGCCGCCGTCTGAAGAACTGGAAGATGGAGATTGATGACGAGACTATGGCCACGATAATGAAAAGGCTGCCGTACAAGACATTGAATGCTTTTTACGCAGCCATCGGAGAAGGTGAACTCGATGTCGTGGATGTGAAGAATATGGTCAATGATGTCAGAAATGCCGATTCTTCTGCCACAGCACCGGAGACTGACAAGAAGCAGGGTACAGTGCTGAAGGAAAAAGGAGGCAGCAATGACGACATCCTCGTAATAGATGCAAAGAACGTGAAAGGCATCGACTACAGGATGGCAAAATGCTGTAATCCTGTGTTCGGTGATGATGTATTCGGCTTCGTGACCAGAACTGAAGGGATCAAGATACACCGTATGTCCTGTCCGAATGCAGGAAGACTTATGGATATGTACCCATACAGGATTCAGAAGGTGAAATGGAGCGACAATCCGAGCACAGGCAATTTCCAGACCGGTCTCCGCGTAACGACCGCTCTGGAGCCATCGGTAATTAACGAGATAATGGATATCGTGAATTCGTTCAGGGCTTCGATCAGAATGTTCAATGTCACTGAAAATGAGCGTCAGGGCACATACGAGATCACTATGAAGATTGCGGTTCCGAGCAATCTGGAACTGGACAAGGTCACATCTCAGATCCGTAATTTAAGAAATGTAATCAGAATTTCCAGAATGTAAATCCAACTGCTATGAATATAAATATTGAAGAGAGAGTGGCTAGGGCCAAGAGGCTGTTCAAGGAAGAGGGCTACAATTGCTGTCAGGCCGTTGTGCTGGCGTATAATGATATATTTGGGATTGATGATCAGACTGCTGCGGCATTGTCTTCCGGATTCGGAGGAGGAATGGGGCGTATGAGGGAGGTGTGCGGAAGCGTGAGCGGTATGGTGATGCTTGCAGGACTGATTGCTCCCGCTGCTGATCCTTCCATAAAGGTCGATCGCACTCGCAACTATGCTCTTGTACAGGATATGGCAGGAAAATTCAGGGAAATGAACGGTTCCATCGTATGCAAGGAACTCCTTGGTCTGGTTCCGATGGGCAGCGGTCGGACCGTGGCAAAGGAAGGTCCTGAACCTTCTGACAGGACTGCAGACTATTATAAGAAACGTCCTTGTGAGGAACTTGTCGGGATTTCTGCCAGAATTGTAGGAGAAAAAATTGCAGAAATGGACAAATAAAGATAAATTTGTACGTTTAAAACTTTTCAGATGGATTATAAAAACGCACACAAGGCTCACCCTTGGCACGGAATAAGCCTCGGAAAGAGCGTGCCCGAAGAAGTAAGGGCATTCATTGAGATCGTGCCTACCGACACTGTAAAATATGAAGTTGACAAGGAGTCAGGTTATCTGTCTCTCGACCGTCCTCAGAAATTCTCCAACATCGTGCCATCACTTTACGGTTTTCTTCCGAGAACGTATTGCGGTCCGAAGATGGCGGAACTTACCAACAAGGCGCTTGTCCGCTTTGATGTTGAAGGTGACGGTGATCCTCTGGATATCTGCATCCTTACAGAAAAAGATGTTACTCACGGAGACATCATTGTCAATGCACGTCCTATCGGAGGGCTCCGCCTTCTCGATCACAATCAGGCCGACGACAAGATCATAGCAGTTCTAAAGAGTGATGCCGTATATGGTATGATGACAGATATTGAGCAGGTGCCTGCAGACATCATACGCCGTCTCATCCACTATTTCAGCACTTACAAGGACATCCCAGGCGAGCACACAAGCCGAATGCAGTTCATCAGCATCTACGGCCCTGACGTTGCCAAAGACGTGATAGTCCGCGCGATGGAAGATTATGACGACTACATAGCAAAAAAATAAGTTCTGAACATTCAGAACTTATTTTTTTTGCTACCCTCTTACGAGGGTTTATCTTAGGGAAGAATTACTCTGCCTTGCCGTTTGAACCAAGTACGTTCACGATCTTGTGGATGTACTGCTTCTTCATATTGTCACGTGCAGGACCAAGGTACTTACGTGGGTCGAACTCTGCCGGCTTGGTTGCGAACACTTCACGGATGGCTGCAGTCATAGCAAGACGTGAGTCAGAGTCGATGTTGATCTTGCAGACAGCAGACTCGGCAGCCTTACGGAGCCAAGGCTCTGGAATACCGATAGCAGCCTTGAGAGCACCGCCATACTTGTTGATTGTTGCAACTTCCTCCTGTGGAACTGATGAAGAACCGTGGAGAACGATAGGGAATCCTGGAAGTTCCTTCTCAACGCCCTCAAGAACGTCGAATGCAAGCATTGGCGGAACGAGGAGACCTGTCTCAGGATCAACTGTGCACTGCTCTGGAGTGAACTTATATGCACCGTGTGAAGTTCCGATAGAGATAGCAAGAGAGTCGCAACCGGTCTTTGTAACGAAGTCAACAACTTCCTCTGGCTTTGTATAAGTGTGGTGGTCTGAACTTACCTCATCCTCAACACCTGCGAGGACTCCGAGTTCACCCTCAACTGTTACGTCATACTGATGTGCATAGTCAACAACCTTCTTAGTAAGAGCAACGTTCTCATCGTATGGAAGATGTGAACCGTCGATCATAACTGATGAGAAGCCCATATCGATGCAACTCTTGCAAGTCTCGTATGAGTCACCGTGGTCAAGGTGAAGAACGATCTGAGGATTCTCCCAACCAAGTTCCTTTGCATACTCTACAGCACCTTCTGCCATATAACGGAGAAGAGTCTGGTTAGCATACTGGCGAGCACCCTTTGAAACCTGAAGGATAACAGGAGACTTTGTCTCTGCTGCTGCAGAGATGATAGCCTGGAGTTGCTCCATATTGTTGAAGTTGAATGCAGGGATGGCATATCCGCCATCGATGGCCTTGGCAAACATATCTCTAGTGTTCACGAGGCCGAGTTCCTTGTAAGAAATCATAATTCTATAATTTGTTTAAAAATCGTTTCGTTATCACAATATCTTTGCAAAAATAACTATTTTTGTGGAATATTAAAAAATTATCTAAAACATTGGAAAAATCATCAGAAATGGGCAACAAAGTAATAATATTCTCGGCTCCTTCCGGTGCAGGAAAGAGTACTATTGTGAACCACCTTCTGGGGCTTCACCCTGAACTTGAATTCTCGATTTCAGCCACTTCCAGGGCACCTAGAGGCCAGGAACAGCACGGCGTGGAATATTATTTCTATTCAACTGACGAGTTCCGACAGATGATAGCCGATGATAAATTCGTAGAGTACGAGGAAGTCTATGCCGGTTCATATTATGGCACTCTCAAATCAGAGGTGGAGCGTATCTGGGCTAAAGGGCACGTTATCATATTTGACATAGATGTGCAAGGAGGTGTGAATCTCAAGAGGATATTCGGTGACAAGGCATTCTCTGTATTCATTCAGGCTCCATCTGTGGAAGTGCTCCGAGAAAGGCTTATAGGTCGTGGTACAGACAGTGCCGAAGCCATCGAAAGACGTGTTGCCAAGGCCGCGTCAGAAATGGAGTTTGCTGCAGGCAAGTTTGATTATGTACTTGTAAATGACGACCTTGCAACAAGCAAGGCTGAGGCTGAGCGTATTCTTGATGAGTTTCTGAAGAACTGATGGCAGGTAAACACATAGCAGTTTACAGCGGGTCATTCAACCCTCTTCACATAGGTCATCTCGCAATCATCAGACATCTGATCGACGAAGCGGGATGCGACTGCGTATATCTTGTCGTATCTCCGAAAAATCCGCTGAAGGAAGGAATATCGGAAGCAAGCGGAAAAGAAAGATATGAGGCTGCAGTTGCAGCCGTAGGCAGACATCCGGCTTTACTTCATAAAGTGACTGTGGATGACATCGAACTTAATATGCCGTCACCTCATTATACCATACGTACTCTTGATGAATTGAAGGCGAGGGAGCCGGCAAATACATTCACGCTTACCATAGGTGCAGACAATCTTGCCGACATACGCCGATGGCGCGACTACAGACGGATTCTGACAGATTATGGTGTGGCCGTATTTCCGCGAAGGGGATTCGATCTGGAATCGATAAAGGCTGACCTTCTCACTGAAGACAAATCATACAGGATCGACCTGCTGAATGCCGAAATGGTTGACGTTTCATCAACAATCATCCGCAATGGCATCGCCCAGGGGCAGGATGTCTCAGAACTTCTTATGTAAAAATCACACAATGAACGGATCCGTACTGAAACTGATCGCCTGCCTTGCAATGCTGCTGGATCATATAGCAGCCTTTATGCCCGGCGATTTTATGAATATGAAGGAAATCCTTTTCACTATAGGCGATAAAGCGATTACATTAAGAATGCTTCTTCATTACATAGGAAGGGTCGCTTTCCCCTTGTTCGCATTTCTGATAACTGAAGGATTCGTTCACACAAGGGATAAAAAACGATATGGCATCAATCTTATGATTTTCGCTCTGATATCTGAAATTCCTTGGAACCTGGTCCATAACGGAGAATTGCTGTACTACCGTCAGAATGTGTTTTTCACACTTCTTTTGGGCTATCTCGGATTATGCGTCATAGAGCGTTTCAAGGATGATAAGAAGAGATCAGGAATTCTGCTTATATGTCTGCTTGTCATTTCCATTCTCCTCAGGGCTGACTACGGATGCTTCGGATACGGCTTCATACTTATGTTATATCTGCTCAGAAGCCGGAAATTATTAATGAGCATAGTGGGAGCCTGCGTTCTTCCAAGCAGATGGATCGGAGGTATGGCGTTCATTCCTGTTATGTTATATAACGGGGAAAGGGGATTTGCAAAAAAGAAGTGGATAAAATACTCATTCTATGCATTTTACCCACTTCATCTGATTATAATATATGCGTTCAGGATGAGCCTGACCGCATAATCCTCCTATTTGAGAAGATTTCCAAGGATGCTGCGTGTCAACTGGCGCGTTGCTGCACCCACAGCCTTGCCGGCTATATCCTTTGTTGTAGTCTTGGATTTTTTACCGGTCACTTTCTTCGAGACCTCAGTGCCTATAGAACTGGTGACACTGGTGACAGCGGCTCCGACCACTGCACCGAATATACTTCCGAGAAGTCCTTTTCCTCGTCCTGACTTCTTGGATTCTGCCTTTGCAGCCTTCTCTTCAGCCTCCGCCCTTGCTGCTTCCTCAGCAGCCTCCTGCTCTGCCTTCAGAGCGGCATCTGCCTCAGCCATAAGCACTTCAAATGCACTTTCCCGGTCAACCACCTTATCATATTTACCATAAATCCGGGACTGATTGATGATCTGTCCTCTCTGTCCTTCAGTCACGGCTCCGATCTGGCTCAAAGGGAAAAGTATCTTTGCTCTTTCCACCATAGAAGGGGCGCCCTTGTCATCAAGGAATGAGACAAGAGCCTCACCGGTGCCAAGTTCCATTATCGCATCTGCAGTCTTGAACGACGGATTCTCACGGAATGTCTCGGCTGCAGTCTTTACTGCCTTCTGGTCTTTTGGCGTGAATGCGCGAAGGGCGTGCTGTACACGGTTGCCGAGTTGTCCGAGTATCTCCTCTGGAATATCAGTCGGGCTCTGCGTTACGAAATATACACCAACTCCCTTGCTTCGTATCAGTCTCACCACCTGCTCTATCTTGTCAACCAATGCTTTCGACGTTTCATTGAAAAGCATATGTGCCTCGTCGAAGAAAAACACCAGTTTCGGCAATTCCATATCTCCCACTTCAGGCAATTGTGCATAAAGTTCCGACAGGAGCCAGAGAAGGAAGGTCGAGTAAAGTTTAGGGTTGAGCATCAGTCTGTCTGCAGCAAGCACATTCATCACTCCCTTGCCCTGTTCGCACTGAAGCAGGTCATATATATCGAAAGACGGCTCGGCAAAGAACTTGTCAGCACCCTGATTCTCAAGTGTGAGAAGGGCACGCTGGATGGCTCCTACACTCTGAGCGGTGATATTGCCGTATGCAGCGGTGTATTGCTTGGCATTCTCCGCAACATAATTCAGCATTGAACGAAGATCCTTCATATCGATCAGAAGAAGTCCACGGTCATCTGCAATTCTGAATACTATATTGAGTATGCCCTCCTGCGTGTCGTTGAGACCAAGAAGACGCGAAAGGAGTTGCGGTCCCATATTCGACACGGTGGTACGCATCGGATGACCCTGCTCGCCATATACATCAAAGAAACGAACGGGACAGGCTCCGAATTCCGGAGATTCTATTCCAAACTCAGCGCACCTTTTCTCGATGAAGCCGCTCATCGCACCCGTCTGGCTGATACCCGACAAGTCGCCCTTCATATCTGCCATAAAGCAAGGTACGCCTGCTTGGCTGAAAGTCTCAGCAAGTACCTGAAGAGTCACAGTCTTACCTGTACCTGTAGCACCTGCTATGAGTCCGTGGCGGTTTGCCATCTTACCACATATCGAAATAGGGCCATTCGGGCCGTGGGCTACATAGAGTCCCTGTTCCTTAGTAAACATATCCGTATTATTTTACAAGTTCCTTTGCTTTCTCAAGTGCCGGCACAATATGAGGGAAAATACAGTCGGATCCTATCTCCTGATCGACTCCAAACTTCACCAGAGACTGATGAACCTTTTCAGTCACACCCGAAAGGATCACGGTCACTCCCCTCTTGTGCGTTCTCTCACAGAGGTTGCGGAGGTTGTTTATACCTGTCGAATCTATGAACGGCACCTTACGCATCCTGATGATTCTGACCTTGGTGCCAGGTTTCTTCATTTGCTCAAGTTCCTCAAAACGGCTGGCAAGTCCAAAGAAGAACGGACCGTCGATCTCATATACCTCTACTCCATCCGGTATGTCAAGCATATCGGTATTCTCCATCGAAGCCACTTCATCATCTTCAGTTGCTGCAAGATGATGTCCGTCGAGTACTGATATGTTGGATGTCTGCATAACACGACGCACAAAAAGCACGATTGCAAGCACCACACCCACTTCGATGGCAACGGTAAGGTCAACGATGACCGTAAGGAAGAATGTGATAAGAAGCACAGCCACATCCGACTTGTCGCCACGGAGAAGATATTTGAATGTTCTCCACTCACTCATATTATATGCGACCTGAACAAGAATGGCGGCAAGACAGGAAAGAGGGATATATACCGCGTATGGCATCAGGAAGAGGTATATCAGAAGAAGGACCACTGCGTGGATTATTCCTGTCACCGGACTCTTTCCTCCGTTATTGATGCTGGCCATAGTCCTGGCAAGCGCTCCTGTTGCCGGAATACCTCCGAAAAGAGGAGTAATTATGTTGGCAACTCCCTGTCCTATAAGTTCAGTATTTGCGTGATGACGCTTTCCTGTTGCTCCGTCTGCCACCATCGCAGCCAGAAGTGACTCTATGGCGCAGAGAATCGCAATAGTGAAAGCAGGAGATACAAGTCCTTTAACTGTCTCATAATCAAATTCGGGTGCTACCGGCTTAGGCATTGGAAGACCGTTGGCCAGTTCCGGGAATTTCGAGCCGATGGTCGAAAACTCTATACCGGCAAACTTGCTCAGGAGCACTGAAGCCAATGTTCCCACGATCAAGGCTATAAGCGAACCCGGAACTTTCTTGGTGACCTTGCCCCAACTGAAACAGATCACAAGGCATACGATGCTCATCGCCAGTTCCACCCAGTTGATGCTGCCCAGGTTCTGGAAATAGCAGATCCACTGAGGAATGAAACCTGCCGGTACCTCGAGATCGAGAGGAAGACCGAAGAAATCCTTCATCTGCGTTGAGAATATGGTAAGGGCTATACCGCTGGTGAAGCCCACGACAATAGGGTATGGGATGAATTTGAAAATTACTCCCATCTTGAACACTCCCATAAGGATAAGGAAAACTCCTGCCATTATGGTGGCGATTATAAGACCCTGCATTCCGTATTGCCCTACAATACCGGCAACTATAACGATGAATGCTCCGGTAGGACCGCCAATGAGGAAATCAGAGCCTCCGAAGAATGAAATAAGGAAGCCTGCCACTATAGCGGTGATAAGTCCCTGCTGCGGCGTAACACCACTGGCGATACCGAATGCGATAGCAAGTGGAAGTGCTATGATGCCGACAATTATTCCGGCTATCAGATCCGATGTGAATTTGCTGCTGTTGTACTTCCCTTTCTTGAACAGCCCGAAAAACTTGGGCTGGAATACTTCTTTCAGGTTAACGTTCATACTGTCAAATTTTAATACACTACTTCATCATATATGCTTCAAAGCGCTTTGCGCTGTTCAATTCCGCCTCTTTCACCGATGCGCCTACAAGGGTCGTCCTGACTGATGATGCCGGCTTCGAAATGATCCTTACAAAATCCTCTGTCTTTTCCATCATAGGAAAATCCTTATGCGAGAATCTCATACCTGCCCCCAAAGGCATAGATAGTTCCTTAGCCGGATGAGTACCCCAGACTGAAATATATCCTTCCCCTGTCTGAACCCTCTGCCCCTCGTGATAGTTGACTCCGGTTATGAACTGAACTTTCTTTCCCGAAAGTTCGGATGCCGTGACAACCGCCTCACGGCTTTTCGATGTCATATCAATCCTGATGGAGATATCGACAAAATCATCTTTGTAAGCGACTCCGTATGCAATCACTTCGGCATAGGATCCTTTTTTCGTATCCCCCACTCTTGCGGTACGTCCTTTCGTTGCGACAAGTCTGACTTCCTGCTCGCCGTCCCATAATGCTATTCCTCCAAATCCTACTGTCTTGCCGACTATATATGCATCCCATCCCGCTCCTGCTGTCTCACGTATCTCCTCGGAAGGATACCAGAGGTATCTCTCCAGTTCCATTCCTCGGCCGCTTTTGGAATATGCATCAATGGCACCACTGTCATTGAAATATATGCGCAAAGCAAAATGGCTGTTCTCCACAGCGGGTCCGTGATGACCTACCTTTCTGTACTGGTCACCTGTCTCTGAAATGATTTCCGACACCTGAAGCGAATCGCTACGCCAGAAAAGACTTCTGGCTGTCTGCGCCCACGTAAAATCTGCCGCAAGCATCAGTACAGCCGGGAAAATTATATAAAACAGTTTTTTCATATTCTGCAGTTCCGTTAAGAATGCAAAAATAAGCATTATTGCCCGGATGGCATCTCAAAAAATGAGAAATGTACGTTTCCGTACTTCTTTTCTTTCACAAAATAGGGATGAGACTCGAAATTATGCTCCTCGGGATGCTCTAGAATAAAGTAGGCACCGGGATGAAGGATATCCTTTGAGAACACCTTGTCGGGCAAGGAATCGAGATCATCCAGGGCGTATGGAGGATCGGCAAATATTATATCGAATTTCTCTCTGCAGATTTCCAGAAATTCAAAGACATTATGACGCACGACTGTAAGATTGTCCAGAGCGAATTTTGCAGCCTGCGATTTTATGAAATTAGCGTGGAGAGGGAGCATTTCCACACAATATACTCTGGATGCTCCTCTTGATGCGAACTCATACGAAATGGCACCTGTTCCGCCAAACAGATCCAGCACCTGAAGGCCTTCCATTTCATACTCATTGTTCAGGACATTGAACAATCCTTCCTTGGCGAAGTCAGTAGTAGGTCGTGCATTATAGCCGTTGGGTGGCAGAATCGTCTTGCCTTTCAATCTTCCTCCGATGATTCTCATTCTTTCTTAAATTTGTTCTACACTTTTGAAATAGCGGTAAAGAGACATCTCCTGATCTTCAGTCAATGGAGTGCGGAAACATATAGTACTCACCTCTGGATTGAGTTGAAGTTTCTTGAGAGTCAGGAAGATGAAATATTGCGCAGTCGTAAAATCCGGAGCCTGGAACGAATTGCACAGGAGGAGGCTTTTACCCTGAGCCACAACAAGATACAGAAAGCCATCCATATAGGAAGCCAATACCTTATTGTAATCACTTAGGTCCGGAATCTGTTTTAGCATAAAATACAGTTCAGGAAGCGGCTTTACCTTACTCCCGTCAGTCCGGAGCACCGTATCGGAAATTACTTTGGAAAGACTCTCCCCTATTGCATTGGAATATATGAGAACCGCAGCAAATTCCGGAACGGGTACTGATTCCACCGGATCGGATTCAGAGAGATGCACTACATCTTCAAGCATTGTCCTGGAATGAAGCGGATGGTGGAAATGCGAAGGAATGAGAGCGACTTTCGGAGTAAACAGCGAGAGTTCCACTTCTTCATAACGCCTCTGAAGTTCAGGACTGGTAAATACACGGTCTGCACTCATCCATCCGGAGGAGCGCAATTCATTGTCGGACTGTATCTTAAAAGAATATCCACTCAAGCCGACTTGAATGGATATCCTATCTTTCATATTTTGCATAAGGTAATTACTCCCAGTTTCCGGCATTGTTGTTAGGTGCAGTGATGCTGCCGACCTGAAGTCCCTTGTAACGTCCCTTGTCTTCCTGTTCTGCATCAAGATTGATGCGGAGTTGGTTGTCGAGACCCTTGAGAAGGCTCTTGTAAGGCATTGAAGCCTCAAAAAGAGGAACGTTCACACCTGATACCTTCTTGATGGTTGACTCCATAATGATCGAGTCACCGCTGAATGGAATGAATGCGAGTGAATCTACGATGAAATTAGGACGGTCATTGAAGAGAGTATCCTTCACCGCAATCTCACTATTTACTGCAAACACGAGGTTCTGCTCGCCTGCAAGATAGAGTTCATAAAGTTTCTCGTTGAGTTTGTCAGCCTTAAGGCCACGGAATCTCTTCTTGATCTGGTCTGTATGAGCCATTGCAAGGGAGTCGTCCTTAGATCCGACCTGAAGGGTGATATTCATCTTACCTTCGTTATAGAACTGGATAAGAGAATCGATTGTTGAAGAATAACGAGCATTGACATTCTTGAAAGCCACCTGAAGATCACGGATGTCCTTGAGACGCTGAACTGCGATTTCAGTACGATAGTCCTTGTGCTTGTTGAACTTTACAGGCTCCATAATGCTCTGTACGAGAAGATAAGTCAGTCCCACGATAGCCGCTGGGAGAAGCAAATAGGTAAATACCTTTTTAATAATTGAACCCATTATTTTTAGTGTTTTTATTTTTCATTCCAAAACAACGGACAAAGTTAGAAAAATGATTTATGAAATGCAATATAATTTGTAATTTTGCAACGGAAAAACAAAGAGAAAGAATATGAAGGATATAAACTCAGGCAATGTCCAGACACTGGAGAAAATGATTTCCGAGGCGAGGAAAATATCCATCGTCACACATCAGAAGCCGGATGGAGACGCCATTGGAAGCAGCGTTGCGCTATACCATTATCTCACTTTCTGCGGCAAAGACAGCGTCAGAATCATCCTGAACGACAGATATCCGTCATATCTGGGTTTTCTCACTTGCAGCATACCCGAAAACGACATAATAGTCCATAAAGAAAGATCTGTGGAAGCAGAGGTTCTCCTGAACGACAGCGACCTCATATTCTGTGTCGATTTCAATGCCTTCCACCGTACGGACAGGCTGGAGCCGGTTCTTTCCGCATCCAAAGCGTCCAAAATACTCATCGACCACCACCTCAACCCTGACCGGGCCTCTTTCGACCTCTCATTTTCAGAGACAGACATATCTTCCGCGTCAGAACTTCTGTACCAGATACTTATGCACACAAGCATAATATCCCAGGACGCAGAAAGACTGCCGGCCGAATCCGCTACGGCACTTATGACTGGTATGACCACAGACACCAACAATTTCGGGAATTCCACATATCCTTCTACCCTTCTGATGGCATCTTCTCTTCTCGGAGCCGGAGTTGACCGTGACAGAATACTTCTGCATATCTACAACCAATATGGAGAAAACAGGATACGGCTTATGGGACATATCCTGAAAGACCTCCTCACCATTACGGAAGATGGTGTGGCATACATAGTGCTGGACAGAAAGACCCAGAAGGAATACTCTGTGGAAGAAGGAGATACTGAAGGATTTGTCAACATACCGCTTTCTATAGCGGGAGTGAGGATGAGCATACTGGCCAAGGAAGATGACGGGAAGATCAGGGTCTCGATACGATCGAAGAAAGGGACATCGGCAAACGGATGTGCCAGATTGTTCTTCAACGGAGGCGGACACGAAAACGCTGCAGGAGGGCGCCTGAACATACCGGAAGATTTACCGGGCATCGAGGCTGCGGCTGAATATATTGAAAAGCACACACACATATATTTAAACGGAGAAAATGAATAGATTAAGAACAATACTGGCATTTGTGCTATGCATAGCGATATCGGGGTCGTGCGTCAAGGAGAAACTCAACCTCGCATACAACAAGCAGGATGACAGCATAGACAAATACATTAACAGCAACCTCCAGGAAGGAATGACCGTAACCCAGAACAATGGTTCTTCAAGACTGACACGCGTGCAGGGAGAGGGAGAAGAATTGAAGGAGGACGGTTCCGTAGCATTCTATTATGCAGGTTACACTTTCAGCGGAAGCATATCAGCCTCCGGTCTGTTTGCAACCAACCACGAAGAAACCGCTCAATCTGCAAACTGGAACCTTACCGACCCGGACTACAGCATCCTTGAAATGAATATGAAGGATGCAAGACTGTTGGAAGGAGTCAGGAACGGACTGCTTGGAGTGAAACCAGGCGAAGAGTGCGAAATCCTTTTCAGTGGCAAATATGGCTTCGGGAACAACACGTTTGGCATAATTCCTGCAAATTCGGCGCTGGCGTTCAAGATATGGGTAGTTAGCGTATCCAACGAATAGACGATATGACATTTTTTATTATCTTTGCCGATTCAAACCATACTGGATATAATGAAGAAGATTTTAAAGACCGTGGCCTATCTCGCCTTGACTCTTTCAGCAGTTTGCTGTGCCAAGGCTGTCAAATCAGGCCCGAATGAAGCCAACGAAAGATATTTCAACGCTTGGATGGAAGTGAACTATCCTGGTGCAGTACCTTCTGGTTCAGGCATATACATACTCGAGGAAGAGGAAGGTAACGGTAGCGAAGTGAAGAAGGACAACTACGTTTACACAAGATATACAGTCACAGATCTCGAAGGAAACATCACATCATACACAGACGAAGAGACTGCAAAGCAACTCGGAGAATACGCTCCATCTTCATATTATGGCCCTAAGGTTCTCACTACATTCGAGAGTACCATTCAGGCTGGTCTTAGAGATGTGCTGATGGGTATGAAGGCCGGTGGAAGAAAGAAAGTGATCATTCCCGGCTGGCTGATGACATATAACACCTACGATACTCCGGAAGAGTACCTCGAAAACTCGTCCAGCGGCAGCAACTGCATATATGACATAACCGTAACAGATGTCACCGACAATATCTCGAAGTTCGAAATCGAGGAAATCGGACAGTATTTCACTCAAAACAAAGATATTTTCGGTAATATGTCTCAGGCTGACTCCCTGAAAGGACATTATGGATGCTATTATAAGCAGATCAAGGCTCCAACGGATACGGCTTCATTCCCGAAAGACACCACAATCTACATCAACTACACAGGACGTCTTCTGAGCGGACAGGTTTTTGACACGACCGACGAAAAGACAGCCAAGGATTATGATATTTTCTCGTCTTCCAAGGCATACGAGCCTGTAAAGATCAAATGGGGTGAAAAATACAGCGAGATCACAATGGGAACCGGCGGTTCTTCAGTGATCAACGGCTTCGCTCTGACACTCTGGCAGATGCGTGCTTTCGAGAAAGGCATAGGAGTATTCTACTCTCCACTCGGATATTCATACAACGGAAGCGGCTCGACCATTCCGGCGTATTCACCTCTTGTTTTTGAAATCGAGATTGTAGAAGAGCCGGAGGATTAGGATGTCAGAAAGATCAGCAGTACCTTTAGAACTCGGAACGGAAAAGATAGGCAGGCTTCTCAAACAGTACGCACTGCCGGCAATCATAGCGCAGACTGCATCTTCGCTATATAATATGGTGGACAGCATCTTCATCGGACAAGGTGTGGGTCCACTTGCCATTTCCGGTCTTGCCGTGACATTCCCCCTGATGAACCTTTCGACTGCATTCGGAACCCTTGTCGGAGCCGGAGCAGCGACTATGCTTTCGGTTCTGCTCGGACAGAAAAACTACAAGGCAGCCAACAAGGTTCTGGGCAATGTCGTCAGCCTGAACATCATCATCGGTGTCATTTTTATGGCTGTCGCCCTTCTCTTCATCGACCCTATCCTCTACTTTTTCGGGGCAAGTGAGAATACTCTGCCATACGCGAAGGAGTATATGACGATAATCCTCATCGGCAATGTCATCACCCATCTATATTTTGGATTGAATGCCGCAATGAGATCATCCGGCAATCCGAAGAAGGCTATGGGACTGACGATATTCACAGTCGTGTTCAATGCAATACTCGACCCGATCTTTATCTTTGGATTGGATATGGGCATTGCCGGAGCAGCCTGGGCAACAGTCATAGCCCAGACGATAGCAATGATTGTGGTTATGCACCATTTCAATGACAGAAGCCGTCCGTTCCACTTTGAGAAAGGTATCCTCAGGCTCGACCTGAGGGTGGCAAAGGATTCTATGGCTATCGGTATGGGACCTTTCCTTATGAACTCCGCGGCTTGCCTGGTCACACTATTCATCAATCAGCAACTCCGCGAATACAGCGGAGACCTCGGTATCGGAGCGTATGGAATATGCAACCGGTTCGTATTTATGTTTATGATGATCTGTATGGGTCTGAACCAGGGAATGCAGCCTATAGCGGGATATAATTATGGAGCCAGAAAATACTCAAGAGTCAAGGAAGTGTTCTGGAAAACGGCGAAACTGGCGATGGTTATGACCACTCTCTGCTTTATTTGCGGAATGTTCTTCCCTGAAGCAGCAGTCGGCATCTTCACTCGCGATCAGGAACTTATGGATCTGTCAGCAAGAGCATTGAGAATTATGACCGTAATATTCCCGATCGTCGGTTTCCAGATGATTGCGACAAACTTTTTCCAGAGCCTCGGTATGGTGAAGAAGTCCGTAATCCTTTCTCTTTCAAGGCAGATTCTTTTCCTTCTGCCTCTGCTTTACGCGCTGCCGACGTGGCTTGGAGCAGACGGGGTATGGGTAAGTTTCCCGATTTCGGATGGCCTCGCCACACTCCTGACCATATTTATGTTGGGACGGCTTTTCAAGAAATTCAGTCTGCTGAAGGACGGTGACGATCCGGCCATTCTCGGCAGCCAGTTATAAAAACAGATCTATGGACAAGAAGATCATCATCACTATAGGCCGTCAGTTCGGCAGCGGGGGTAAATGTGTCGCAGATGCATTGGGAAAGAAACTCGGGATTCCGGTATATGACCACGAACTCATATTGAAAGCCGCCCAGGACAGCGGATTCAGTGCGGAACTTTTCGTACAAAGTGACGAAAAGAGAAGATTCTTTTCTCTGTCCTCGATCTTTGCCGGTAATATGAATACCGACACAGAAAACTATATGAGCGACAAGGGTCTGTTCAAGATGCAGTGCGAGACCATCCGGAAGATAGCCTCTCAAGGCTCCGCAATCATTGTCGGGAGATGCTCTGACTATATACTCAGGGATATTGAGGGTGTTCTGGACGTATTCCTTACATCACCAGCCGAAATCAGAGCCGCACGAGTGGCAGAACGTATGGGCATAAGCCTGGAGAAAGCCGCTGAAATGGTCGAAAAGAGAGACAAGGCAAGAGCCGAATATTACAATTACTACACATTCGGGGACTGGGGCGTGGCTTCGACATACGACCTATGCATCGACTCCAGCATCCTCGGCATCGAAGAGACGGCAGACTTCATAATAGATTTCGCCCGTAAATCAGGTAAAATATAACCCCTGGACAAATGAAGAAAAAGACACTTGCAATCATATCATCAGCACTTATGGCTGCCGCGTTAGCGACAGCCTTTGTGATTATCCACAAACCAATACCAAGGCCTGAGCCTTTGTCGCTGAAGCCAAGGATACATCTGAATGACAGCCTCACCAATGCTTTGTCAGATATGCCTGAGACAGAGGGTATCGACAGGAAAGTGAGGTCATATATGAGGCAGTGGCAGATGAAAGGAGCCTCCTTGGCCATTATGCGTAATGATTCCCTTCTTTATGCCAAAGGTTACGGATGGGCTGATGAGAATGAACAGGTAGCAATGGAGCCTTCACATATACTCAGAATGGCTTCTGTATCCAAACTTATCACGGCTGTAGGCATAATGGTACTGCAGGACAGGGATTCCCTCAGCATCAAGGACACTGTATTCGGTCCATCCGGCATTCTGAATGACACGCTGTTCAATTCTGTCATAAAAGACAGGAACTACCATAAAATCACGATAGAACACCTTCTGAGGCATCAGGGAGGCTTCTATCGCGACCCGCTCTTTTCATCGAACGACGTAAGGAATCAGATGCAGTTGAAGCATCCCCCTGTGAAAGAGGATTTCTACAGACTTGTGCTCAAGCATAGATTAAGGTTTATGCCGGGAGAATGGGAAAGATACTCCAATTTCGGCTATCTCCTTCTGTCAGAGATCATTGAGAAGGTGTCGGGAAGACCATACGAGGAATTTATCCGTGAGGAGGTACTCCGACCTGCAGGTTGTTATGATATGCATATTGCAGGCTCATATTACCGCGACCGTCGTGAGAATGAGGTCAGATATTACACACACGAGGGAGACGGCAAATTCGTCGAGGAATATAACGGAAGCGGTATAATGGTGGAGCGCTGCTATGGAGGGAACAACATACCTCTTCTGTCCGGAGCAGGAGCCTGGTGCGGCTCCCCTGCCGAGATTGCACGTCTGGTCGCTTCCATCGACGGCCGTCCTGAAGTTGAGGATATCATATCCGCTGACGCGGTGGCTCAAATGACAGAATATTTTGATAAGGAAACATATTCGCTCGGATGGAATGACACAGATCCTGCAAAAGGATGGAGCCGTACCGGCACCCTTTCAGGCACAACAGCCCTCGTAAAATATTTCCCTGACGGGGAATGCTGGATAATGATCACCAACACCAGTACCTGGCGCGGTCCGGGTCAGGCACGTTACACAGATGCCCTGTTCAAGCAATGCCGGGAACTTTACGGAGACAAACTTCCCAAGCGGAATCTTTTCGAATAGCATAACAACATAATGAAACGGGGTGGCCGTCCGACGACGACCACCCCGAAATGATTATAATGTAGGTTATGGTATTCTCTTAGAGAGAGTGGAACTCGATCTTGTAGAAACGGAGTCCGTTACCTGTAGGATAGATCCTGACCGTACCGGCTCCTACATTGAAATCAACCTGTACAGGACCATTTCCTGAAGCATATCCACCTGGAAGGGATTCAGGTTCTCCGTCACCGACCTTGACAGTCACCATACGTGTAAGATCCTCGTTATCACCGGTATTTGAAGCAAATACAGCCAACTTACCTGCTACATCAGTAGTAAATTCGAAATAGCGGTGTGTTCCATCGCTCTTTCCTCCTGGCTGCCAGTAATACACATCTCCTGACTTGTTCCATTTGAACGACTTTCCTCCTGATACCACTTTCAAGCCATTGACTTCAATATCAATTGTCTCGCTGTTAGTGTTTGCTGCAACACAATTATTCATTGCCTCTACCCACTCTGTTGCAGAGAAATCCCATACCTTGTCAACCTTCTCGGCTGCAGAACCTTCTGTAGCATCGTATCTGATACCATAGAAGTTGATACCGCTGTTGAGAACAACCTGAATTTCACCGGCCTTCACGTTTACTACTGTATAAGGGAACGCAGAAGCATCACCTGCGGTAAATTTATCCTCATCCTTGATTACTGTAGGAGCGAGAATCTCGGCACCATTCTGCATCAGAGCCATAGTACGGTCGGTTGCAGATGAATTTGCTGAACGGGCTGCAATGTAAAGCACACCGTCATTAGGAACAGTAATGGTCATAGTCTTGGAGTCTGATGTCTTCGAACCCTTGAGACGGGTCGAATACTGATCATACTCTGCAGTGCCGACAACTGCAAACTTCTGGCTGTTCGCATCAATTGCCCAACCGCCGGTAGTCTGAACGAAGAAGCCATCATTATTCTCGCATACGTACTTCTCTTCTGCATTTGGCGCTTCAGGGAACTTAAGATCATATCTCACGATCTTGATACCTGGCTCATCAGGAACATTATTCACGTGGAATGAAAGTTCTGCCGGAGCAGACTCTGAACGGATATAATCGTCGTCAGCAGGGACAGAAGTCACCTGGATTGCGAAATCACCGCCTTCATCCTCAACGGCGTAAGTTGAAGTATCGAATGAATAAGTTGTCTCTGCAACATTCTTGGTCTTGCCGTCAACTGTAACATTATATGAAGCAGCATAGTCAACAGGATCCCAAGTGAGGGTGATTGTTTCTTCTGCACGCTCATTCACAGTAGTCTTGTCGATCTTTACAACAGGAGTTGCAAGTACGGTATTGATAACCTCGATATCGGAAGTCCACTGGAGGAATGTTATTGCTATAGGATCACATGCTGTGATGTAAATAGTAGATTCCTCAGTGATGTTAGGGAAAGTAACCTTCTGATACTCGGCGCCAACTGGAACAGAAGCAGAAACCTCACCATTAAGGCTTACTGTAAGATGCGAGTGGTCGCCAGCGAGCTCTGAAGCAGCAGTTGATACCACGATAGAACCTGGTTCATTAACCTTGATACCCATACCAGCATCAGTAGGAACACCTGCATCACCTACAGTAGACTTGCCTGTAAACTCAATCACACCACCACCAAGGTTGAACGGAGTGTCAGTCACATAGAAACGGATGTTTCCACGCACCATATCCTTGTCAGCCTTGCCACGGAAAACAGTTGCATCATTAAGATCCCACGTTGTGATAGTAGACGTCACAGTCTGAGTAAGGTCTTCCGGTACTTCAACATATGGCACAAGCCATCTTGGGTCACCGGCCTTAGCAGCGAGCACGGTCTCGTCTATGACATTGCATACTCCTCCAATATAATCCTTACATGGAGATGATTCCAGAACAGCTCCACCATTTGCAAGAAGCAACTCTTTGGAAGTTCCCAGCGGATCAGCTTCTGTATCGGAATTATAGAAGAAGTTATTGGCTACGAGAGTTGGAGCCTTGCATTTTGCATCGAGAATAAGGCCTTTCTCAGCTTTATACACATCAAGGAACAGATTAGATGTCATTTCAAACACTGTAACATCCTTCTGGACGATGAAGAGACCGCCATCTGTAAGCTTACCATTAGTTACAACGGTGTTGTTCCTGAAGATGATTGAAGGAACAGCGCACTTATCTATTCTCAAGATATCACGGTGATTGTTTATAATCGTGTTATTCTCGATCAGAATGCTGTTACATGCTGTAGCATCTGCTCTGAATGAAGCGAAGTCCTGTGACGCAGATCCAATATTAGTAAAGATTGATTCTCTAAGTACAAGCGAACCGAGGGTGACACCCTTATTGTCATAGTATACATTCTTCGTATAATTGCTTACTTCGCAGTTGAGTACTGTAAAGGATTCAATCTTATTGGTAACAACAGCCTCAGATATATCAATGATATTGCTTCTTTCGCCATATACCTGACCGGCTGAACCATCAAGATGCAATTGCTCAAAATGGAACTTCGCGTCTGCTGTACCGCCATTCTTGAATTTGATGCTGACCAGGACATTCGGGAATTTTCCATCCTTGGATGTCTCGCCATACAGTTCAAGAGAGTGATTGATCTGCAACTCGCCTAACTCATATCTGATACCATCATTATATGGGAAAACAAATCTTGACTGACCGTCTGCAAGTGCCGCAGCAAAAGCTTCAGCCGACTCAACTCGAGTTACACCTTCAAGATCAGGCTGAGTCCATCCTGTAATCTGGCCGCGGTCTGCGCTCTTGAAATGAACAGCAAGCGTATACTTTACTGACGGGTTAAGACCTGTAACCTCAACCTGTGCAGCCTCTACAGCAGCAGCGTCAACGTCAAAGCGGGTGTACTCTTCTTCAGCGTTGAGGGCAGGAGTAATGCGGATATGGTCTACTTCAGGGTCTTTTGTCCACTTGATGGTGATGGATGATGATGATCTGTCAACAAGTTCAGGATTGAGTGATGACTTGATTGCGTATGTCTGAAGAGGACGGTCATACATAGCCCAGTGCGAATCAGCAATTGCACCGTCTCCATTTACACCCTTGACACGTGCATAGTAAGTCATATCAGCCTCAAGATCTGCAGTATATGGAATTTCCTCTGCAGGAATGACAATGCTTTCCTCGAGAGCAGTCATCTGCTCGTCTGAATACAGTTCGAGAACGAACTCAGTAGCACCCTTGGACTTGGTCCAGGAGAACTCGATGAACTCTCCGTTGACAATCTTGGCAGAAAGTTCGGTAGGGGTCAGGCACCTTCCGAGAGCAACCTCGTCATTGATGTCCACCATTTCTTCCGCACAGCCAGTGAAGACTGAGCCGGCTGCAATGAGTGACAACCCCGCTATAATGATTGAAAATATTCTTTTCATAGTGGTCATATATTAAAATCCGTAGTCATTGAAGAGTGTTCCCTGGCTGTTCACAAGAGTTGCCTCAGGAATAGGCCACCACTGTCTGGTATCAGGGTCAATGTCATAGAAAGAATCAAGTTTCTCCTGAGCAGACTCGCTGTATGTACCGGTTTCCTCGCTGGTAAACTTGAAGTAAGTTACAACTTTACCATCTGAATTGGTGTAGCACTCCCAACCTTCTCCTTCCGGTGCAGCGTCTGTAGTTGCAAGCTCATTGTAGCCGTATGTCTCGATAGAGCCGTCTGCAGCATATCTGTACCATACTGCAGGACCGAACTGTGTACCGATGTTGTCCATCCAAGCCTTGAGTTCTGCCTTTGATTCATCAATCTTTGTCTTGAGAAGATTCCAACGGATAAGATCCTGCTTGCGGAGCATCTCACCGACGAATTCAAGAGCACGCTCATTTACAATAGCATTGAAGATTGCATCCTGACCGCTGAGTCCGTTAACGTATGACGATGCAAGTCCTTCATTGCCCTTATATGCTCTCTGACGCACCTGGAGGAGACACTGCTTTGCAAACGACTCATCTCTTCCGCCGCAGGCTGGATCGTTAGCGATCTCGGCAGCCATAAGGAGAATGTCCGAATACCTCATATATATAGGCTTGATACCATCGTCATTACCTCCGTTATATGGAGACTTGGTCTGCCACTCAAGACGGAATTTACCGAAATACCAATCATTCGGACCGGCAAGAGCAGGAATATTCTTTCCTTCTTTGCCGAGAACCCACTTCCAGTTCACGCAACTGAGGTCACGACGTACATCTTCATCCTCATATTTCCAATAGAGGGTAGGAACAGGGCCTGCAGTTCCTCCACGGTTTGAAGTAGGACCCTGTGACCAGTCTGGATTACCATCTGTCCTGATTGCGAAAGTATAGTTCCAACGACCGCGTGTATCTGAAGAAGGAATAACATAGATTACTTCCTTGCCAGCAGCGATATCCATATTATTGAATTCCTTCCACAACTGTGTATAGTCCATAAGAGAGAGACCTGCATTGGCAATTACATCCTTGAGGGCTGCGAGAGCCTTTGGATAAAGTACCTCCTTCTGGAGTTCAGGATCGTTGGAAAGTCTTACAGAACCGATATTGCCTGTTCCGACAGTACCTTCGTCAGGACGAAGCGAATAGCCTGAAGCAGCGAGTGCAAGTCGTGCATAGAGACCCTTTGCAAATGCAAGGCTAGGACGGTCTGTGGTAGCAGTTGCTGCGCTCTGAAGAGGCCATTTCATATAATTGAAAGCCTCTTCAAGATCTGCAAGAAGTTGCTTGTAGATCACGTCCTTATCCGATTTGTTGATGTAGATTGTCTCTGCATCGATAGGAGCGAAACGTGCAGGAACCTCACCGTATGCCTTAAGAAGTTCGGTATAAAGAAGTGCACGTGCAGTGAGAGCCTCACCGAGAAGTTCTGCCATATCGGCATTTGCCTCTGGATTACCGTACTGACGGATACCTCTGATGGCAAGATTTGCTCTCTCGATACCACCCATCAGTTCATTGTAAGGACCGTTTGCCAGGTTAAGTTGGCCATTGGTCGGAGTGATGGAATATCTTGCAATGCTTGACTTCTCGTCTGCAGTAGTATTGTTGTAAAGTTCGATATCGGTATTGAAACCATACCAAGGAAGGTAGCGTCCACGATGGCAGTTCGTATGACCGAACACCTCGTAGATTCCGAATACATTGTATTCTGCAAGAGTGTAGTTGGAGAACACAACCGACTCATCGAATGATGACTGGGTCGGTGTCTTGAGGCCATCCTCGGTACAAGAAGTCAGAGACGCAGCCGCAAGCATTCCTACACCAATTAATATTTTATTGATCAGTTTCATATCTGTGCTGTTTTAGAAAGTAATATTGACACCGACTACATAACCCCTGCTCTTTGGATAAGCCGAGCAGTCAACACCTGGAGTAAGAGGAGTCTTACGTCTTGTGTCAACTTCTGGGTCGTAACCTGAATAATTGGTGAGGCAGAAGAGGTTGGTACCTGTAACGTAAACGCGTAACTTCTGCATCTTTATCTTCATAGTCCACTTCTGAGGAAGTGTATATCCGATGGTTGCAGACTGAAGGCGGAGGAATGAACCGTCCTCAACAGCCCAATCAGAGAAGATAGCCTTATTTACACCTGGGTTCCACATTGTGGTACCGGCATTGACCTCTACAAGACGGTCAGGATCAGTGATTTCTTCACCTGTAGCCCAATCTATGTTGGTCCAACGGTTCTCTACATTGACAGAAGTCAGGAGGTTACGGTTGGAGTACTTACGTGAGTGGCTGAACTCGATCTTGTTGGCATTGTAGATATTGTTGCCGAACACGTAGTTGAAGTTAGCAGAGAAGTCGAATCCGTAGAGATAACCAGAAAGGTTGAAACCTCCGATGCCGAGAGGCTGGGCATTTCCAATGATTGTCTTGTCATCGACAGTAATCTTACCATCACCGTTCATATCCTTGAGTTTCATAGCACCTGGACGGAAGAATTCCTTTCCAAGCACATCCGATGCATCGATTGTACCCTCGTTTGCTACCCAAGCAGAACCATCGTATGTGAATTCGTCAACAGAGTAACGTCCGTCAGACTCATATCCATACATATCACCAAGAGGACGGCCTACAGTCACAACATAGTCAGGACCGATCTCAGTAGATGCCCACTCTGAAGTAGCCTCGATCTTTTCAAGACCTCCAAGACTTGTAACCTTGTTCTCGTTGATACTGATATTGCCACCGACTGTGAGGCCGAAATTCTTCTTCTCAAAAATAACGAAGTTCACTGAAGCCTCGAAACCACGGTTCTGAACAGATCCAAGATTGCGGTACTGATAGTCATATCCTGAACCCGCTACAGGGAACTGGATGAGAAGGTCATTGGTAGTATTGTGATAAACCTCGAAGGATCCGTTGATACGGCTTCTGAGGAATGAGTAATCGAGACCTATATTATGAGATATAGTGGTTTCCCAGGTAAGGTCAGGGTTCGGCATAATTGACTTGCCTCCAACGGAAGTCGTTCCCCACCAGGTGTTACCCATAGAGATCCACTGGGTATTGTTCGCCTGGAAAAGAAGTGAAGAAACGTTTGAAGGGATGTTGTTGTTACCTGCAGTACCGTAACTGTAACGGAGTTTGAGGTTGTCAAGCCAAGAAGAAGCATTCTGCATCCAAGGCTCGTTGGAAATGGTCCAGGATGCTGCTGCTGAAGGGAATACTCCCCACTGATTACCCTTCTCAAACTTTGAAGAGCCATCGGCACGGACTGTAGCAGAGATTGCATATCTGCCTCCGAACTCATAGTTTGCTCTTCCGAAGAATGAAAGCAACTGGCCATCCGGATTATAGAAATTATTGGATGCTACAGGAGTACCCGATGCCATAAAGTTCCACGCCATCTGCGAATCAAAGAATTCAGGGAATCCCTCGATAGTTGAAGAAAGGGTATTGGACTTGGTAAGGATATACTCCTGACCTACAAGAAGGTCGAGTTTGTGATTGTCATTGTTGAACACCTCTGCAAAATTGTAATTGAGAGTGTTTGTTGTGCGGTACTTTGTACGGAACGCATTCTTGTACTGGGTTGCCGGCTGGCCCTTGATGGTAGCGGAGTTACCCACATAATAAGTCGTCAGACCGTAGAAACGATTGTCTTCCTGTGAATAGTCATCGATACCACCTTCCACTTTAAGGTTGAGATTCTTGATGATATGCCAGGTCACAGCACCGTTGAGAGTCCAGTTCTTACGGATCCTCTTGTTATCATTGTCTGTAACAGACTTAAGAGGCGGAGCATTGTCGCCATAGTCCTCAGCGAGGTCCGAATCTGTAGCGACACCTGTTATAGGGAACGGTGTATATTGAACTGCGTGCTTGAGTCGTCCGTTGCTTGAAGTCGATCCTCCGTCGTTCATAGAGTTCGCACCTGCACCCAAAACCTCAGTGCGCGAATACCTTGCATTGATATCAACTGTTATCTGCTTGATTGGCTTGTACTGAGTCTTGAAGTTAAGGTTGTCACGCTTATAGTCAGAGCCGATCATAATGGCCTTGTCACCAACGTGAGCATAACTTGCAGTCCATTTCACCTTGTCTGTAGAACCGGAAACTGAAATGTTCTGATTGAAGGTTGTTCCGACATTTCCGAATACCTTTTTTACCCAGTCGTTCTTCTCGACATTCTTATAAAGGTCAATATCTTCGAAAACGCCGAATACTTTGATGAAATCATCATCTACCCTGTCTCTGAGCACAGCAAGTTCATACTGATTCTGGACGAAATCGTATGGAGATCCGGTCTCGATAGCATCTGCATTTGCCATAGTCTTCTGACCCCAGTAAGCATTGTAACTTACTGATATCTTGCCAGATGCGCCTGATTTGGTAGTAACGAGAACTACGCCGTTCGCACCACGTGAACCGTAAATTGCTGTCGAGAATGCATCCTTGAGCACGTCAATGGACTGGATATCTGAAGCAGGAATGTCCGATATGCTTTCAACAGGAAATCCGTCAACGATGTAGAGAGGTGAAGCATCCTGAGTGATGGAACCGCCTCCACGTACACGAATCTTGATCTCGGCATCCGGGTCACCCTCTGTTGTGGTAACCTGTACTCCGGCCATCTTACCTGTAAGAGCCTCGCCTACAGTAGCGACCGGAACCTGTGTAAGAGCATCACTGCCCACTGAGGTTACAGAACCCATCAGGTCGCGACGTTTCACTGTCGCATAACCGATCACGACTGTCTCATCCAGGAAGTTTGCATCCTCTTCCAGAGTTACATCGATGGTCGTGCTGTTGCCGATCACCACTTCCTTGGTAGCCATACCGATCATAGAGAATACCAGAGTCTTGCCTTTGGCATCAGGAACATCGATGACATAGTCACCGTCAACTCCTGTAGAAACTCCCAACGTTGTGCCGTCCACGAAAACGGATACGCCTATCAGCGGTTCACCGTTCACGTCTGACACGACACCTCTGATCTCCTGAGCATTCGACGCAAACACTGTTGCGAAAAGCCCCAAGATCAGCAGAGAAATCTTGTATGTCAGATTTTTCATAAAAGAAATTGTTTGGTTAGTATTTAGTTTGTTAATTATGAATATTGCGTTCATTATTGCGCCCCAGACAAGTCAGGAGACAATTTTCATAATGCGAAAATACCAATTATGGAGCAAGGGGGTTGGGAAATTTTATCGCATTATTTGTACTTTTTGACAGGCCGCATATTTTCCGTGCCCGTTCACGACATTTTCTTGTATTCGCCCCCTGCATTCTGCTTTTCCACAATGTCACGCACGAGATAATGAAGATACATTTCGAGATTAGTATATCTCTTGAATGAGTCAAGCGTAAAAGCATTGCCGTCGGATGCATCGGATTTGTCAAGACCGAATTCCTTTTCAAACCAGTCAGGCATTCCGTCGCCATCGGCATCGGTCGCTAGAGCAGAGTCTGATGATGAGGCTGAATATTCCGGCCATCCGCCGACTGCCGTCTGAGTGTCGATGATGCCTCCTTTTGATCCGTTGCCTCCGTCTGTGAATGTCGCATTTCCATTCACTGCATCTGAACATATCCTCGTATCGACTGCATCACGCACAAGCGACGCACCGGCGTATGAGCATATCTGCTGAAAAGAAAGTTCTGCAGAATGCGTCGTGGTGTAAACTGCTTCTCCGGAAGGACCCGCAATATCAAGTTCCGACTGAAGGAGGCTGTTATAATTTCCGTATGACGAGCCATTGTGCCAATATACCGAAGATACACTATTGTCCATATCAGGGTGAGCAGTATTGACATTGCCCGACAGATACATTTCGGCATAATTGTCTGCATATACAGTTCCGTCCTTGACATACGATCCGTATGCATCGACAAAATACTTCCTGTCAGAAGAGGCAGGACCAGGTTTGTAATAGTTGTTCACTATATTGAACCATCCGTTTTCTCCTCCGTATGTATGGTTCGAGCCCCAGTTATATACAGCATTGCATCTGTAATCGACATTACCTCTGTGAGTCTCGACATAATTTCCATATATCTGCGGATGGTCTATACGCGGATTACGGCTGTCGTGGTGGGCAAGAAGATTATGATGGAATGATGCATCCTTTCCGCCCCAGATTCCTCCATAGCCGTGTTTTCCCTTTCCGTGTATGGAATTCCTCAGACTCTCTGCTATTACGCACCATTGCATTGTGAAATTGCAATTTGCATAGAATGAAGCGCATTCATCGGTACACCAGGACATAGAACAATGGTCAATAATGATATTGTCGAAATACCTGCCCCAGACAGCATCTCCTTCATTCTTCTTCTCATCACCCATACGGAAACGCACGAAACGGATGATGACATTGGAGGAGCCCAGTTGAGTAGAGAAATTCTTCAGGCAGATGCCATCTCCCGGAGCAGTCTGTCCCGCTATGGTCACATCTCCCTTATTTATCTTCAGGGTGGAATTCAATTCGATTATTCCGGCCACATCGAATACGATAGTCCTCGCCCCAGATTCAGACAGAGCAGCGCGAAGAGAGCCGGGTCCTGAATCATTCAGATTGGTTACGTGTATCACCTTACCTCCTCGGCCACCTGTAGCGAACATTCCTCCACCTTCCGCTCCAGGGAACGCAAGTACCTGTCCGTGAGCATCTTCGTACGCCGGTATCTTGAACTGAGCATAATATTCATTAGGCGTAGGCTGAGGAAGCGGTTCCGGCTCAGGTTCTTCTCCCGGGTCCAATGTACTTGCTGACAATACGGCCGAGTATGGAGAATCCTGATCACCTGATCTGACTCTTACCTTGAATGAGTATGCAGTGGCCGGAACAAGGCCATCGTACCTGATGGAGGCCTCCTTTGTGGTCGTCTGCCCTCCAGGGAGCAGCACTCCGTCTGCATCCTCAAGTCTTGTTACATAATAATCGGCTCCGTCCACCTCATTCCAGGAGAAGAAGAGAGAAGTCTGAGTCGCTCTCTCACACTTCACATCTGTGGGAGCCTGGATCTCCTGAGGAACTACAGGATCATCAGGGTGGCAGGCAACCAGAATGGCAAGAAAAACTAATGATATTGATTTATACAATTTCATATTCGTTGCTATCTTATATCGTTTTCTGAATCAATAATACCAGGAAGACCTGTGACAGATCCGTGATTCGTCGCCTTGCCTCTACGGACTTCCTTTACGATACGCTTATCGACCGCATCACGCTTCTTCGATGCCCCTGCCCCCTTCAGTACAGATCTGTAGGCATCCTCTGCATCTTCAGAATCAAGCCCGACCTTGATCGCAAACGGATCCTCGGCAGATTTCATCTTATATACGTCTTTCCAGGAAGCAATCTTCTCACAGTCCGGATTTCTGCCATCAAGACCTCCTTTTCGTACTGCCGACACATCGTATATATTGTCGTCGATATAGAAGTTGCCGGGAGTCATAGATGTGGTCGGAGAAGTACTGATGTCAAGCCATTCTCCATCAAGATTCCTGGTTGCCGGTCCAGGACGGAAATAGTTGTCCTCCACATTGAACCAGCCTTCTTCGCCTCCATATATGGCCTTTATATTCCAGTTATACACCACATTATTCTTGAAATCAACGGTACCGCGTCCAGTAAGAAGTTCCTGGCCGCTATAGATGCGAGGATGGTCAAAACGTGGATTACGGCTTTTATTGTGAGCAAAGAGATTGTGGTGGAAAGACACATTGCGGCCGCCCCAGATGCCTCCGTATCCGTGTTCGCCCTTATGATGTACGGATGCGTTCAAAGCCTCGGAAATGATGCACCACTGCACCGTAGCATCATTTATATTATAAAATGAAGCATTCTCGTCGGTGGCCCAACTCATAGAGCAATGATCGATGATGAGGTTTCTGCATCTCTTGGCGCCAAGGGCATCTGCCTCCTGTCCGGACGAAGATCCCAACCTGAAACGGAGATAACGTATGACGGTATGGTCTGCAGTGATGAAAACGTTGTGGTCACGTATTGTGATTCCTGCACCCGGAGCAGTCTGACCCAGGATTGATATATATGGATTCTCTATATTCAGCGGAGCCTTGAGATGTATGTCGCCGCTCACTGCAAAGGTGATGATGCGGGGGCCTTCAGCCTCCACAGCATATCGAAGAGTCCCTTCCGAGCCGTCATCCTCCAACGAAGTTATCACATATTCCTTGCCTCCACGGCCTCCAAGAGCATATTTGCCACATCCTTCTGCACCATCAAAGGCCTCCAGTCCCGTAACTCCCGGAAAATAATCGATATTATGCATAGCCTCCCATTCAAGAGAAGCCCAGATGAACGGTCCCACACCCTTGCAGTCATTCTCGATTATCGGTTCGCTCAGATAATATGCAAAATCTCCCATTCTCATCTGCTTGCCGCCAAGACCTCCGACTGCACAACAGTCTGTCATAGAAATGGTACCGTCTTCATTCTCACGTATGAATCTGTCAATGAATTTCGGATAAAGTCCGAGTATATAATCCCGGTGGGAATCATCGATATAGCCCATCCTCAGACCCTTGAGGAATGCATATACGAACATTATCGAACAGGTGGCTTCCTGATAATTGCCTTCGCGCCCAGGACAATCGAGCACCTGATACCACATACCTGTCTGAGGATCCGCCCATTTCGGAAGGACTTCAAGGAAATAATTCAACTGATCTATAAGAGCCTGACGGCCAGGGTGTTGCTTAGGCAGATAATCGAGAACTTCCACCAGAGCAATTGCAAACCATCCGGTGGCTCTACCCCAGGCGTGCTGGGAGAGTCCTGTTTCGGGATCACACCAGAACATCGACCTTGATTCATCCCAGGCGTGACGGTATAGCCCTGTCGCAGGATCGAAGGTATTCTCAGCACCGGCAGTAAACTGATGCACGATATCAGCAAACAATGAATCCCTCTGCTCTTTCGGAGCATATCTCTTTGTATATTCCGCATAGAATGGAAGAGCCATATAGAAGCCGTCCAGCCATACCTGATGAGGATACACCTGTTTGTGCCAGAACTCTCCTGACTTCGTACGTGGCTGACTGTCAATCTGTTCTCGTATCATACGGGTCACACGGCGATACCTTTTGTCCTGATCACCGAACATATCGTGCAGATCGAAATATATTCTTGCCGGACAGATATGATCCACATTGTAATTTGACTTCTTATATTTATATACCTCGCCATTTTCCGTCGCCATAGTATCAGCCCAATCCCTTACATACTGCACCACTTCCGGCATATCATACCTCCGGGCAGCATCCAAGAATGACTTGAGTTCAAGGCCGGTAGTATAATTCCACTTCCGTTCTCCGTTTCTGCCGTCCAGATAGGTAGCATCCGGATTCCTCTTCATTTCTGAACGGATCATCCTTACCGAATAGGGCTGCTGCGCCAAAGAAACGACAGCGAGCGAAAGTGACAGAAACATCAAAAACAATCTTTTCATAGCAATCATCATATTTGGTTATTGTTCCGGGAAGTCTTGTTCTGCTTCATATAATCTGCAGGAGACATACCGAAATGCTTTTTGAAACTACGGCTGAAATATCCAGGATCGGAGAATCCCACCTTATAAGATGTCTCAGAAACGGAATACTGTCCGCTCTTGAGATAATATGTAGCCTTCTCCATTCTGAATTCCTGAATGAGTTCTACAGGAGATTTTCCGGTCAGACCTTTTATCTTGTTATACATAGATGTACGTCCCATTCCAACGTATGAAGCCAGTTGATCTACTGTAACTTCTGCGTCGGAAACATTATCCTCCAGCCACTGCATCACCTTCTTGATCAATTGTTCATCCTTGTCTGTAATGACAATCTCTTCCGGAGAAATGTCAATCCTGCCCGATTTCCGTCCTTTCTCCCCAGCAGCATCTTCGTGTGCTGAAATCCTGGAGACAAGAGCCTTTCTTCTGTCAAGCATATTATCGATCCGGGCAATCAGAAGTTCCATTGTAAACGGTTTGGCAATATAGCCGTCGGCACCGTACTTCATAGCCTTGACCTGGGTATCATCTTCGTGCTTGGCCGTAATCAATATAATAGGTATATGACTGGTAGCAAAGTCATTACGGATATGATTTATCAATTCTATCCCATCCATCTGAGGCATCATCAAGTCGGTAACCACCATATCAGGAATCCATCCGGAAGACATAACATCCAATGCTTCCTTTCCATTTGAAGCGTCACGGACCTCATATCTGTCAGAGAGAATATTATAGATATATACCTTCAGTTCAGCATTGTCTTCTACGACGAGAACCTTCAGCGCCCCCGCAGGATATGTCGGTTCAACCTTGTATTTGCTCAGACCGTGAGTATCTGAAGGGCCGGTTTCCATTTCAGCCCCGATGAACTGGGCAATATCCTCCGTAAATCTGTCCCGGTCCATCGGAAGTCTCACAAAGAACTTGGAGCCGACTCCCAGAGTGCTCTCCACCCATATTTCTCCTCCGTGCATCTCTGTGATTTCCTTACAGAAAGAAAGTCCGATTCCGCTGCTGGCCATTCCTCTGAATGCAGACACTCCTCCGGTACCGTATGGCTCGAATATCCTTGTCTGATGCTCCTTGGACACACCCACACCGTTATCCTTCACCATAATCCTGAACTCCTTGTCTCCGTCGCGCCATAGCACCCCGACCTCGATCTTTCCACCGTCAGATGTATATTTGAATGCATTGGACAGAAGATTATATACCAATGCTTCAAGCCTCAATGCGTCTCCCCATATCATAAGACTGTCAACGGATTTGACAATACGCAATTCCATCTGGCGTTCCACAGACATATCGCGGAAGTCATCATACACATCCTGCACTAGTTTGACTATATCGAAATGGCTTACCTTAAGACGCATCCTTCCGTCAGCGATGGAACGGGTGTCAAGCAGTTGATTTACAAGAGTCAGCATCCTCTTTGCATTACGCCGGACTATATTCACGCTGTATTCGTTCTTGTCACCGGACTCAGTCTTTCGGGCAATCTCTTCTATACCGCCCAGAATAAGCGTCAGAGGTGTACGGAGTTCGTGAGAAACATTGGTAAAGAATCTCGCCTTGATCTCATTGATTCCCTGCTCCAGCCTCACATCGCTTTTAAGTTTCAAGGCAGAAACAAGAATTCTGACAAGGATCGCAAACAGACCTATACCCAAAAGAAGATATATGACCCGTGCCAGTGCGGTATTCCATATAGAAGGTCTTACACGTACATCCACGCTGACGATCTCAACATCCGACTCATCATCAGGATAGGTCTCCTTTACCTTGAAAACATAATTGCCTGGAGGAATCCTGGAATAAGTGGCACTATTCGCTCCTGCCCCGGATATCCATTTCTTGTCGTATCCTTCCAGCATATAAGAAAATGCCATCTTGCCGCTGGAACTGAAATCCAATGATGCAAAATCTATCCTGAAGAACGAGCAATCGTGCGGAACCGTCAGTGTCCCGTCGAACGGGGTTCTTTTCCCATCAACACTAAAGCCGGAAATAACAAGACGGCCATCCCGTCCTCCCCCGATAAAGTTTTCAGGGTCAATGGAATATATATTATTATAGGTTCCAAACAAGATAGATCCATCCTCCATTTGCGCACAGGTTGCCTCACTGAATGATGTCGGAGTAACTCCGTCGTATTTCGTGTAGTTGCGTACAGAACGGGTAGATGGGTCAAAAGAAGAAAGGCCTGATTCCGTAGCGATCCATATCGTACCTTTCGAATCCTCTATGGCAGAAAGAACGATATTGCTTGAAAGTCCATCTTCCGTACTGATGATATCAAAACAAGGCTGGCCATTCTCGAAATAAAGTCTGTTCAATCCTCCACCGAACGTACTGAGCCAGGTATTACCCTTGCTGTCCGTAAATATATGTATGACATCGTTGTTGCCAAGAGAAGTACTGACACCGGGTTCTTTGGTAATAAGATTGAAAACGGTCAACTCGGGTCTGTCGGAAGGCTCGAACAATATAAGCCCGCTAACAGTCGCCACAAGCATTCTGCCGTCTGGCATACAATGCAGATAGCGTACTCTATCCCCCACCTGCTGAGGATAATCCGGGAAATTGTTGCGGACTGTCACAAACTCATCACTGTCCGGAGATGGCAGCATAGAAAGAGCCCCGCCGTATGTTCCGATCCAGATATGTCCCTGCTTGTCCTGCGTTATTGAATATATATTATCGGAACTCAAGGAATTTCTCTTTGCCCCGTCACAATGGAAACGTTTCCATTCCCAGCCATCTCCTTGCGGCTTCATCCTGATCAGTCCGTCACCTTTCGTACCAAGCCAGATATAGCCTTGAGAATCTTCAAATATGGAATATATGACTCCCACATCACCGCTGGAAGCATCCGGATACTTGCGGCAGGTCTTCATATCAGGGGAATATATGAAAAGTTCACGGCTTTTCGCAGCCAGCCACAAGCGTCCCTTGCTGTCTCGAAGCATAGCCCTGATCTCCGACGAAGACTTGACATCCTCTGATACAGAAGGAGGAACTATCACATCCACCTTCGGACTGATTACAGTAACCTTTTCCAGTCCCCTGCCCACGGTTGACATCCAAAGTACCCCTGAACTGTCTATATCATAACAAGCCACGCCGTTCATAAACATACAGTCAGGCTGCTCCTTTACATTACTCAGAGGAACTATTTCATCGCAGCATCTGTCATAATATCCGAAGCCCCAATTGTTCATCTTGATCCAAGTCCTGTCCCCTTTGGTCTCAACCCTGGCAAGCGTATCGACATAGTAGGACATAACATTGTTGCTGTGCTCGTAGTGACGGAAACGGTCGTCAGAAGAGTTGTAAGCCCATATTCCTGTCTTTTCGGTTGCAATCCACAAAAGGCCTTCGGGATCTGGGAAGAGATATCTGACGCGTCCCATATCCGACCTTCTGATATCCAGTTCCAACGTAACAGGATCGACAGATGCGACAGCATTATCAGTGAATCCTACATAAAGACATCCGCCCGTAACCGTAAGCGTCGTAGCACTACCTGCTCCATAATGTGAAAGATCCGAAATATTCTGTCCCCTTGTCTCCATATCCACCGATATGATCTGTTCAGGAGTGATGAAGAAAAGACGGCCATCCAGTTCCGCGCAGTCAAGCACATCCGGATTGCGTGCCAGAAGGGAAGCCTCTCCACCTCGAATTGCAGTGATACCGGCCTCTGAAACAGCATAAGCATTACCCTCCGTATCACAATACAAGTCTGTAATATCCTTACCGATCGGATGTCCGGAGGACTCTGAATAAAGGGTATATGACAGATCCGGTCTCACATCTATCAGACCAACCCCAGGGAATGCAGCCAATACCCCGCCCGATTCTCTGCAAACAATGGCTCCGACCTTTGCATTGACAGTCTCAAGTCCCTGAAGCCCGGATGGCACAGGAAGAAAATCTTCAGCATTCACATCAAAACGGTACAGACGATAGTCGTATGTCTTGATCCAGAGGTATCCTTCGGAATCCTCATCGACAGAAAGAATCCTGTTGTGGGAGAGGTTGGAATAATCACCCGGAACCATTGTGTAATTGACAAAGCCGTTTCCGTCATAACGACTCAAGCCATACCAGGTGCACAGCCAGAGATAGCCTCTCTTGTCCTGATGGATATCACAGATGGAGTTATGCGGCAGGCCTTCATCCGACGAGTAATGTTCGAATATAAATTCAAGAGGTTCGGCCTTCAATACATTGAAAGCCGAAACCAACGATAATATAACTGCTATTGATATGTGACGGATCAATCTCATAATTTACGGTTCTGCAATCCGTAAAGTTACTAAAAGACTTTGAAATACCATTCGACAGGCACGTTATTTCCGTGCTTGTCCTGCTCGCTGCCGCACCTGAGGACATTCTCAGGAGTATATTTCTTCAAGTCTTTATCTTTCAGACTATGCGACCATTTCACGCGATCTCTTTCCGATGAAGCGCCAGGTCCTTTGCTCCCGTATTCAGCATAAAAAGCAGTCTTTTCTGCGTATGGCTTATTCCAATTATGCCAGCCCTCAGGAAGAATATGATCGCCAAGTTCACAATTGATGAACACAGTCTTTGCAAACGATCTCCAAGGGCGTCCAAGATATACCTTGGTCGCATCCTCATTATGAATCAGACGGCAATTATTGAAAACATAGCCGAAATCTTCATTCTCAGGTGTTGAAGCCGCAGTAATGTAACTGTTCTTCTTGCTAAGGATCGTGCAATCCTCAAACCAGCAGGTCGATGCGCCGAAAATGAAATCGGTAGTCCCCTCTATCCAGCAGTTGCGGAAATACTGACGCTGTCCTTTACCGTATGTATATACAGTGTCCTGATTGGCAAGGAAACGGCAGTTGATGAATGCAACCCTGTCACCGTCAATGGTTATCGCACAAGCCTGGGCTATATCCTTCCCTTCTCCTGATGCGTTCTCGATGGTAAGATTCTCGGCAAGGAAGTCCGACGCATACAGGAACACTGTAGATGTAGCCGATGTACCAAGTTCATAACCGGTAGGACCGATCTTCTTTGCATAATCACTCCAGGTTATGACAGTGTTTTCCGCAGACTGGCCGATAAGATGAAGTCTTTGCTTGTTAGTCGGAACGGTCACCTTCTCCTCATATATTCCATCCTTGATATATATGGTTGTCTCATCCTGCTTGCAATAATCCGGAGCAGCATTGACTGCCTCTTGAACTGTAAAAAAGTCGCCGCTTCCGTCCTTTGCCACCACAAAATCATAATCAACTACGTGAGATGCCAGTTCCGGTATCACCTTCACAATCTCAGGAAGCAGAAGATTGACTATCTGACGTGCCCCGGCCACATTGGTGTGAGTATTGTCGATCTTTCCGTCAGGATGTCTCGGATTAGTTCCTTTATCCACCCACATATAATATTTGCGGGATGGTTCATCTCCCAGAGACATAAGCCATTGCTGGGTAACCTTGTTGGCATCGATGAGCGGAAGTCCGTATTCCTCAGCCACCTGCATAACAGCCGCTGGATAATCTCCGTGACAATCGACTTTCAGATTGCCTTTATCATCAAACCATCTCCTGGATACCGGAGTGAAAAGCACAGGCTTTGCTCCTACACTCAGGGCATAATCGACGAAAAGTCTGATATTATCCTGATAGGCTCCGAAAGGAGCGGCATAACGTGTCGTGTCGGATTCTTTCGAATCATTATGTCCGAACTGTATGAAAAGATATTCTCCAGCCTTGAGATCCTTTTTGACGTTGTCCCAGATGCCGAGTGTCTGCACGCTCTTGGTACTCCGCCCGTTCTGGGCATAATTTGCCACAATCACATTGGTGTCAACGTGCGACTTGAGTCTCTGCCCCCATCCTCTCTCCGGATTCTCGTATGAAAGATCCTTGTCTGCCATAGTCGAATCACCCATAAGCCTGAGAACAATCTTATCCTGTGCTGCAGCAGAAATCAAAGACAGGACTATTGCCAGCGATATTGTAAACTTTTTCATATTATTCGATGACTACATTTTCAGATTTATACTGGAACACTTCCTTGACTGCTGTTCCCGACGCATCCTCGCAATTCTGCATAACCACATTCTTGCAGTTGGCAAGGCTGTATCCAAGTCCTTCAGCCTGAGTGATGCTGACATTCCGAAGTACAACTCCTGTAGAATATCTGAGATCCGCACCCTTGTCGGACACTATCTCACAGTCCTCGACAACGATATTCTCGATATTCTTTTCCGGTATTCCATTGAAATACATTGCTCTGGCAGCACCGCTGCACACAACATCCTTGATATAAATATCGCGGAACTGAGGTGTAGTCTCGTCGGCCGGAACATATTCCACATCAAACTCTGAAACACCCTCCGCAGCGGCTTCAACCGCTGATTTTCCACCGTAATGAAGATCGAAAAGGAGAGGTTCGGTCGGAATATCCATCATAACGATATCCTCGATATATATATTTTCAACCACGCCTCCGCGACCGCGGCAACTCTTGAACCTGAGTCCCACATCAGTCCCGAGAAAACGGCAGTCGGATACTTTGATGTTCTGAACTCCACCAGACATTTCACTTCCTACCACAAAACCTCCGTGGCCGTGGAACACTATACAGTTGTCAACGATAAGATTGCGGCAAGGTCGCCCTCTGCGACGTCCGTCCTCATCCTTTCCGGACTTGATGCAGATGGCATCATCGCCCACATCAAAACTGGAATTGATGACCAGCACATCCTCGCAAGAATCTACATCAAGGCCATCTCCATTTTGTGAGTACCAAGGGTTACGTACTGTGATATTATTGATAATCACATTCTTACACATAAGGGGATGAATATTCCAACAAGGAGAATTCTGGAAAAGGCAGTCCTCGAGAAGGACATTCTCACAATTCTTCAGTCCGATGAGCACCGGGCGCAGATATGTCTTCACGCTGTTCCATTCCTCATCTGTAGTGAGCCCTTGAGGCACATTGAAGGCATCGCTTACCACAGCACCCCTGTAAGAACTCGAATCAGGATACCACAGGTCACCCTTCTCATTTGTAAAGCCACCGCTCTTGAGAAGTGCCTTCCATTGTGACGGAGCGATCTTCGACTTCTTCACCTGCCTCCAGGAATCACCGTTGCCATCGATGGTTCCGCCTCCGGTGATAGCGATGTTTTTAGCCCCATCAGCATTGATAGGTGCCAGACAACGCCTTGTATCAAGACCTTCGAAAACCGTTTCCTCTATAGGATAAAGATCCCTGTCGGTCGAAAACAGGAGTACAGCATCCGGTCTTATATGAAGATCGATATTATCCTTCAGAGTGATCGGGCCGGTAAGCCATACTCCGGTAGGGACTACAAGACGGCCACCCCCGTTCTCAACAAGCACATCTATGGCTTTGGCAAATGCTTCGGTATTCAAGGTGACACCGTCACCCACTCCACCATAATCGGCAATACTGATTTCTCTGGCAGGAATTTCAGGGCGTTGAACCTTGCCCATTTCAAAAGGAAGATCCTCATAGAGATATGCAAACTCATAATCTGAGCCACAGGAAAGAAGGCCGGCGCACATAATTGACAAGGCTGCCGTACGGAATAGTCTGATGTTCATAAAAAAAGCCTGTTAGTGATTATTGCAAAAATAACCAATAACAGGCTTTTTATTGTGCATTTTTTATCGCTTAATGCTGATTTTTTATCAGAAACGGTCAGGATGATAATACTTTATATCAAATTCTCCTGCAAGAATGCCATATCCGTTCTCTGCAAGAGATTCTATCTCGTTTTCTCCCGGATATACCTCGACAGGTGCTATGAAACCTACCCGACCGGTGATTTGTTCCACAATAGACTTATTGTGTGCTATTCCTCCTGTAAGAACTATAGCATCCACCTTGCCGCTTACCACAGCAGCCATTGAGCCGATATATTTAGCGACAGATATGCAGAATGCCTTCAGGAACAGAGCTGCTGCTTCATCTCCCGCTTCAGCGCGTGCACTTACTTCCCTGAAATCATTTGTGCCCAGATGAGCGACTGCTCCACCCTTGCCGACCAGCATCTTTTTGATCTCCGCCTTTGAATACATTCCGCTGAAACACATATCGACAAGAGGGAATGCAGGCACAGAACCTGCACGTTCAGGACTGAACGGTCCATCACCGCCAAGAGCATCATTGACATCTATCACAAGTCCCTGTCTATGAACAGATACAGAAGAACCACCTCCAAGATGAGCAACAATGACTGTCACATCCTTATTGGTCTTACCGACACTGCGGGCGTAACGGCGCACCATAGCACGCGAATTCAATGTATGGAAAGCGGCACGCCTTTCAAATGCAGGATGACCGGTAAGTTTAAGTTCCGGAAGCATCTCATCAGATGTTGGAGCGTCGGCTATATAAGCCTTGCATACAGCAGAATCACCATTAGCCTGACGCAACCTGTTGATATCCTTAGCCATATCATCCGCTATCAAAGCACTCAGATTGCAGGCGTGCACACCATCTTTGCCGGAAATCAATGCATCCCGCATCTCCTGCGTCACCTCATAGACTCCGGCCTGAATCGGAGTGATCAGACCGCCACGAGCCATAATCAGGTCTATGGACTCAAGAGCGACGCCATTCTCAGAAAGAAAACCTTCAATGGCTTCGCGACGCATAGGCCCCTGAGCCATCACTGAATCATACTTTGCTATCTCTTCTGCAGAATGAGTGAGATTTATCTCAAACATCGGCTTTCCATCTTCATAGAAGCCTATTTTCGTGGAAGTGGAGCCAGGGTTTATAATCAGTACCTTTCCTTTCATATCCGAGGGAATCATTTTTCTACGAGAAAACATTTAGATTGAAACTGTTCCTAAAAGATTGCTGCGACAGCAATAGAGTTGAGTTTGGTATCTATGCTGTCAGCACGGCTTGACAGTACACAAGGTACCTTCGCACCGACAAGAATTCCTGACTGCTTCACTCCCTGCACCAATTTCGAATTAGCCTTATAAAAGACATTACCGGACTCGATATTCGGGAATAACAGACAATCGGCATCTCCTGCCACAGGGCTCACCAGTCCCTTTATATCAACCGATTCCTGATCGATAGCCACATCAAGAGCCAGCGGGCCGTCAGCGATGCATCCCTTGATCTGCCCACGGTCAGCCATCTTGGCTAGAAGTGCCGCATCAATGGTTGCAGGCTGGCTTGCCAGAACCTGCTCGGTTGCGGCGATGAGAGCCACCTTGGGTTTCTCCACACCGATAGCCTTGGCTGTCTTGACAAGACATTCCATTATCACCTGCTTCTGCTTGAGATCCGGTGCCGGTATCACAGCCACATCACCGACAAACAGAAGTTTATGATAAGATGGAATCTCGAGAGTGGTACAATGAGTCAGGGTGCCCTTTGGAGGGAGAAGACCTGTCTCCTTGTTGAGGACCGCTCTGAGAAATTTATCCGTCGAGCACAAGCCCTTCATCAAGAAGTCGCCCTGACCCTCACGGATCATCTGAACCGCCTGCGCAACTGCCTGAAGTTCAACTGGATTATGTACGATAGAGAATTTACCCATATCGACATTTTCAACCTTGCAGGCCTCAGCAATCATATTTTCATCACCAACGAGAGTGACATCGGCAAGTCCAAGATCGATTGCTTTGGAAGCAGCCGCTATTGTATGTCCATCCACTCCCCAGGCAGCGATCATCCTCTTGCGGGAGCCTCTGTTGCGGAGTTCCTCGAAAATCTGGCTGAATGATGTAAGCATATTACTCCTCGTTCTGTACTATGTTCATTGTATCACGGGCTATCATAAGTTCCTCATTGGTAGTAATGAGAGCGACCTTCACCTTTGAATCCGGAAGAGTGATGATTGTATCCTCACCTCTTACGACATTTGCATCATAGTCAAACTTGACTCCGAGATAAGTGAGATTCTCGCAGACTCTGCGACGCAGACGGCTGTTGTTCTCGCCGATACCACCAGTAAAGACTATGAGATCGACACCATTCATCGCTGCGGTGTATGCACCGATATACTTAGTGATTTCGTATGTGAGTTTCTTGAGGGTCAGTTTTGCCTTTGGATTACCTTCATTGGCAGCCTCATCAAGGTCACGGGCATCTGAAGACACACAGGAAAGGCCAAGGAAACCACTCTTCTTATTGAGCACCTTGCTTATTTCCGCTGCAGAAAGACCTTCTTTTTCCTGAATATAGGTCACGATCTCAGGGTCGATGCTTCCGCATCTTGTCCCCATAATAAGTCCCTCGAGCGGAGTAAAGCCCATAGTTGTGTCGATGGACTTTCCGTTAAGAACTGCTGCTATCGAACTGCCGTTTCCAAGGTGGCAGGTAATGATCTTCGAACATTCCGGATCAAGACCGGCGAACTTCGCTCCCTTTGCAGAGACATACCTGTGGCTTGTGCCGTGGAATCCGTAACGACGGATACCGTATTTCTCGTAATACTCGTATGGAAGAGCATACATATAGGCGTATGAAGGCATCGACTGGTGGAATGCTGTATCGAACACACCCACCTGCGGAACTGTAGGAAGGACCGCAGACACAGCCTTGATTCCCAGGATATTGGCAGGATTGTGAAGAGGGGCGAACACAGAGCATTTCTCCAACTGAGCAACCACCTTGTCTGTAATGAGTTGGCTGCATACGAATTCCTCTGCACCGTGCACTACGCGATGTCCCACAGCCTCGATATCTTCAAGAGTAGTAAGAACGCCATATTCCTTATCAAGAAGAGCATCCATAACCGCTCTGATGCCGACCGTATGATCCTCTATAGGCATTTCCTTGACAAGTTTCTCTTTGCCGGCAGCCTGATGCTTGAGACAGCCGGTCTCCATTCCGATCCTCTCGACAAGACCTTTAGCGAGCAGATCATAAACCTCATCGTTCTTCATATCAAGAAGTTGATACTTAAGCGATGAACTTCCGCAATTGAGTACTAAAATGATCATTTCTATTGTGATTTTAATTGATTTCCGACATAAGTCCTGAAATTTCTTAAGAAATTACAGCACATCTTTGCAAAGTTATAAAAATAATCGCTACTTTCGCAAAAAACAGGAACGAAATGAAAGTGGAGAGAGAAACAGCAGGGTTTGCGTTACCTTTCACAGCCGGAGTTCTTCTGGCTGCATATACCGGATACGGCATTTACAGCCATCATTTCACCGGTTCTTTCCTCGCATCGGTCATTCTGCTGGTCTGCATTTCAGCACTTATGCATCCGGAAAGAAAATCGTTCAACACCCGGACGGTATGGATTCTGATTACTGGAGCAGCATTTATGTCAGGTGTCCTTTGTGCATTGACAGCAGAACATATCGCAGTAAGTTCCATAAAGTCCGACCTGATTCTGATGGCAGAGGGCCTAGGGTCAAGAATGCAGGATTCAATAGACAGGATCCCTTTCTCGGACAATCGTTGCAATGCGATATCGAAAGCCCTGATAACGGGCGAAAGAAGTTCAATACCTGACAATGTCTCGGAAGCATTCCGAAGAAGCGGCGCATCTCACATACTCGCATTATCAGGTCTGCATCTCGGGATAATCTATGCTGTACTGACAAATTTACTGTCAATCGCCGGCAATTATAGAAGGATCTGGGCACCACGGTCTTTCGTGACTATCATAGTCTGCGGCCTATATACCCTAACCACAGGAGCCGGGCCGTCCATAGTCAGGGCATTTCTGTTCATTTTCCTCGCTGAAGCAGCGCGTCTGACGCATCGTCACCACAGCACCGCTCAACTGCTCCTATCTGCCTTGGTAATCCAACTTACCCTGTCCCCGATGTCCATAAAATCGGTCGGATTCCAACTTTCATACGCAGCAATGGCCGGCATAGCATTCATCCTGCCTCACCTGCAGGCATTCTGGCCAGGAAACATATACAAAGACCGTCCTTTCACCAAGTGCGTCCGCAAAATATGGAATGCAGCAGCGATGTCGATTTCCTGCCAACTCACCACTGCCCCGCTTGCCTTCCACTACTTCGGTACGTTCCCCAAGCATTTTCTCCTTACCAATCTCATTGCCCTTCCGCTTACAGGCATCATAATACCTATGATCCTGATGACTCTGGCTCTTAATTGTATTGGGATATGTCCGTCATTCGTAATATCTATAACAGAAACTCTTCTTACCATCCTGATCGGATCGCTGGAAGTCATTTCGACGATGTAGAAGAATCTCCAGTATCAAGGACAAAGCCCTCGGAGCACCAGGTTCGGAAAGAGCCATCCTGATCATAGATAAGGCAGGCTTCCAGATCCGGACGGGAATTGATGAAATCCTGCGATGCATCCAGACCTATCACCATACAATATGTGGCGTATGCATCAGCCAGAGTTGCATCCGGAGCAACCACCGTCGCACTGAGAAGAGTGTGCTGGACAGGATATCCGGTTCGTGGATCTATGGTATGTGCATATTTCTTTCCGTCACGTATGTGGAATTTGCGGTAATTACCCGACGTCACAATGCCGTGGGGGCCTTCAGGAGCACGAAATATACCCTGTATGTCTGCTCCGGGAGTATTGTTTCCATCTACCGGACGGTCTATGCCCAATGTCCAGGGACGGCCGGAAGGATTGACTCCATCGCAGAAGATTTCCCCTATATCCACAAGCATATCCTTCACACCTATCGAATAGAGATAGCGTGCCACAGCATCACAACTGTAACCTTGAGCGATGGCATTGTAATTCAGGGTCGGAAGCACTCCATCTTCAAGCAGAAGATCGGAAGGCTTGAGACTGCCATTTTCAGAAACAGCCTCGCGGACATCAGACTTGAGACGCGACATCCCACAAGTCTCAAGCCTTGCTCTCACCTCATCGTCCGAAGGGAGGGAACCATTAGCAAAACCGAATCCCCAGATGTCGAAAAGAGGCGCGGACGCCACATCAACGGCTCCTGCGGTCTGTTCATAGACATCACGGGCAACTCCATATATATCAAGGAAGTACTTGTCAGGAAAGACAATATCGCCATTATTGAACCTGGATAGGACCGATTTCTTGTTATATCCTGAAAGAGAGCGGTCTATTTCGATTAATATAGCATCGATGGAATCTCGGATAGTCTCCGGTTCCTGGTCAACACCCTCCATATTGAACTTAACCGTATATGTACCTCCCTGCGCAAAACCTGTCACGGTTACATATCCGCTGCGGGGAGTGCAGGAGAAAATCACTGCAAACAGAAAAACAGAAAAAAAAGTTATTACAATTCTTCTCATATCGGGCTCTAAGGCAAAGTATTTGCACAAAGGTAGCGGTTTTTCAAATTAAAATGGCCATATTTGCAGGATTGTAACAAATAATTCATCATAGAAGATGCATCTTAGAAACTTATATTCAATAATTCTAGCCACAGCCATCGTCATAGCGGCTGCAAGTTGCGACAAAGACAAGGATAATGAGGTTTCACCTTCACTCAATGGAGCATTGAGATTTTCAGTACCTGAATACGTATCTCCAAAGCAGGTCGTGACATTGGTTCCCAAAGGAATCAGTCATCCTGATGATGCAGGTATAGGGTATTACTGGAAAGTCAGCCCAAGTATGGAAAAGTCCGACACCACCAGGCTGGAAAACGGTCTTTCACCTGACGGTAAGGAGTCTGACGGCTCTTTCACATACCAGTTCCCGGACAGCCTAGGCACCTACACAATAAGTTGCTATGGATTCGCAGAAGGATACACAAGTTCATACAAATCTTCATACACGACAGTGGTGAAAGGTGGGCTCGACGGTTCGATCCAGGGCACCGGCATTCTCTCTACAGACACTAAGATAACTGCTGAGGGAGTGGCTTATTACTACACGACTCACAACGGACTCGACTGGATGAGGAACAACCTAGCCAACCCGGAGTTCGGAACAGCATACAGCAATGCAGAAGCAATGAGCAATGTATTCGGTAGGTTCTACAACTATGAGGAGGCGATGAAGGCCTGTCCTGAGGGTTGGAGACTTCCTACTGATGCAGAATGGGTTGCTCTGGCCAACTCTGTCAATCCGGAAAGCAACTCAAAGGCAGGTGAGCCACTTATGGATGTCGCTGCCGACTTTATGGCCGACATCTCATTCAACGGTACCAAGATGTGGGAATACTGGCCTACTGTGGGTGAAATAACCAATCGCAGCGGCCTCGCTGCACTTCCAGCCGGATATGCCAATCTTGGAGAGAAGGATGAAGACGGCAAATATCCAGCAGCCACATTCTTCGGAATAAATGAATACTCAGCATTCTGGACATCCGACAAAGTGGATGGCTCCGACAATATGGCATACTACCGTTATATCATCTGTGACCAGCCTGATATTCCGGTCGGCAAAGGAGACATCAGGACGTTCGGAGCAAATGTAAGATGCGTACGTGAAGTAGAATAATCAAACATAACTCATTATGAAAAAGGGACTTATCACAATCATTGTCATAGCAGTCATCCTGCTTGGCGGCTTTCTTTGGGTAAAGGGAGCATACAACAATATGGTAACTGAGGATGAGAATGTACAGAACGCCTGGGCGCAGGTGGAGAACGTTTATCAGCGCCGTGCAGACCTCATTCCAAATCTCGTTGCTACAGTAAAAGGATATGCAGAACACGAATCATCCACCCTTGAAAGTGTAGTGGAGGCTCGTGCTAAAGCGACTCAGATGACTATTGATCCATCAGATCTTTCAGAAGAGGCTATAGCAAGGTTCAATGAGGCACAGGGTGAACTTTCTACTGCCCTCGGAAGACTTCTTCTCATTCAGGAGAATTATCCCGACCTCAAGGCAAACCAGCAATTCAGCGAACTCCAGGCTCAACTCGAAGGCACAGAAAACAGGATTGCCACAGAAAGGATGAAGTTCAACGATGCCGCTAAAGCATATAACACACTCATCAGAAAATTCCCTGACAACATTATCGCTTCCATATTCGGATTTGAGAAAAAGGGATATTTCGAGGCACAAGCCGGCGCAGAGACTGCACCAAAGGTTGAATTCTAAGTATTCAGCAAGATGAGACCAGAAGATTTCCTGACCGCGGACCAGCAGAAGACTGTTGTGGACGCGGTCAGAATTGCAGAAAAAGGAACCTCCGGCGAGATACGCATACATATCGACGGAGAGTGTGAAGGCTCCCCTTTGAAAAGGGCGGAGGAAATATTCGACAAGTTGGGTATGCACAAGACTGCATTACGTAACGGAGTCCTTATTTATCTTGCCTGCAACACTAAAGTATTCGCCATCATAGGCGATAAAGGCATAAACGAGCGAGTTCCCGAACATTTCTGGGAGGACGTAATCGAGATGATGCGTATGCGTTTCAGCGAAGGTATGTTCACCGAAGGACTCTCGGAAGCAGCAATAGCAGTCGGAGAAAAACTTAAGACATATTTTCCATACAGCAGCGACGACATCAACGAACAGCCGGATGAAATTTCATTCAGCAAATAGATTTCCTGATGAAGAATTCCATACTCAGATATATTGCAGCAGCCATAATCACAACGGCAACCTGCACCAGCATTTCTGCGCTTCCGTCAAGGCCAGAGCCAGCACGGCTTGTAAACGATCTTGCCGGGCTTTTTACATCGGAACAGACTGCCGGACTTGAAAATGTTCTGGTAGCATTTGACGATTCCACATCCAATCAGATTGCAGTCGTTACCCTGACCGATCTTGAAGGCTATACTCCTGCCGATATGGCTACACGGATAGGTATCGATTGGGGAGTCGGTTCTTCAGATTTCAACAATGGAATCGTAATCCTGGTCAAACCGAAAGATTCCACCCCCGGTCAGGTGTTCATTGCCATAGGATACGGACTCGAAGGTGCCATACCGGATGCATACGCAAAAAGGATCATAAACAATGAAATGATACCTTTTTTCAAGGAAAACGATTATTTCGGAGGCGTTGATGCTGCCTGCAAGATATTGATGAAACTCGCATCCGGAGAGATTTCTGTTGAAAGAAGTGAGGATGAGGACGATATCGCTCTGATTTTCTTCATAATATTCATAAGCGCCATCTTACTGATCATCATTGTAATAGCCATTAAAAACGATAATGGCAAAGGACCTGGAAGCAGAGGTGGAAGAAATATTTTCGATGGCCCCGTCATCACTATAGGAAACGACTTCGGAGGATGGGGAGGCTCTTCACGCGGAGGATTCGGAGGAGGCTTCGGAGGTGGTTTCGGAGGTTTTGGAGGCTTCGGCGGTGGCTCATTCGGAGGAGGAGGTGCCGGCGGAAGTTGGTAGGAAATATTATCTTAGATCTGTCACGATCCAGGATGAATCAAACGACTGCCCCGGACGGAAATATGCCATATCCTTTCGGGGCGATCTTGTAATGGAACGTACAAGAACACGGACAATATCGATCTGCCCGTCCGACATCAGAAAAGAACCGTGATACAAGTCACCGTTCTTTTTTATTTGGATCTGACACTCATCTATACCGCATTCCACCTCTGGTACCAGCGTGAAGACTATATCCTTGACTCCTATCTCACGCATATAGCCGCCCTCAGATACATCCGTCACCTTGAAATTATCTTTCAGTCCTAAAAAAAGGCTGGCTGGATTCCTGACAAAGTCGGTACCATTATCTGTCAAGGGTTCTATAATGACCTCTTTTGAATTATGATCCAGCATCCATATATCCTTGCCATCGCAATATACTTCCAGACCGTCTGACGAGAGCCGGTAAGCATTATCCTGAAAAGACACTACACCTTCACCTTCCATATCCGTTGAATACATCTCGAGAACATAACTGATATCCAGAGTCGTGAATTTTGATGAGAAATCATCATACATACGCTCCAGCAATTCTGTATTCTGAGCCCCTGTAACAGACGAGACAAGCATCAGGATGCAAGGGAAAGCATATTTCAGGATATTCTTCATACTAAATAAAATGTGAGAGAACTTCATCAAGTTCAGCGAGGTCAGCAACAAGCACCTGACGCGGTTTTGAGCCTTCCTGCGGTCCTACAATGCCCGCTCCCTCAAGTTGATCCATAACACGTCCTGCCCTTGCATAACCCATACCTAAACGACGCTGGAGGTCTGAAGTCGAACCTTTCTGAGTAGTGACTACCATACGAGCAGCATCAGCAAACATCGGATCGATATTCTGCATATCGATGCTGCCTCCACTGGTCTCACCGTCCTGCGATTCAGGCACAGGAAGATAATATGGAGTATTATAGCATTTCCTGTAGCCGGTCTGGGCACCGATGAAAGAAGTGATTCTGTTGATTTCAGTCATACTTACCAGTGCGCACTGCACTCGTTCCATCTCCACTCCGGCATAATATAGCATATCTCCCCTACCTATGAGATTTTCCGCTCCGTTAGTATCGAGGATTGTAGCCGAATCCACTCTGGAAACAACTCTGAAAGCGATTCTCGTCGGGAAGTTGGTCTTGATCAAGCCTGTAATCACGTTGACGGACGGACGCTGAGTCGCAATGATCACGTGGATACCGGCCGCCCTACCTTTCTGAGCAAGACGTACAATCGCCGCTTCTATGTTCTTCGCCGCCTTCCTTGCCTCAGGGCCTGCTCCGCCGGCCATTGTCAGATCGGCATACTCATCGATCACTACAACAAGATATGGCAGATATTTATGTCCATCAGTAGGAAGCAGATATCTGTCCTTGTACTTTTCATTATAAAGTTTCAGATTGTTAACTCCGGCCAGGGCAAGAAGTTTATAGCGTTCATCCATCTCAATGCAAAGAGAATTGAGCACCAGTTCTGCCTGTCTGGCATCCTTCACGATGGCGTGCTCTCTTTCGTCCTCTTCACTCGCCGCCATCGGCATAACAGCAAGATAATGCTTGATCAGTTCGTTATATGCCGTAAACTCCACCATCTTAGGATCTATGAAGACAAACTTCAGTTCCGATGGATGCTTGGCATAAAGAAGCGAAGATATTATCACATTCAGACCGACAGACTTTCCTTGCTGAGTCGCACCGGCCACAAGAAGATGTGGAGCGGATGCCAGGTCGAAAGTCTTGACCTTTCTCGTGATCGTATATCCTATCGCTATAGGAAGTTCATATTTGGTATTTCGGAACGAATCATCATTCAGGGTCTTTTTCAGAGGCACTATCGAAGGCTCTCTGTTGGCGACTTCTATACCGACACAATCAGGAAGAACCACAACACGCACTCCTTTCGCACCTAAAGACATTCCTATCTCCCTATGAAGATTCTCAATGGCCGAGACCTTCACTCCTGGGGCAGGCACGACCTTATATAAAGTCACAGTAGGGCCGACAACAGCAGAGACCTGCATCACTTCGATCTTATAATTCATCAGAGTAGCCCTGATCCTGTTGTTGTTTATCTCGAGTTCCTCTTTTGAGACAGTATGCTGTCCATCAGCATAATCATCCAGAAGGTCTATGGACGGGAATTCATAGCGTTCAAGTTCTGCCCTGTTGTCGATACGTTCAAGTTCTTCTGTCACCATTTCCTCCGGATGATAATTACGGATTATTTCTATCCCGCCAGCCGAATTCTCACCTGCTTCATTTATTGTTTCATCCGCTGCCGGAGTATCCTCTACCACAGGTATGTCAACCGGCTCAAGAATCTGTTCCGGCTCATAAAAAGGGTCGTCTGTCAACACTTGTTCAATCATCTCATCATCCAGACCATCTGCCCCGGTCTGCTCCATATCGGCAAATGCCTCATCTTCTGTAAGGATACCATCCTGCTCCACTTCTGGAGCATCTTCCTTTTCAGTCATCCCCGCCACAGCAAACCAATGAGCAAAACGCCCGCTGACAAAAAGAAGCCAGGCTACGGCAAGTACTATTATGATAACCCCTGTAACAATGGCTCCTACCAGGTTCTCCAGCCACATAATCACTCCGTGACCGGCATCACCCCCGAGTCCTCCGCCGAAAAATGTATCCGAGGTAAAAAGTACAGATATGAAAGCCAGAAGCATAGATGCCAGAAATGCCCCGCTGACCGTCACAAATGCAGTTTTAAGAAGGCCGATGCTTCTGTTCCAGAAGAAAAGTCTGTAGGCTGTAGCACCCATAAGGAAGATGAAGGCAAAACTTCCCAATCCCAGGAAACGGCACACCAGAAAATGTCCCCAATGATAACCTATCTTACCCGCTGCATTGGCCACATCCACACCTTTATCCATCATATCCGGCCGGGACATCAGACTCTGGTCCGACTGCCAGGTAAATAGGTACGACACCGTTGCCACAAGCGTGAACACGGTGAAAAGACCGACAAAGATTCCTAAACCTTTAAGGATCAGAGATTTCTTGTCCGGATCGATATCAGAAAAGAATGAGAAGCCTTTACGCTTCTCCTTCCTGTTTACTTTCTTGCTCTTAGCCATATTATTTGTGCTGTTTGTTGCGCATCTTGTTATTTTTGTATCGCATATTCTGCATCTTGCCTTTTCCCTGATTATGGCCAGGTCGGCTGAATGTCGATCCGGAGTCCAGTCTGTTGAGTTGCAGTCCTTCCGGAACCTTTATCCTGTAATCGGAAAGTTTCTCGATGTCCTGGAAAATAGTTTCATCGGCCACTGTATCCTTGTTCCATATCAGATATTGCTGCCTCATATAGATGGCAAGTTGACGGATCATTTCAGTCTTGGATTCACCGTCCTCCTTCTCTGCAATCAGTTCAATGATGTTTTCAATGTTCCTCCCATAATGAGATGCTTTGATAGGCTTCGTATTAAGCGGAACAGGTTCCGGACGAGTGTTGAGACTGTCGGGTGCCGGCATAGGATATGGAGCATCTATGTCAAGATCGAATCCGGATATGATGTAAAGATGATCCCAGAGTTTGTGTTCGAAATCCTCTTCAAGATGGACAGCAGGATTGAGTATTTCCATAACCTTGATGATGGCTCTGGCCTGCTCATTACGTTTATTTCTATCCTCAATGGTCTTAAGGTAATTTACCATCTTCTGCACATTCCTGCCGTACTCCGGTATATAAAGCCTGACTCTCTCAGTGTTATACAGTAACTTGCAGGTATCTATCTCCATATTCTCCATATCTGTCATCTTCTAATATTACTCAACTTGCAAATATAAGAAACTGTTTTGATTTATCACACCAAATCCTCCAAAGATATTCCTCAGACAATCTGCATAACTTCATCTGTGTGGACATACCAAAGGAAGGCAGAAACCTCCCTGTAGCCCATCCGCTGCCAAATTCCCGCATATTTTCTCAGTTGGTGTTCGTATTTTCGATAATGTTCTCCAAACTTATAATCAATGACAGTCACTTTCCCAGACGATACCAACACCCTGTCGGGACGATACATTTCCCCATCTGTATCGATCAATGTGACTTCATTCATAACCCCTGACGGATCATCCTTAAACCAGCCACGTTCTACAGCCGACGCCAGTCTTTGCCGCAAAAGATCAAGTATCGAGATATATTCCTGTTCAGTGACATCACCCGCCTCCAGCGAAACACGGGCAGCATCCTCAAGGTCGCCTGCGACAGACATACGGGACAGTATTTCGTGAAGCACGACACCTCTGATCCTGTTTGATGCAGAGATTCCGGCATCTCCTTCATCAGAGAAGAAATCCACCGAATCCGCCGAATATTTGAGACGACCTCTCTCACGTACATCGGTACTTTCATCATCAGCAGATGTATTCAATGCTATCGACGGGTATTCTTTTCCTGATGTGAATTGGAAATCGCAGATTCCCGGATCGTTATTCATACGGAAACCACTGAATTCCACCAGTCTTCCGACATCGAAACGCACGGTCTCATCAGTCTCTGTGCGGGCAATGCCTTCTTCCGAAGATGTCGAGACATACCAATACAGGATATGCGAGAAGTCCTTGAACTCAGGAATCTGTCCCGACTCGACCGCCTTGATGCATTTTGCCGGAGGAGTCTTGGCAATCAGATGCATACCTAGAGCCGGTCTGGTCATTGCCACATACAATGTATTGATGTTATCCACCTGCTGGAGAAAATTCTCCTTTCTGTAATCTTCAGCAAAAAGCGTTTTGGCAGCGTTACTGTTCAATGCGACATCATACACCCCGTCTGCAACTCCAGCGAGTCCGGTACCTTCCAGATCCGGACTGCACCAATGACTGTCCGGCTTATATAGCAGAACGTTTTCGACGAACGGTATGATGACGTATGGGAAAGCCAGACCTTTGGATTTATGAATCGTCATAATCCTGACACAGTCTCCCGAAGATGGCGAACTGATTGAAGGGTCAGCATCATTCCAAGCCTTCAGAAAGCCTCTGAGGGAGTTGCCATTGGCATTGACATAGTCCTGAAGATAATCCATAAAGGATTGTATATGAAGCACTTCACCTTTCCACTTCTCTTCCAGATCACTATCAATCATACTTCTTAATATGCTTTCAGCCATATCGATCAGCGAATTGCAGGAACGCGGCACCTCGACATCAAGCGTCCTTGCAAGATAACTGTTCACGGTATCATCAGGATTGTCAACCAACGACATAAGAGACGCAATACGCCTTACAGTTACCGAACTCTTCACCCTAAGGGAATCATCTGTTATGACCGCAATTCCATTTTCCATAAGACAAGCGGCAACCTTTTCACCACTGTCATTATTCCTTACCAGTACCGCTATATCCGAAAGGTGCGCTCCGGCTGCCTGAGCCTCACGTATGCTCTCAAGTACCTTCTGCAGTTCCTGTTCCTTCGGACAGAATGTAAGACTGACACTTCCGGGATCCTTGTCGGACTTGCTGACCTTCTGCGCTACATCGAAATAGATTTCAGACATCGGCCCTGCGCTTTCATATCCGGACATCTGATCAAGCACAGCGGCAGCAGACCTGAAAAAGGAATTGTTGAAATCCACAATGCTGGAGAGACTTCGATAATTCGTATCCAGTACCTTCCCGACATATTCCGGAAATTCTGCTGGAACATTCTCTTGAAGCAGTTTCCAGTCCGATCCTCTCCAACGGTATATGCTCTGCTTGACATCCCCGACAATCAGATTTTCTCCTCCCTTTGACTCACTTTCCTTAAGAAGAGGGCTGAAATTCTGCCACTGGACACGGGATGTATCCTGAAATTCGTCCAGAAGATAATGATCATACCTCACACCTATCTTTTCATAGACAAAAGGTGCATCTGAACCATCAATGATACCCTTGAGAATAGTGTTGGAATCATCAAGACTCAACACATTCTTCTCCTTCATAAGATCGTTGTAGGTTCTGGCCAGTTCTTCTGCCACACCCAGACCATAGATCTGGCCGTCAAGAATGCAGGCAGTGTTGTAAACATCATATTCCTTTCCGAATAAAGCGACAAAATCCTCCAGAGGCGCTTCAAGGAAAGGTGATACTTTCGGAAGAAGTTCCTTTGCCTTGGCCTTAGGAAACCACTTGCTGCTGTCTGAGGCATATTTGATGAATCTGTCGGAAAGCATAGGGACACCATCACCATCGGACAATTCAGAATAGCCATACAACTCAGACATAAAATGATATGAACTGGCACCAGGATCCACACCGGCACCGACAATCACATCCAGAGCACCTGATGCGGCTGCTTTTACCTGCTGGCGGAAAAGCGAAATCGTCTCACGGCATATCTTCCTGATCGCCATCAGTTTCTCTTTCGGGAACATTTCATCGCCATCCATTCCCGCAGCCTCCAATGCCTCCTGACGTTGAGGCGACTTGAGCCTTTCAGCCATCCCGAGAAGATTGGCATCCATACTGTACCGACCTCCTTGCTCGATCTGTTCCAGGACATTATCCGTAAGCCAGGACAAAAGCCCTCCGTCTTCTTCAGTCAGTGAATCCAATATCCGGTCAACACTTTCCGAAACGAGAGATTGCTTGTCAAGTTCCACCTGATATGATGCAAACTGACCGATCTCCCTTGAAAACGCTTTCAGAGTCTGCTGGAAGAAACGATCGATCGTGCTGACGGCAAATGCACTATAGTCGTGAAGTATATCGAACAGAACTTCCTCAGCCTTCTTCTGCATTTCTTCGAAAGATGCGAAAACAGAAGGGACAAAATGATCACGATATCCTGAAGATGCAGGATCGGTTGCCATTATGTGCAGTTCCTTCAATATTCTTCCCTTCATTTCATCTGTGGCCTTATTGGTGAAGGTCACGGCAAGAATATGCCTGTAGGCATATCTGTCCCTGTTTTTCAACAGAAGACTTATATATTTCCTGGCAAGGTTATAGGTCTTACCCGAACCTGCCGACGCTTTCATTATCTCTATCATCTCCCGCAGATAGTCTTGAAATCACAATATTGACAATTCTTTTCATCTCCGGTCCTTCTGAAAGGGACAGAGGTATCATACATCTCTTCCAGAAGCCTCTCCAATCTTTCTGACACTGCCTTGCAGAAAATTTCATTACAAGGAACTATCCTCGGAGCCTCTTTGAACAGTGCAGAGGTAGAATAGACACAATTATACAACTCCCTGCCCTGCACCTCAGGACGTGATGCCACCAGCATATCGTAAATATAGAACTGCAATGCTATTTTTGGCCTGTCCTTGACATCAGGGGCAAATATCTTGTCTGCTATCGCCTCTGCATTACCGTCATCTATCTTCTCATCATCATCCAAAACCTTTCCAGTCTTGTAATCCACCACTCTGGCCTGATTCTGTCTGAAACTGTCCAGACGGTCTATGAAACCCTTAAGTTTCTGTCCACGGAAAACACCTTTCACCTTTATCTCTCTTCCAAGGACATCGAACGCATCAACACCCTCGTTCTCAAGGAGTTCCAGATCTCTTTCCAATGTCTTAAGAACATATTTCACTATTACATCCGCCACAACGAGATTCCTTCCTTCCACCTCCATTACATTGAGTTGCGCGACAATCAGCGCTTTCACCTTTGACTTTATCTCCTCCTTCCTTTCCAGCCACTGCTTTATATAATCTCTTGAGATCCGATCCAGTCTGTCAGTCAAAGCCTTCTCGTTCAATCCCTCGTGATCGAAGACAAAGTCCTCTGCCATTGCAGATGGAGATGTGTAGATGGCACGCATAGTCTCGTGATAAACCGTACCGAACATTCCATAATCCAGCGACTCGGCCACCTCTTCCTCAGCGGAAAGTTCCTTCACTGTCCCGTAATAGAATTTTGCCGGACAGGCCAGATAATTCTGCAATGTGGTGGCTGACAGCACAGTATCCTTTATCTTGGCGACATCCTCATCTGTCTTGACTATCTCAGGTATCTCTGCCACAGACATCTTGTCAAATCGCACGACGTACCTGTCCATCGGAACTCCGAAATGATATTCCAACTGTTTTATATAGCGGCTTTCCTCTCCAGACTTCAAGCCTTCTGTGCGTGAATCAGTCAGCATCCACACATTCTCGGCACGGGATATCATCCTATAGAAATAATATGCCCATACTGCATCCTGATATTCGTATGTAGGCAGACCGAATCCTTTGCGCAATTCCGGAGGGATAAAGGATGGACTTACACTCCGACGCGGGAATACCCCTTCATTGGCAGACATAATTATCAGATTGCGGAAATCAAGGGCTCTGGTCTCAAGAGGCCCCATTATCTGCAACCCACGCAAAGGCTCCCCTTTGAACGGTACAGAAACTGCCCCCAGTAATTGTCCGAGAAGCCGGATATATGTGGCAGGAAGCACCTCAAGCCCTATCTGCCTGACCTGATTTACGCTTCTGTAATATTCCTTGGCATATTCCAGTTCCACCGCCATCTCCTTATCCTTGGCTAAGGCAGGGGCAACAGCCTGCAGTACAGCCTTCTGATAGTCTGCAAATGCATATATCTGTTCTCTGTCTCTCGATTTCAAGTCATTAAGAACCGGGGTGAACAGAACATCAAGAAGAGGTGTTCCGGAAAGATCCTCACGGGTGATGTAATACCGCGCCTCCTTACGTATCTTTGACACAACTTCTAATGTCGCGACATCTGCCGCCTTCCGGAATATCTCTGAAGAGAAAACATCCCAAACCGGTTTATGATAGAACAACCACTGTCCCTTTCTGTTGACAGCATTCAGTTGTACTGTTGCAAGTCCGTTCATCATCACATATAGCCCGCTGGACTTGAGCGGAAGTCCCATCGTCACATTTATATCGCTGATTTCCGGCGGAATGGAGTTCAGAACGGATTTTAGAAGGCTTTCATCCGGAAGCACCACTGCGCAATCCGCTCCGTCGTTTGCGAATGTACCTACCTTGGAAATATTCCCTCCTGTCTGCCTGTCGGCTATCTGGCAGAAAATGTCCGGAAGACGCTTGGCCTGTCCGACAGAAGAGGCAACACAGACAACACTGAAATGAGGAAGCGCCAAACCTTCCGTATCCGGTCTGAAAGCAGGTGGAAATTGCCGTATGTTTTCAGCCATAAAGAAAGAGGAACGGTTCTGAGGATCCTGTATCATATCACCGGACCAATCCCAGCAGAATTCTGCCATAGAAGCATCCCTAAGACGCCTCAGCACCGTCTTTTCACATTCGTTCAGGGCATTGAGACCTACAAAGACGAAAGTTTCAACCTTCGGAAAAACTTCCCGGAAAACTGTTTCAGCCGACTGAGACTGCAATATTTCCGCCAGATTCCTGTACATCATTCCATCGTAAGCGGCTCCCTCCGCTTCAAGTGTCATACGGAACTTCTCATAAAGCGGCAGCATTATGTTCCATATCTGCAGGAAGCGTCCCTTTACATCCGGATCATCCGTGTCTATATTTACAGTAAGACGTCCGGCCTCATCCTTGAAATGCCTGATGAAAGCACTGATGGCCTCTTTCTGAGCAGGAGAGAGATAAGAATAGTCATCCTGAAGAGCCTTGAAATCCGAGATATTACGGAACAATTGTATAGGATCTACAAGGTATTTATCAACATCATTGAAATCACCCAGAATCACATCACCCCAGAAAATGAATTCATCCAGGCTCTCAGCCTTAGGGTTCAACTCCCTATAACAATCGTACAGAGCGACCAGAAGCCTTACTCTGTCCGCGACACGGACTTTTGCAACCTTACTGAAAAAATCATTGATGGTGAGGGTGTCGGGTGCAACAATAGGAGCCATACCACAGGCTGCAACATCTTCACACAGATACTTGCGGAAGAAAATCATTGACCTGCGGTTCGGAAAGATAAAACATTTATCGGCAATGTTCCCCTCTTTATAATAGTGGTCTGCGACCTGCTTAAGGAAAGGTGTCATATTCATATTTTGCAAGCAAAAATAGCACTCCATATTGCCAAACTATGGCACAGAGATAACTATTTTCGAAAATATCCCATATTTCTGTACAATATTATGGAATATTTTTCTATTTTCATTGTCAAAATTTTGCAAGTATTGTATTTTTCCTTAAATTTGCAACAGAATTAAATTTGAATAATTCAAAATTAAAAACTATAAACGATTAAACTACATCATTATGACAAAGAAATTCAAATGCCTGGTATGCGGATACATTCACGAAGGTGAGACTGCTCCGGAAGAGTGCCCTCTCTGCTTTGTAGGACCTGAAGATTTTGTAGAGGTAACGGAGGAAGAGGCATAATTGCCGAATATAAAAGGAATCAACAACAACTAAATAACAAGGAACGATTATGACTAAGAAATTCAGATGTCTGGTATGTGGATACATCCACGAAGGAAACGAGGCTCCAAGTGAGTGCCCTATCTGCCACGTCGGCGCAGAGAAGTTTGAGGAAATCGTAGAGACCGGCGAAGCTCTCACCTGGGCTGACGAGCACAGACTCGGAGTTGCTCAAGGCGTTGATCCTGAGATCCTGAAAGGACTCCGCGATCATTTCAACGGCGAATGTGGAGAAGTAGGTATGTACCTTGCTATGAGCCGCCAGGCAGACAGAGAAGGCTATCCTGAGATTGCTGAGGCTTTCAAGAGATATGCTTGGGAAGAGGCTGAGCACGCTGCCAAGTTCGCTGAACTTCTTGGAGAGTGTGTATGGGATACAAAGACAAATGTTGAGAAGAGAATGCTTGCTGAGCAGGGTGCGTGCGAAGACAAGAAGAGAATCGCAACTCTTGCAAAGCAGCAGAATCTTGACGCAATCCACGATACTGTTCACGAAATGTGCAAGGATGAGGCTCGCCACGGTGCCGGCTTCCAGGGACTTTTCAACAGATACTTCAAGTAGGATAGTACTATAAATCGGACAGACTGCGTGTACCAGTGACCCCCGCCCTCTTCGAGGGCACCCCCTAGCCGGGGGGGGCACGTCACTTATACACGCAGTCTGTCCGATTTATAATATTAGAGATCATCGTCGAAATCATCGTCATAATCCCCGTCGAAATCTTCATCGTAGTCAGAACCGAAATCGGAGATGAAATCAGAGGCAAGCCGCTCGGCTATATCGTCAGGGACATCAAAACTTAGATTGCTCCAGAGGTCTTCCATCTGACGACGGTCTTTCTTGGTCGGGCGTCCGGCTCCCCTGTCTCGTTTAAGGAAGAAGGTCTCTACAGGAGCCCTCAATTTCGCAAGTTCCTCCGGCGGAGTCAGATTCTCCGCATAAAGCGGAACCAGTTTCGCACCTTGCCTCTTGTCTATGAGTTGGAGCACCTTGTATGTATAGGTAACCGCTCCTTTACGCGCCACTATCGTATCACCTACCTTTACCGCCTTAGAGGGCTTGGTATCTGCTCCATTGACACGGACCTTTCCACCTTTGCAGGCATCGGTAGCGTCGGTTCTGGTCTTATATACTCTGATAGACCAGAGATATTTGTCGATTCTAACCTCTTCCATCGTCATTCGCTATAATATTGGTTCTCAGCCACTTGCCACAACTACGTGCCGCACAGGAGGGAGCACGCAGATTGTATAACACACTAGCGGTCAATCGATTATATTTCTCCGGATTATGATATATGGTTATGACCTGATCCGAAAAAGCCCAGAGGGCTTGATCCTGAGTGATGTTCTTCACAGCACTCGTCTTCAAGTCCTTCATAGTCTTCATTCTCAAGAAAGGCTTCGGTATCCGGATCGATATACTGATCCTGTTCTTCCACTGGCCTTGTAACTGCCTCAAGAAGGACAGTAGAGCGGTCGCGAGGTACGAGGAAAAAGTCCGGCATATCTGCAGGAACCAGTATTGTCTCTCCCTTGGCAAACTCATAATTATGCATATATGCCTCTCCGTTCTCCTTAGTCGAAGGGACCTGAATCGATGCTGCTCCTTCAATACAGATATATACTATGAAACTTTCGAACTTCTCGGTATAAATATGAAGAGGGTCTGTAAGATTGAGTTTGCTCACATTGAACTGAGGACTCTCTACAAGAGTTTCCACCACTCCTCCTTCGTGATGATGATGATGTTCGTGACAGTGACCCTCGCAATCACAATCGTCACCACAGTCACAAGAACAAGTGCGCGGCCTGCAAGGTTCATTTGAGGCATCTTCTCCCCAAAGAGGTCCCTTACGATATATTCCTGGATCGAAGGCTCTATAGTCAATCACATCGATAGCCTCTTCAAGATGCGTCTTTCGTGCTGTCGCCGGGTCAAATTCCCTGCCCCAGTCGTAAAGACGGAAAGTCATATCGGACGACTCCTGTATTTCAGCGATAAGAAGTCCGCCATCTGCAGCGTGAACCGTGCCTGGTGTTATGAAGATGACATCGCCTTTCTTCGGATAAATTACATTGAGGATTTCCTCGACTGTACCATTATGGCACCTGTCATAGAACTCTTGCGCTGTCACCTCACGAGTAAATCCGCAATACATCTTTGCACCAGGCTTGGCGTCCATAACATACCATATCTCAGACTTTCCCAAAGAGTCATATCTTTCAGCAGCAACTTCATCATCAGGATGAACCTGAACAGAAAGTTTGTCATTGATATCCAGGAACTTGATAAGCAGAGGGAACTGACGGCCATAATAATTATAGACATCCTCACCCACCACTCTTTCAAGATAAGTCTCCATCAGTTCACTGATCGTATTTCCTGCAAGCCAGCCATTTGCAATCACCGAATCTTCGATTCCCATATCAGCAAGTTCCCAACTTTCACCCACAAGTTCATCAACTGCAATCGGCACTTCATTGCCATCCTCATCACATTCAACGAACTGCTTGCCCAGTTTCTTGACCAGATCATTACCACCCCACGGCCTCCTTGAAGCCACCGGAATGAATTTAAAAGGGTATAATTTCTTTTCCATAACTACTTTTCATCTTTAGACGCCATACGCGCCACAAATCCTGTTATTCCTTTCCCCAAGGTAGAGGCAGAACCTGCCACTATGCCAGGAAGGGCCTTGAATGCAGACTTGATAGCCTGTCGTTTTACTGCCCTCTTGTTTCTGACGCCGGACAAGGCATCCTGTCCTTCCTGCAGATAAGCCTTGGTTACATAGCCTATACGAAGCGTCAGAAGAGCATTCACAGCACCTTGAAGAGCAGATTCAGCAACGACTCCCGGAATCTTGAAACGAGAGAGAAAACCTGTAAGCGAATCCTCTCCATCCAATTCAGGTGAGGTTCCTGCAATATCTTCCGGATTTACATCGCTCAGATCTGCATTGCCTCCTCCGATATCGAAAGGAGCAACTCCGTCCATATCCGTAAACACCTGAGATGTGCAATATGATATCAAAGCCGTTGTCAGCACCCGGACATAGAGTCTGAACATCTGAGGTCTGGTCGGCCTGAATCCGCTTGCAAGCACCAGATCCTCAATCAGTTTATAGTTCATCACCATAACTGCCGCTGAATCGAATATACCGTTCTGGGAAATCGCAGTGACCAGGAACACGGTCTTTCCCCATTCCTTGATCCTTTTATCGATCCCCAGCACATCAAGTTCCTTGTCACCCTTGAACCTGACATCCAACTCCTTATTCAGAAACTCCTTCAGTTTCTCACGATCCTCCATCAAGGTCTTAAACTCTGCTTTCAAAGCATCCTGATGAGCCTTCCTTTTTTCAGGATCCGCAATATATCCGCAATTGGCACACAATCTCTTGCCGAAGCGCTGAAGGTCCTTCACCCCTGCCTCATCATCCACAGCCATCACCGGAAACTCAGGAGCATTATGCACACGGATTATAGGTCTGATGATGAATACAACAGCCAGAATCAGCACAAGTCCGTAAAAAGCATATTCAACATATACCGTATGACACACCTCCCCCAGTTTCTCGGCAACGGTAATCACGTTTCCAAGAAGCATCATCACCAGCACCGCAATCGTGATGCCCGCTATCAAAACAAGATTTCTTTTCATCGGCGGCAAAGTTACTCAATTTTCGTCATCCGCGAAAGCAGTCACACCTTTCTGCGGGAATTTCCTGTAGAAATTATAACAGACAAACACCTCCCGGACAGAAGAACCCGCCCGGGAGGTGAACCATAACCCTATTATTAACAACTAAACTAACCGTGATTCAATATTTTGCAAAGGGTGTGCCAGAAATTGTTTTTCTGAGTTTTCTTATGATTGGAAGAAGAATTCCTTTAAAGGAGCAGGCTGCCTTGAAGCCGTCCAGGCGATGGGAAATACGGCTTTCCAATATATGAATTTGTTCAGACACATCTTTGCGGGTCTGGCGGAGTTGGGAAAGAGTCGTGATTCTTGAAAAGTCATTCGTTTCCATAGAAGATGTCTATAAAGAGTTTCACAAAAATGTTCACAAATAATTTTCGCCAGACAAGGAGAATCACAACAAGGACAATCAGGAAAACGCCTCCAATGATGAATGCTGCGCCAGCCTGACTGCCGATGACATCTCCCAACAAGAGGACCGTACCGAAGGCAAAGGCTGCAAGGACAATGGCTCCAAGCATAAGTACAACCATCACGGCTAGCACTCTGCTCACCCCCACAGACAGTCCATCGACGGTCCTCAACTTCAAATCTTCGAGCCTGAGGTCGAGATATTTGCGGACATCAGACTCTGATATTCCTTTTCGAGGATCCATATCATTCATCTTCCAGGGCAGCCTCAAGGGCATCCAGTCCTTCCAATATCTTCTCTTTCGCCGCTCCTGTGGCATCGACAGCCTTTGAACGGATCCTGTCTCTTGTCCTTTCACCCGAATCGGGAGCAAGGAGCAAGGCTGCTACCGCTCCTGCAGCGGCACCTGCCAGAAATGCTAAAATCGTTTTACCTGTGTCCATAAAATAAAAAAAAGTCTAAGTGTCAAATTCACCTAGACCTTTTTCACAAATTATACCAACGGCACTTGGCCGCCGGGTGTATTTAAAGTCTTGCCTTCAGAGCCTCTGCCTGTGCCTCATATCCAGGCTTGCCAAGAAGTGCGAACATATTCTTCTTATATGCCTCAACGCCAGGCTGGTCGAACGGATTGACACCGAGCATATAGCCGCTGATACCGCAGGCCTTCTCGAAGAAATAGAAAAGCGCTCCGAGATTGTACTCGTTGATACGCTCTATCGAGAGAGAGATCTGAGGTACTCCACCATCAATATGAGCGAGTTTTGTTCCAAGTTCAGCCATTGCGTTACACTCCTCTACGTGCTTACCTGTCAAGAAGTTAAGGCCATCGAGATTCTGAGGATCGTTCTCAATGAGCATAGAGCGGTTGCTCTTTTCCACAGTTACGACAGTCTCCATAAGTGTACGTTCACCATCCTGGATGTACTGACCCATAGAGTGGAGGTCGGTGGTGAAGTTTACTGATGCAGGGAAGATTCCCAGACCGTTCTTACCCTCCGATTCGCCATACAACTGCTTCCACCATTCACCGAGGAATGTGAGTTTAGGATTGTAAGCCACGAGAATCTCGATCTTCTTGCCCTGATTGTAAAGAGCATTACGCATTGCAGCATACTGTATTGCAGGATTGCATCCGCACTTTTCAGCACAAGCCTTCTCCATCTCGAGAGCACCCTCAAGCATAGCCTTCATATCGAAGCCGGCAAGCACGATAGGAAGGATTCCTACAGGAGTAAGCACTGAGAAACGTCCTCCCACATTGTCCTCGATCACGAATGTGTTGTAGCCTTCCTGAGTTGCAAGTCCCTTGAGAGCACCACGTGCCTTGTCAGTAACAGCCACGATACGTTCTGCAGCCTCTGCCTTTCCATACTTCTCCTCAATATACTTCTTGATGAGGCGGAAAGCCACAGCAGGCTCGGTTGTAGTACCGGACTTGGAAATCACCACGCAAGCAGCATTTCTTTCCTGGACGAGATCCATAAGTTCGCACATATACTCCTCTGAGAGATTCTGACCGGCAAAAACGATCTCAGGTGCCTCACCTTTGTTCTTGAGTTGCTTTCCGAACTGGTGTGAAAGGGCCTCAAGAGCACACTTTGCTCCAAGGTACGATCCACCGATGCCTATAACTACAACGAGATCCACTCCCTTAGACTTCCAAAGATCTCTGATTGCCTCACAATCTGCAACAAGAGTACTGTTCAGGGTCTCTGAAGGAAGATGTTTCCAACCAAGGAAATCATTTCCTGCACCGGTCTCATTCTCAAGCACTTCAAGAGCGGCAAGCGCCTTCTCTACGTATGCTTCGTAGTCTGCTTCATTTACAAAGGAGTTGCAGCCTCCCAAATTTACCTTTACCATAATCTATATTTTTGTAATCATTAATCGATGTATAACTACACCAACACTACTTTCAACTTATCCGATATATCCACAATCGGCATAACCGGACAAAGTTAACACTTTTTGAACAAACCAATATAAATTTAAAACAGTTTCTTATCTTTGTAAGGATTTTACGACCGATAACAACACTAAAAATAATGATAATGAACAAATTGATGATGCTTACAACAGCCATTCTTGCAGGGATTCTTATTTTCCCTATTGCAGCAGATGCACAAAAACAGACAGGAATTGTAGCGCACAGAGGATTCTGGAACTGTGAAGAAGCAGGTTATGCAAAAAACTCGGTAGCCGCTCTAAGATGCGCCCAGGAAGCCGGTTTCTGGGGCAGTGAATTCGATGTCAATATGACTTCCGACGGAGTGCTGATCGTCTATCACGACGGAGATGTGGAAGGAAAGAATATCGAGAAGCATCCATACGCCGAATTCAAGGATTTCAAGATCAAGAATGGCGAGACTATCCCTACCATCGACCAGTATCTCGAGCAAGGAAAGAAATATCCTGAGACAATGCTCGTTTATGAAATGAAGCCTCACTCCTGCGATGAGGTCGAAGACAGATTCATAGAACTTACAATCGCAAAACTGAAAGAACACGATCTGCTTGACCCTCAGAGAGTGATGTTCATTTCATTCAGTCTTCACATTTGCGAAGTTCTTGCAAAGGAACTGCCTGGTTTTACTGTACAGTTTCTCGGCAGCAGCCAGAGTCCCGATGAACTTGCAGAAAAAGGGATTAACGGCGTGGACTACAATCACGGAGTATATACCCTCCACAAGAAATGGTACGGTCAGGCACGCAACCATAATATGAGTGTCAATGCCTGGACTGTCAACAATAAGAAGGATATGAAGAGAATGTTCAGGATGGGAGTTGACCAACTCACAACGGACAATCCTCTTGAGGCGAGAGCCCTTATGCAGGAAATGAAAATCACTGAACTGAAATAATATCGGCATTCTGAAGAACACAGAATCTAACAGGTGCGCCAGACTGAAGCAATGAAGTCTAGCGCACCTTTATTATTTCATCTATGGAAGTCGAATACAACGGTGAACGGAATTCGCTTCTTATGCCGTCAGCATAATGCCCTGGACGCTGGGTGGCCAGACGCAGCAAGGAATTGCCTGAAGCACAGCCGGATGCCTCGGCAGCCGCATTGACATCATCTATGACTTTTGACAGTCTGTCCTGTTTTCTTCTCAAGTCCTCATCAAACCCGAATATCACCCCCTGGACCTCATCAGCAGGGACAATCCCGCTGACCGTAACTCCAGCCTTCTTATACCGGTAACCCGGTCTGTAAATAGTCCTGAAAGCCTTTAACGCCGCACCGACGATTTCCTGTGTACTGCTGGCAGCGACTTCAAGCCTTACGGTAACAGAAGGAAAATATTGAGCCAGATCATTCCTGAAACGATTCGTAAGCAGAAACACCGTCACATCGTATGCTGCAGAGCCTTCACTCCTGAGTTTGTGAGCACACATAGCAGCGAAATCCGAAACCCGCAGAATAAGTTCCTTTTCATCATCCAGCATATCCGCAAATGAACGCGAGGTACTGATGGACTTGCGTCTGTCTTCCATCTCTGCCTCAAGACAGGCTTTCCCTCGAAGTTCCTCCCAGGTCCGGATACCGTTCACATTGAAATTTGCAGCCACCCATTCCTTAGGCCGCTGAACGAAATCCAAGGCTGTGCGCACATTTTTCGCCAACATCTTCGGAGCCAATCGGCGCCCTATCCCCCACACATCATCTATAGGAGTGAGTTTCAAGGCTTTGAGCCTTTTCTCATCCGTATCCATCAGGCATACTCCCTTATAACCCTTATATTTCTTAGCAAAATGACTGGATATCTTGGCAAGAGTCTTGGTCGGAGCCACTCCTATGCTTACAGGCACTCCCACCCACCTTCCGATCTTCTGCACCAGTTCCCTGCAGAACCCGGGAATCTTTTCAAGAGGAATACCATCCAGATGCAGGAAGGCCTCGTCGATCGAATATATCTCTATCTCAGGCACCGCATCCGCAAGGAGCGACATTACTCTATTCGACAGATCGCCATATAGAGCATAATTGGAAGAGAATGCCACCAGTTGACCCTCATCCACATAGCCCTTCACCTTATAGAACGGCACTCCCATAGCAATGCCCATAGCCTTTGCTTCATTGCTCCTGGAGACAACACAGCCATCATTGTTGGAAAGCACCACCACCGGTTTTCCATCCAGGTCAGGACGGAAAACCCTTTCGCACGAAACGAAGAAGTTGTTGCAATCCACCAATGCGTACATATTAGCGCACTTTCTTTATAACATAAGTCACCACACCCCACATCTTGAAGTCCGTACCCTCATCCACTTCTATGCTGGGATATTTATCATTGGCCGGCACAAGCGTTATCCTCCCATCCTTCATTTTCAGATGCTTAAGCGTGAACTCCCCATCCACAAAGCACACTGCCATATCTCCGTCCTGTGCCTCCAACGCCTTGTCTATCACAAGGATATCCCCCTCATCAACCCCGGCATCCACCATCGAATCACCCACGACACGTCCATAGAAAGTCGCAGCAGGATGACGGACAAGTTCTCTGTTCAGGTCTATTGCCTGGGTCATATAATCCGTAGCAGGTGAAGGAAATCCTGCGTGAATTCCCTCCTGTGCCATTTTAGGGAGTTCCACAAACGGAACAGCCTTCTCTCCCGGAGATTCCGGAACCATCTTGTCATTATAATCTGTCATAGTTTAACCTTGCGGGACAAAATTAACAAATCTTCTTATCAGCATCCACCGCGTTGAGCGAAAAATCTTACTTTTATGGCACTGTGTCCGCTCAACAAGTACAATTTCTGACCCATTGAGCGGCTGAAAGGGTCAGAAAGACAGTTTTGCCGCTCAACGGGCATCAATGATATCAGGATTTATGGTATATTTGCAATCTATGAGCAGATTGATTGACGAGATAGGAGCATTTCTTGATGATGGTGGTTTTGAACATTCCTTTCAGAGCCGCCACGGCTTCGATGTCATCTGCGTCAGGACACTGGACGGAAGGCATACCAGAGTAATATTACCTCTGGAAATTTCAGCAGGAAGCGTTGGAGAGGCGATACAGGACAGTCAGGAAGCGGAAGAAGCAGTCCGTATGATCAGTTCCCTCGAAGGATATCCTGTAATTATCCCTGAAGACCGCTGGCATTTACAGAGGAAGATGATGCAGGAGCGGATTCTGGCTCACCTGGAACTGTTCAGCCAGGCATACGCCCGCAACTGCGAAACGAGAAGAATAGACAAAGCCGAAGCCAAGGCTTTTCTGGCAGAAAATCATTCATACGGATATGCTGCCTGCAGATATTGCTACGGGCTTTTTCTGAAAAGGCATACGGGACATATTGCAGAGGAGATAAGATCCATCGGCAATGCTCGGGATGACAGGGAGGAAACCCGAAGCAGCAATATAGGCAGGCTGATTGCAGTGGCGACGTTCTCAAATGCCAGGAAGTGGATCAAGGATGGAAAAGAGATACGTTCATACGAATGGACCCGTTACGCATCACTTCCGGATATGAGGGTCAGCGGAGGTATGGGCAAACTGCTCAAGGCATTCATAGAGGAGGTGCAGCCGGATGACATTATGAGTTACGCTGACTTGGAATGGTCGGAAGGCAATGTATATAAGACACTTGGATTCAAAACGGAAATGCCAAAGGATCCTGTGATATTTGAGATAGATTCTTCAGACTGGCAAAGGAAGGCACTGAAGCGGTTCCCCATCGGAGCGACACCACAGGACGATATATCCGGGAACACGACTGGCAGATTGTTCTTCAGAAATTTCGGAAGCCGCAAATTCCGTCTTAAACTGACAGACTACAGATGACGACTAAAGAAAAGATACAACGGGACGGCATACTTAGATGGCTGCTCAAACTGGTTCTGATAAAGATTCCGTTGGCATTCATAGCCATTTCCGTGCTGTGGGTGCTGATACTGAAATGGGTGCCGGTATGGGTGACGCCGCTGATGATATCCCGCAGCATAGAATACCGGAGCGACGATAATTTCAGGACTCACAGGAAATGGTGCAGTTATGAAGATATTTCCCCGGAACTGGCGAAAGCCGTGATCGCCAGTGAAGACAATCTGTTCGCAGAGCATAACGGATTCGACTGGAAGGAGATGAGGAAAGCCATCGACGACCATAGAGACAAAGGAAAGAAACTCCGTGGAGCCAGCACCATAAGCCAGCAGACAGCGAAGAATGTGTTCCTGTTTCCAAGCAAAACCTTTGTCAGAAAGGCCTTCGAGGCATATTTTACCGTGCTCATAGAACTCATCTGGGGAAAGGAGCGCATCCTGGAAGTATATCTGAACGTTGCTGAAATGGGGAAAGGAATATATGGTGCGGAGGCTGCCGCACAGGAACTGTTCAGCAAGAAGGCCTCAGATCTTACACGTCGCGAATCATCCCTGCTCGCCGCCTGCCTGCCCAATCCCATACAGCGCCACGCTGAAAATCCATCATTCTATGTCTCAAAGCGCGCCGGCCAGATCCGCACCCTGATTCCAAAGATAGCCTATCCGGAATGGATAGAACATAAATGATCGTTCACCCGAGGCACAAAGACATATAATAGATTGATGAGAAAACAGCAGTTTCAACAATTGATGTTTTTCGTAGAAAAATTGAAACAGTTTCTTTATATTTGTAGATTATTTTAACTGAAATAATCTTTTAAAAACTATACAAATGGAAGCAATCGTAAAGACGGATTTCAATTTTCCAGGCCAGACCGGCCACTATGTAGGTAAGGTACGTGATGTTTACAGCATCAATGACGAATATCTTGTTATGGTCGTATCTGACCGTATTTCAGCATTTGACGTTGTCCTCCCGAAAGGCATTCCTTTCAAGGGCCAGGTTCTGAATCAGATTGCGGCAAAATTCCTTGACGCTACTGCAGACATCCTTCCAAACTGGAAGATCGCAGTTCCGGATCCGATGGTGACAGTAGGTCACAAGTGCGAACCGTTCAAGGTCGAGATGGTTATCCGAGGCTACCTTTCAGGCCACGCCTGGAGGGAGTACAAGGCAGGAAAGAGGACAATCTGCGGTGTGGAGATGCCTGAAGGTATGGTTGAGAACCAGAAGTTCCCAGAGCCAATAATCACTCCTACCACAAAGGCTGCAGAAGGCCACGATGAAGACATTTCAAAGGAAGAAATCATTGCACAGGGAATAGTAAGCAAAGAGGATTACGAACAGTTGGAGGCATATACAAGAGCCATTTTCCAGAGAGGAACAGAGATTGCAGCCAAGATGGGCCTCATACTCGTGGACACAAAATATGAGTTCGGCAAGAAGGACGGAAAGATCTATCTTATGGACGAGATCCACACCCCTGATTCTTCACGATATTTCTACGCAGAGGGTTATGAGGAGCGCCTTGCAGCCGGCCAGAAGCAGAAGCAGTTGTCCAAGGAGTTCGTCCGCGAGTGGCTTATGGCCAACGGTTTCCAGGGTCAGGAAGGTCAGCAGGTACCGGAAATGACAGAAGATATCGTCAACGGTATCACTGAACGCTATGTCGAACTTTATGAAAACATCACTGGCGAGAAATTTCAGAAGGCAGAAGGAACCGACATACCCGCACGTATTGAAAAGAACGTGACAGACTGTCTCGCTTCACTTTAAATAACCACCTAACCACATAGATTATGAAACGTATAACCGCAGTATTTGCAGTAATGCTCGGCCTTTGCATCAGTGCCCAGGCCAAACTTGATCCGTCAAACCTAATCAGCGACGGTATGGTGATGCAGCAGAATGCAGATGCAAAGATATGGGGCACAGCATCACCGGGATCACAGATTACCGTGACCACATCGTGGAATGGTTCGTCCTACCGTGCCAGAACTGATGCAGACGGCAACTGGGTTATATATGCAGCAACCCCGGAAGCAAGTTACAAGCCATATACTATGACCATCAAAGGCGATGGAGAAACTATCCGCATCAAGGACATCCTTATCGGTGAGGTCTGGTTCGCTTCCGGTCAGAGCAATATGGAAATGCCTATGAGAGGATTTTACAACTGTCCTGTTGAAAACGCATTGGAATATATATCCGCACCGGCAGCGACAGAAAAGATCAGGATGTTCACCGTTCCTGTCAAACAATCATACGAGCCTCTCACCGAAGTGGAGGGTGAATGGAAAGGTGCTGAATCCAGCACTATTCCTGATATGAGCGCTACAGCATTTTTCTTTGCCCGCGAGTTGAACGAGGTGATGGACATACCTGTCGGCATCATCAGTTGTGCGTATGGCGGAGCGAGGATCGAGAGTTGGACACCGAAGGAAATCCTGGAGACATATCCGGACGAGGACCTGAGGCGCGAGACTATTGAGGCTATGACTCATTACCACAGGCCTTACCTTGCTTACAACGCAATGTTCAATCCGGCAAAGGGTTACACCGTCAAGGGATTCATCTGGTACCAGGGATGCTCGAACGTCGGCAGGCACGAACAGTTCTGTGAGCGTATGACAAATATGGTAAACCACTGGAGAGAATGTTGGGGGGATACAGAGGCAAAGATGCCTTTCTATATGGTCGAACTTGCCCCATACCGCAACAAGCCTCAGACAGCAATTCCATACTATGCCCTGCTTCGTCAGGCTCAGCACGAGACTGCCAGATCTATTCCTAACTGCGGCATCATCGTGACAAACGACCTTGTCGAGACATACGAGCAGGACAACATCCATCCTGCAAAGAAAAAGGAAGTGGGTGAAAGACTGGCCTTTATGGCGCTCAACAGAGATTACGGATTCAGCCGGATCGCCTGCGACAGCCCCGAAGCAGTCAGATGCTACCGTATGACCAACAGTTGCGAACTTGCTATAGAATTCACCAACGCATACAATGGTATGAACAGATGGATGGAGATCGAAGGACTTGAAGTGGCCGGAAGCGAAGGTATATTCTACCCTGTGACTTACGCATATTTCGAGTGGGAACCTAAGGTATTGAGAATCAGGTCTGAATTCGTGCACGACCCTTGCGTTGTGAGATATGGATGGGGAGATTTCAAGCCTGGCAACCTGAAGAATGTGGAAGGCTTGCCTGTAGCACCGTTCTACATCAAGGTAGAGGAATAATCAACAAGACTGAACAGATATGAACAAACTTTTTGATATTACAGGGAAAGTGGTTGTCATCACCGGAGGTACAGGAGTGCTCGGTAAGGCAATAGCGAAATATCTTTCACTTGAAGGTGCAAAGGTAGTGATCCTCGGCAGACGCGCAGAAGTCGGCAATGCCATCGTCGCTGACATAAAGGAAGCCGGTGGCGAGGCTATGTTCCTAGTGACCGATGTAATGAAGCAGGATGTGCTTGAGCAGAATCTTGCGGATATCGTTGCAGCATACGGTCGTGTGGATTCGCTTCTGAACGCGGCCGGAGGCAATATGCCTGGCGCCACCATCGCTCCGACCGGAACATTCTTCGACCTCAAGCCGGAAGAATTCCAGAAGGTTCTCGACCTCAACCTCACAGGAACGGTGATACCTTCCCAGGTATTCCTGAAGCAGATGGTAGAGCAGGGAGAAGGCACTATAGTCAACTTCTCGTCTATGGCTGCATTCCGTCCGATGACACGCGTTGCAGGATATGCTGCAGCAAAAGCAGGTATCAGCAACTTCACGGCATTCCTCGCTACAGAAGTAGCAAAGAAGTTCGGTGAAAAGATCCGTGTGAACGCGATTGCTCCGGGATTCTTCCTCACCGAGCAGAACCGCACCCTTCTCACAAACCCAGACGGTTCCTGGACGCAGAGAGGGACCGATGTCATCAGACAGACTCCGTTCGGGCGTATGGGTGAACCTGAGGAGTTGTGCGGAACAATACATTATCTTATCAGCGACGCATCTAAGTTCGTAACAGGCACTGTTGCCGTTGTGGACGGAGGATTCAACACTTATGCTATGTAATTATGAAAGGAGTATATATTTTCCTGGCAGACGGTTTTGAGGTATCAGAGGCTCTTACTACCGTCAATATGCTTCGCAGAGGCGGAGTAAATGTAAAGACCGTGTCGATTTATGACGACAGGATAGTAACCAGTTCCAACCGTATCCCTGTGGTTGCCGATATGGCCTTCGGCGAATTCAGGGCATCGACTTCATTCGGACCTTGTCTTCCGACTGATGTGATGATCTTCCCTGGAGGTATGCCTGGATCCGCAAATCTTGCAGCCTTCCCGAAACTTATGGACATTATGCAGGAACATTATGCGAATGGAGGTACAGTTGCAGCAATCTGCGCGGCTCCAAGCGTAGTGTTGAGTCTGCTTCCGGATCTTGACGGCAAGAAGATGACCTGTTATGACGGCTTTGAGGAGGCTCTAATGGCAAAGGGAGCGGAATATGTAAAGGAAGGAGTGGTGACTGACGGGAACGTCATCACAGGACGCGGCCCGGGCTGGGCAGTCGAATTCGGTCTTACAATCCTGGCACACATCAAGGGTCAGGAGATGGCTGACAAAGTCAAAGCAGGACTGATGCTTTAGGGCATCGCAGCAATATAAACGAATTGTACTAAAACTATTTAATATGGAATTTAAAGGAAAAACCGCGCTCATTACCGGAGGCGGCACAGGTATCGGCGAGGCTATGGCCTACCAATACGCAATGAAGGGGGCGAATGTAATCCTCACCGGCCGACGGATCGAGGCATTAGAGAAGGTACAGAAAAAGTGCATTGAACTGGGCGTGAAGGCTTGGTGCCATACCGTGGATATGGAAAAGCCGGAGACTATCGATGAACTGGTGGCGTGGATCAAGGCAGAAGGACATCTGATCGACTTTATGCTTCTTAATGCAGGAATATCACAGAGAGCCCTCACACTTGAGACTGACATCAGCGTTGACAGAAGGCTTATGGAAGTGAATTATTTCGGAGGCATATACCTGGTGAAGGCACTTAAGGATATGCTCATCGAGAGAGGAGTACACATTGCTGTAGTATCATCCGTATCGGGAGTATTCGGTTTCCCTGTACGCTCTGCCTACTGTGCTTCGAAGCACGCGATACACGGATTCTACGAGACCATCGCTCTCGAATATCCTCAGATAAAGACCACGATCATAATCCCCGGCCGCATCCACACAGATGTATCCAAGAATGCTCTTGACGGAAACGGAAAGGCAACCGGCGTAATGGATCCTGGACAGGCTAACGGATATGATGTTAACAAATGTGCCAAGGTGGCCATCAGAGCCATTGCGCGTGGAAAGCATCAGAAGGTAATCGGAGGATTTGACACCATTATGGTGCCTTTCTATAAATATGTGCCTTGGCTTTTCCGCCTTATCGCACGCAATGTTTCAGCAAGATAATATTAGTAATATGGCAAAAAGAAAAGTGATCTGCGGAGTTCAGCAGGTCGGAATCGGAGTAAGAAACGTAGAGGAGTCCTGGGCCTGGTACAAGGATGTATTCGGATTTGACATCAAACTTTTCGGTGATGTAGGAGTAGCGGAGAGGATGCTTCCTTACACAGGAGGAAAACCTCAGCCAAGATATGCTATTCTGGTGTTGAATCTGCGCGGAGGCGGTGGATTCGAGGTATGGGAACCACGCGAGCGTGAACTGAACTATATCAAGTTCACTCCAGAGTTCGGCGACTACGGCATCTTTGCCTGCAAAGTAAAGTCTCGTGATGTCAGGGCGGCATACGAGGAAATGAAGAAGAAAGGCGTAAATATCCTGACTTCACCTTGTGCCAATCCTGCAGGCAAAGAACATTTCTTCGTTCTGGATCCTTGGAACAACCTCTTTGATATTGAGTCGGATGACTACTGCTTCTATAATGAAGACAAGAACACCGGTGGAAACAATGGTGCCACACTTGGAGTTTCCGATATGGAGAAGTCCATCAAGTTCTACAGTTCGATTATGGACTATGATAAGATAGAATATGATGTGACTGACGTATTTGAAGACCTCAAGGGAGTTCCGGGCGGCAATTATAGATTGCGTAGGGTGATGCTGACAAGATCGAAGCCGATTGAAGGACCGCTCAGCGAAGTTATGGGAACGTCCCATATAGAATTGGTACAGAGGATCGCTGAGGAGAATGTGCCTGCACCTCGCAAATTATACGAAGGCCGCCTCTGGGGAGATCCCGGATTCATTCACCTCTGTTTCGACATCAGGAATATGGAAGAGATCCGTAAGGCTGCATCTGCTCTCGGCCACGAGTTCGTATGCGATGGAGGCCGCGATTTCAAGATGGGAGAAGCCAATGGTCACTTCACATACGTAGAGGATCCCGACGGCACATTGATCGAGTTCGTGGAGACATTCAAGATTCCTATTCTCAAGAAGTTCGGCATCTATCTCCATCTGGAGAACCGCGATGACACCAAGCCGCTTCCTGGCTGGATACTTAAGTGTCTGAGATTTATGAAGAGCAAATAAACATCAAAATCCTGAAGATCAGATCTTCAGGATTTTGATTATAAACTCAGATGTTCAGTAGTTGATCCGATATGGTGCCGTCTGCAATGGTGATGACACGGATCGAAGGCTGGGCATCTCCTATCTGGAATGCTACGGATGTGGTTGTCCGTACCGGGATTCCGGAATATTCGCCAGATGAATTGTTGTGAAGATGGCCGGCATAGAGGGCATCGACATCCTTTTCCTGGCATAGGTCGAAATATCTCTGCCTCTTTGATTTCTGAATCTGGAAATATCCGTCCTCTTCATCAACTTCTTCCAGAAAGAACGGATGATGGGAAAAGACAAGCGTAACTTCATCCTCGTCCTCCTTGTTCAGAACATCTGTCAGCCATCCGTACTGAGATTCTTCCTCAGGATCGTCATACTTTATGAGATTGGAATTGATTCCGACCAATCGGACTCCCCTTTCGCAAAGGACAAAACGATCCTCTACATATCTTTCTGTAAAAGGAGATGAGTCCACCGCACCTTCCCCGATTATCACATCGTGGTTTCCTGGAATATGAAGGACATTTATAGATGGATCTATGGCTGAGATCACATCTGCAAACGTATCCCACTGCTCATCATTGTAGTAACGGTGTACCTGGTCACCGGTAAAAATGACAGCATCCGGCTTCATTTCATTGACCAGCATTACCGCTTTTGTCAGGCAGTCTATCTCGTATGTCAGGTCATTTACATATTCTGTCCCTTCTTTCTTGCTTTTGTCAGCAGCAGTGAATCCAAGTTGTGCATCAGCAATCTGAACGATGACGTAGGGCCTGTCTGCGCATCCCACCAAAGAAAGCACAACCGACAAAAATAAAACTATCTTTCTCATATTCAGTAATTTAAATTCCCTTCCAAGTCGATGGAACCGGAGCCTCTATTGTCATCTCCTCCTTCTTCACAGGATGCACGAAAGTGATCCTGCGGGCGTGAAGTGAAATACCGCCGTCCGGATTTGATCTTGGAGACCCATATTTAAGGTCACCCTTTATCGGACATCCGAGATGTGAAAGTTGGCAGCGGATCTGATGATGACGCCCTGTCAGAAGTTCGACCTCGACAAGCCAGTAGCGGTCTGTCTTGCCAATCTGCCTGTAGTTCAGTCTGGCAAGTTTGGCATCCTTTCTCATTGCTCCGGGACGGCACACGTATGATTTGTTCTGCTTCTCGTTACGCCAAAGCATATCTTCAAGACGACCTTCGGAAGGCTTTGGTTCGGCACACACCAATGCCCAATAGAATTTATGGACATCAGAATCTCTGAACATAGCATTCAGGCGCTCCAGAGCCTTGGAAGTCTTTGCCAATACGGTAATTCCGCTCACAGGACGATCCAGACGATGAGGCAGCCCCACAAAGACCTGTCCCGGCTTTGAATCGCGCTGCGCTATGAACGCCTTGTATTTCTCACTCAAAGGTTCATCCCCGGTCTTGTCACCTTGTACTATCTCCCCGACCTTCTTGTTCACCACAAGAAGATGGTTATCCTCATAAAGTATTCTTGAAGCGAGGTCATTGAATTCCCCGACAGACAGTTCTCTATAGATTTTCATAACGCAAAAATAGCAAATATGTCATTATGAAAGTCACCTTGTCACCAAAAAACTGACATTTTGACATATATTTCCGTCGTCTGAGGATTGGCACAAGTTTCGATAATATCCCTGACATCACGTAAATGTCACTTCGAATTTAACGAGGGATTTTTACAGAAATTGATAATAAATTAAAACATATAAATAATTATGGGAAAAATCATTGGAATTGACCTCGGAACCACCAACTCCTGCGTGGCAGTGATGGAAGGTAACGAACCTACAGTCATCATCAACAACGAAGGACAGAGAACAACACCTTCAGTAGTTGCATTCACCGACGGCGGTGAAAGAAAGATCGGTAACCCTGCAAAGCGTCAGGCTATCACCAATCCTCACAAGACAATCTTCTCTATCAAGAGATTTATGGGTGAGAAGTACAGCCAGGTGACAGGAGACATCAACCGCGTGCCTTACAAGGTTGTCAAGGGAGACAACGACACTCCACGTGTCGATATAGACGGTCGTCTTTATTCACCACAGGAGATCTCGGCTATGATTCTCCAGAAAATGAAGAAGACTGCAGAGGAATATCTTGGACAGGAGGTTACAGAGGCTGTGATCACAGTTCCTGCATACTTCTCTGACTCACAGCGTCAGGCTACAAAAGAGGCTGGCCAGATTGCAGGTCTTGACGTAAAGCGTATCATCAACGAGCCTACAGCCGCTGCGCTTGCGTACGGCCTTGACAAGCAGAACAAAGATATGAAGATCGCCGTTTATGACCTCGGTGGCGGTACATTCGATATCTCTATTATGGATCTCGGAGACGGCGTATTCGAAGTTCTCTCGACAAACGGTGACACTCACCTCGGAGGTGATGACTTCGACCAGGTGATCATCGACTGGCTCGCATCAGAGTTCGCATCGGAGAACGGAGGCATCGACCTCAAGAAGGATCCTATGGCTCTTCAGAGACTCAAGGAGGCAGCAGAGAAGGCAAAGATCGAACTCTCAAGCCAGACTTCAACTGAGATCAACCTTCCTTACATTATGCCTGTTGACGGTGTTCCTAAGCACCTTGTCAAGACTCTCACCAGGGCTAAGTTCGAGCAACTCGCAGACCACCTCATCCAGAAGACTATCGAGCCTTGCCGCAAGGCTCTCCAGGATGCAGGAATCAGCGCATCAGAGATAAGCGAGGTACTCCTCGTAGGAGGTTCTACACGTATCCCTGCTATCCAGGCAGTTGTAGAGAAGTTCTTCGGAAAGGCTCCTAACAAGAGCGTGAACCCAGACGAAGTTGTGGCTATGGGTGCTGCAATCCAGGGTGGAGTGCTAGCAGGTGACGTGAAGGACGTGCTTCTCCTCGACGTGACTCCGCTTTCACTCGGTATCGAGACTCTCGGAGGCGTTATGACAAAACTCATCGAGGCCAACACCACTATCCCTACAAGAAAGTCACAGGTATTCTCTACAGCCGCTGACAACCAGCCTGCAGTTGATGTACACGTACTTCAGGGAGAGCGTCCTATGGCTAAGGACAACAAACTCATCGGCAACTTCATCCTTGACGGTATCGCACCGGCTCCAAGAGGAGTCCCACAGATCGAAGTAACATTCGACATCGACGCAAACGGTATCCTCAACGTATCAGCCAAGGACAAGGCTACAGGCAAGGAGCAGAACATCCGCATCGAGGCTTCATCAGGACTTTCTGACGCAGAGATCCAGAGGATGAGGGATGAGGCGAAGGCTAACGAGGCTGCAGACAAGGCTGAGAAGGAGCGTATCGACAAGATCAACAATGCTGACGGTATGTGCTTCCAGACAGAGAAGAATCTCAAGGAGTACGGCGACAAGATTCCGGCTGAGAAGAAGACTGCAATCGAGAATGCAATGAACTCACTCAAGGAGGCTGTCAAGGCTCAGAACATCGCAGACATCGACAAGTACAACGCAGAACTCGAGGCCGCTTGGCACGCAGCATCAGAAGATATGGCAAAGGCAGCACAGGCTGGCCCTCAGCCAGGTGCACAGCAGGGTCCTTTCAATGGTCAGGCAGGTCCTCAGGGCGGAGCAGACGACCAGGGAGTTGACGAGCAGTAATAACTGATTGACATTATATATGAAAGAGGGTGGCTAATAAGTTGATGTGACCCCGAAAGTTGGACGGTTTAACATTATTAAGAGGCGCTCTTAGATTGGAATAAAGCTCGGTATTGCACCGGGCTTTTTCCATTTAGCCTCAGTTTGATTCTATCATTATTGTAGTAGCGTATGTACTTAACCAGTTCCGACTTCATCCCTCCCACCGCTATCGCGGCGTGTCCCTCCCTCTAACGTGTCCGAGGGTGGACACGCCGGCCAAACTTACCCTATCTCCTCTCTACAACTGCATCATATCCGTTTGAGATCATCTTTCTGATATTATGGGCTACAACTATAGTGGAGAACTCTGCTTTCAACTGCCCTGCTGGCAGTTCTAGTGAATTTTGCCTACACAAACTTCACTATAACAAGCCGGAAAACCTCAGAAGCAACGACCTTCCAGACTTCTAGTGAATTGTACCAGCACAATCTTCACTAGAACTTACATATCGGAGTAGGCGGTCTGGTTGACTTCATCCACGGAGCCTCCCTCGCGCCTCAGGGCAAGGCTATCATCGCAATGCCTTCTACCACCAACAAAGGAGGCAGCAAGATCGCGCCGCCTTCGAACGCTTCGACCCGTACTACCATATCGTGAAGATCTAATCCGGTTGAACCAGACCGGTGTGATATAAAACGCACATTTTATGTATCACCGGTGCAGATATCACCCCAGATTGATGTAAAACCAATACCGGTGCTACACAAATCTACTCATTTGTGTAGCACCGGTATTTAATTTATAATCCATCTGAACAAGAATGAGTGTTGTATATAAAACCATCAGTCCCTGCCAAAGGAAAGCAGAAGTATAGGGAAATGCTTTCCTCCCGGCAGGGACTGATGGTTTGTCTAGCAGGATTACCTGTTATTTCGCGGCGGCAGCAGCGGCCTTGGCCTTGCGGCGGGCGGTGAGTTCGCGCTGGAAGGCACGGGCATTCTTGAGATGTTCTGTATAAGTGACTGCAAACCTGTGAGTTCCGTCAAAGGCAGGACTGGCGCAGAAATAGATGTAGTTATGCTTGTCGGGATTGAGGACTGCATCCAGGCAGGCCTTTGGAGGTACATTGATCGGAGCAGGCGGCAGACCGACGTGCTTGTAGGTATTGTATGGAGAGTCAACCGTAAGATGCTTCTTCAGGATACGGTCGAGGGTATAGTCATAGCAGAAGGCAATGGTCGGATCGGCCTGCAGTTTCATTCCCTTCTTGTAGCGGTTGAGATAAACTCCTGCAATGACAGGATATTCGAACGGCTTCAGAGTCTCGCCACTTACTATGGAAGCCATCACCGAGACCTCCATCGGCGTGAGCCCCTGATTCTTAGCCTTCGCAAGACGTTCCTGTGTCCAGAAAGCATCATATTCTTTCTTCAAACGATCGAATATTTCCTTTATCGATGCCGTCCAGTACATTTCGTATGTATCGGGAAGGATCATTGCAAAGACATTCTCCGGAGTGAAGCCATAATTGGCAAGAAACATTTCATCGTTGAGAGCGTCAGCAACTGAAGCCGAATCAACCATCATCTGGGAACTGATCCTCTGGGCTATGCGGTCTTTCTTGCGCAAGGTTCCCGACAAAGTCATATTCTGTGGCGTCTGCCAGCCGAACACCAGCATACGTGCCACGTATATGCTTGTAGAAGACGGATCTACGACATAACGTCCAGGCTTCATCTTTTGCGCTACTTCCATCTTGGAGAATGCACGCTGAAGGCTCTTCGGACGCAAGGTACCGGCTCCAGTCAGAAGGGAATCCATAACTTGGGATGCATTCATCTCGGGACGCACATAAAGCACATACTTCTGTGTGAAGTTAGGCTTCTTGTTATCGCTGTAATATCTTCCGAAAACGAATCCTGCGGCACCGGCAAGCAACACTGCAACTGCCAGGCCCACCAGGCTTATCTTCAATCTCACTGTCATACCTTATTTCCTTAAAATTATAACATCACCATCCTTGAGCCTCCTGTCCGGCAGACAATCATTCATCTTGCACAGTTTATCCAGACTTACTGCAAATCTCTGGGATATGTTACGGAGATTCTCATTGGTTCCTTCCACAACGTATTTATCCATTCCATACGCCGCTTCCTTCTTCTTTTTCTGGAGATACACAATCGTACCAGGATACAAAGTCTCTTCTTCCTTCAGATCGTTGAATCTCAGGATTTCACGAAGGAAAAGGTTGTATCGCGCTGCAATGGAAGAATATGTTTCTCCTGCGGTTGCATAGACAAAAGGCACACCGTTCATAGAATACATCTGACGCGAAAGCGCAAAGTGGAAAGTCTCCCTCTGCTTTTCATCCAAAGGCTTAGCCTGCTCTATTACAGAAGGAGCCTGCGGACGCTCCTGAGGCTTTTTTTCATTTGATTTCTTTCTTTTACGCACCTTACGTTCAGCAGTATCCCTGGAAGATGGCTCTGTATCGAAACGATAAAGTTCGTGTTCTTCTATCAGCCTGATGAGTTTCTGAGGATAGGACGGATCTGTAGCGTAACCAGCCTTTTTAAGTCCGTGTGCCCATCCTTTATAATCGGTGGGGTCGAGATCGAACAGGAATTTGTACCGGTCACGATAACGCAGAAAATCGGAATGATCACGGAATGAATCCTCTGGAGAGGGATATTTACGGAAGCATTCCCCTTTACGGTCATCATCATAATACATCTTTCCTCCGCTCCAGTTATGGCATTTTATTCCGAAATGGTTATTTCCATCAACAGCCAGTTCAGACAGTCCGTAACGCGACTCAAGGAGCCCCTGGGCAAGGGTGATACTCGCCGGAATGCCACTTCGGTACATTTCCTCAACGGCAAGGGCAGAGTAACGTTCGATGTACCTTTCCTGTGGAGATTTGTCATTTGCGGCATATAACGTCGTAGCAACCAGGACACAGGTGGAAAGAAATAATATTAAAGATGCTCTTTTCATATATTTTCACATAAAATGCGAATATACTAAATTTCCACGACATCCATATCCCGGGCAAGGTCTGTGGCCGGAAATATGGAGCGTAATTCATCCAGAAAGAAATCTACAGAAGTGAATCTGGATGAATAATGCCCCACCAAAAGTCTGCCCACACCGGCTTCAAGAGCCGTCTGCGCAGCCTGCAATGTAGTGGAATGAAAAGTCTTCGCTGCCATCTCAGACATCTCTGCAGGGAAAGTGGCCTCGTGATAAAGAAGAGTCACTCCTCTAACCCAGTCTGCCAGTTCCGGGAATGGGGCAGTATCGCTGCAATATGCATAACTTCTTGGAGCATAAGGAATATACGCAGCCTCGGAATTAGGAATGACCACAGTCTCATCTCCTTCCTTACGTACCACATCCTCTCCTCTTTTGAGGGTCCCGATCTCTGCTATGGAAAGGTTGTACTTCGCAATCGCCTCCTTATACACATTGTGCTGAGGCATCTTTTCACGGATTATGAAGCCGAATGCCTCCACCCTGTGATTCAATGGGAAAGCAAGAAGTTCTGTCCTTCTGTTTTCATAAATCAGTTCCGGAGCGGTCATTTTCAGTTCGGTCATATTCACTTCGTAAAGGAATCCCTCGCCGAAATTCGTCAGGAAGAATTGCAGGACCGGCTTGAATGAGCCAGGAGCATAAATGTTCAAGGGCGCTGTACGACCAAGCATAGCCATTGTGGACAGAAGACCGAATATACCGAATATATGGTCTCCGTGAATATGGGAAATGCAGATATGTTCTATCTTCAGAAATGATATCCCAGCCTTTCTCATCTGCATCTGAGCCCCCTCGCCACAATCAATCATAAACAAGCGCCCACGTACATCAAGTACTTGGGCGCTCGGATATCTTTCTGTAGTGGGCAGAGCCGAAGCCGTGCCCAATACATTAAGAGTGAAATTCATATTTTACTTGCCTTCGAGTTGGCTCTTAAGTGCTGCAAGAGCATCGAGGTCACCAAGAGTAGTCTTCTCTACGCTTGAGTTGATCTTCTTGACAGCCTTCTTAGTGTTGTCAGCCTCAGCAGCAGCACGCTCTGCACGAGCCTCTACAGCAGCAGCGTAAGTCTTAGCGTGTGAAAGAGTTACCTTCTTAGCGCTACGCTTGAGTTCTGTAACCTTGAATGAGAGAGTCTCACCTGTTACAGGCATCTTGCCGTCTTCCTTAACGAGTTCGCGGTTGAAGCAGAATGCGTCAACGTCGCCCTCGAGTTCAACTACAGCACCCTTTTCGTTTACAGAAGCGATCTTAGCCTCAACTACAGTACCAACTGCATACTTAGCCTCGATCTCATCCCAAGGATTTGGAAGGAGTTGCTTGTGGCCGAGTGAGAGTTTGTGGTTCTCCTCATCGAAGTCAAGGATTACAACCTCGATAGTGTCACCTGCAGCGATGATTTCTGATGGATGCTTGATCTTGTTCCAAGAGAGGTCGCTGATGTGTACGAGACCCTCGATTCCCTCCTCGAGTTCAGCGAATACGCCGAAGTTAGTGATATTGCGAACAGTTGCTGTGTGCTGTGAACCTACTGCATACTTCTCACGGATGTTCTCCCAAGGGTTAGCAACGAGTTGCTTGAGACCGAGAGACATCTTCTTCTCCTCGCGGTCGAGAGTAAGGATCTGTGCCTCAACCTCATCACCTGCCTTAAGGAAGTCAGAAGCAATGCGGAGTCTTGGTGACCAAGACATCTCAGATACGTGGATAAGACCCTCAACACCTGGCTCGATCTCTACGAATGCGCCATAGTCAGCGATAAGAACAACCTTACCCTTAACCTTGTCACCTACCTTAAGGTTTGCATCGAGTGCATCCCAAGGGTGCTGGCAGAGTTGCTTGAGACCTAGAGCGATTCTCTTCTTAGACTCATCGAAGTCGAGGATAACGACGTTGATCTTCTGGTCGAGAGCAACAACTTCCTCTGGGTGGTTGATACGTCCCCAAGAGAGGTCTGTGATGTGGATGAGACCGTCAACACCGCCGAGGTCAACGAATACACCGTAACCTGTGATGTTCTTGACTGTACCCTCAAGCACCTGACCCTTCTCGAGTTTGCCGATGATCTCGCTCTTCTGCTGCTCGAGTTCTGCCTCGATAAGTGCCTTGTGAGAAACGACAACATTGCGGAACTCCTGGTTGATCTTGACGATCTTGAAGTCCATATTTGTGTCAACATACTGATCGTAGTCGCGGATAGGCTTGATGTCGATCTGTGAACCTGGGAGGAATGCCTCGATTCCGAATACGTCCACGATCATACCACCCTTTGTACGAGTCTTCACGTAACCCTTTACGATCTCGTCTGCTGCGTA
>JAGAIM010000063.1 GCA_017626555.1 Bacteroidales bacterium
ATTCATATGTGTTAGTTTAATTACATAGGTTAGTTAGGATTGTTTGGTGGAAGGAAGGAGGCAAATCTCCTTCCTTCATTGTAATATATAGCATATGTTTATGAAAGGTTTTGTAAAGGTTGCATCTGCAATCCCCAAAGTGAAAGTTGCTGATTGCAGATATAATGTTGTTGAGATAAATCGTTTGATTCAGGAGGCTGCAGCGTCCGATGTGCAGATTGTGGTATTTCCGGAACTTTCCATCACAGGTTATACTTGTGGAGACCTGTTTTTTCAACAGGCCCTTCAGGAAGACGCATTGCTGGGGATGCTGGAGATTGCAGAACATACTGCACATCTGGATATAATTTCAATTGTCGGACTTCCCATTGTGATAGACCAACAACTGCTGAATGTAGCGGCAGTTATACAACACGGTCATATATTGGGCATGATTCCCAAAAGTTATTTACCTAACTATAAGGAATTTTATGAACAGCGATGGTTTGCATCTGCATTCGACAACCGGATATCGGAGTATGACATTCACGGGGAGCATATCCCTGTCGGGAATGATCTGTTGTTCTCCACGCCCGAAGTTGTGTTCGGAATAGAGATATGCGAAGACCTATGGGCTCCTGTGCCTCGAAGTTCTTTTCTGGCTATGCAAGGGGCTGAAATAATTTTCAATCTTTCAGCCTCCAATGAATGTGTCGGTAAACATAAGTATCTCCGAACCTTAATTTCCCAACAATCAGGCAGGTTGATTGCCGGATATGTATATAGTTCGTGTGGCTTTGGGGAATCATCTACTGATGTCGTCTTCAGCGGAAATGCGTTCATCTGCGAGAACGGAAGTTTTCTATGCGAAGCCAATAGATTCGATTATGACCCTCAGCTATTGGTGAATGATATAGATGTGGATTGTTTGCGAAACGAACGGTTGACAAATACCACCTTCAAGGCCTGCCGGAATCATATGACCCATTCCTCCTTCCGGATGATTATGACCAAGCCTTTGGCTGAAGGCAGTAAACAACTTCATAGAGTCATCCCGTCACACCCGTTCATCCCCAACGGCAGAGATTATGAGGAGACCTGCCATGAAATCATATCGATACAATGTGCAGGACTGGCCAAACGACTCACACATACCCATGCAAGAAGCGCAGTAATAGGCATATCGGGAGGACTGGATTCTACTTTGGCCTTATTGATATGCGTCCGCACCTTCGACCAACTTGGCAAGGACAGAAAGGATATTCTTGCCATAACAATGCCGGGATTTGGAACGACAGACCGCACTTATCTCAATGCCGTAAACTTGATTAAGGAATTGGGATGCAGCTTCAAGGAGATTGACATCAAAGAGGCTTGCAGGGTTCATTTCAAGGATATAGAGCATACGGAAGAACTCCATGACGCTGTCTATGAAAACATCCAAGCGCGTGAACGGACCCAGATTCTGATGGATATTGCCAACCAATACAATGGTATTGTCATAGGAACCGGCGACTTGTCCGAAATCGCTCTTGGATGGTCCACATACAATGGCGACCATATGTCGATGTATGGAGTGAATTGTGGCGTGCCTAAGACATTGATCAAATATCTGGTTCAATGGATGGCAGACAATAAGTCTGATCCGGCACTTCGTACTATCCTGTTGGATATAATTTCCACTCCTGTAAGTCCGGAATTACTGCCGGCTGGAGAAAATGAGGAGATCGGACAACGTACCGAGGATCTGGTAGGCCCATACGAACTGCACGATTTCTTCCTATATCACTTCATACGCTATGGAGAAACTCCCCAAAGAATCCTGGACTTGGCTGTCCTTGCTTTTGCCGGTTCCTATGATAAAACCATCATCAAGCATTGGCTTTCCGTCTTCATCCGTCGATTCTTTGCCCAACAATTCAAACGTTCCTGTATGCCCGATGGACCTAAGGTCGGCAGTGTTTCTCTTAGCCC
>JAGAIM010000064.1 GCA_017626555.1 Bacteroidales bacterium
CGATAGCCCACATCGCACCTGAATTGAGATTCAGGATATTGTCATCGTGGTCTCCATATCTGACAAGCTGATAGTTTACAGCATCCTCATCATCGACCCAATCTTCAGGAACATTCTCCCTGAGAACATTCCATCTGACAGGATCTCCCCTATGATAAGTGACAAGAGATACCTGACCGGTATGCTTATCGAGGAAGTATTTGCCGAGATTCTCGATACGCGAACCTCCAAGCGAAGTCTCTGACTTCATTCCGAAGACTTTCTTGAGTTCCTGTTCGAGTGTCGGACCTGACTTCTCAACGACCTTCTCCACTACCTTTTCCTTAGGTTCATCTTTCGTCTTCTCTTCCTTCTCAGTGCCGACCTTTACTGAGACGGTCTGTGCAGATAAAAGAATCGTCTTAATGTCAGTTCATTTTAGGGTTAAACGATACATTTTGGCCTGCAAATGATGTACCAACAAGAAATTACAGGCATTTCGGTATAGGATTTGCTTTAGTAAATTTCGAATAGTTTTTTCATAGGTTAAGTTTTAGGTTAGAGGTGTCCTGCGATGAGAATTGCAGGGCATCTTTCTTTATGTTCACAACCTTATCTGTACGCTGAGCAGGATGTTTCTTCCTCGAAGGCGGTACATATATTCTGTTTCGCTAAGTAGTCCGTAACTTGCGTATCGGTACTCCCGTTGGTTGAGAAGGTTTGCTGCAGTAAGGCTGATATCTACCTTCTTTGAAATATTCCAGCGGACAGAGGTATCCAGTAGTATAAGATTTGCAGAACTTCCCGAAAAGAACTTTGTGTAATAGTGTTCCCCTCCAATGGCTAATTGCCACTTCTTTGATGGTACGAATGTTAGCGTTAGGTATTGTTTCAATGCATCGTACTTACTTGTCTCAGTAGATTCAATGTCCATCATATTGCTAGAATAGACTAGACGGTAGTCCGTAGAGAACCAACTTGTAAGATAACCTTTGAAGTTAGGTTGTACTGAAAATACGCTAACCACATATGGCGATACCACACCCTGCCTCATAGTAGAAGTCTCCACTCGTGCAAAAGTGGCATCCAATCCTATTGTCACTCTTCCCGACATCAAGCCTTTACTTATACTTCCATTTACAGAGAGGTTTTTGCCATCATATTTCATTGGACTGTATGAACCGACAATGCAGTCATCTATGAACAGTTGGTTCAACATATAAGGGCATGTATTCCATTCGTACATTCCTGTTACATTGAAGAACAGTGATGGGATAGGATTCCTATACTTGAAATTCATTATAACAGAACGTGTATTTTCATACTCTGTAGTAGGTTCAGACAGATGTAAGTTTCTAAAATCTGTCATTATAACTCCTGGAATAAACATTCTTGCTTGCGGTGGCATAAGTGAGTAGCGCAATTGTGCCGACAACTCCATTTTAGCATTTATCTGATGGCGCACATACAATGAAGGGGTCGCAGCCACATAATTATTGGTGGTATTACCATCCGTTTTCTTATCTCTGATATGATGAAGATTGTAGCTTGTCGGAACAGACAATCTTACTTTCCATTTGTATGACTCGTATGATACCTCTGGAGCGAGGTAGGTATTCAATAAGGAGAAGTTTACATCATTCTGCATCACGTATGGCAACTCCAATCCGGTGAGGCTACTCATCAAGTCGTGGTAATTGAAATCTACTCCACCACGGGCATATACTCTCCAACGACCGAGTATCCAGCCGTAACGGGCTTCCGTTACCGAGCGAAAGTCTCTGCTTGTAATATCCTGCACAGCGTTTTCGGTTCCAGAAATAAATAGAGAGTGAGGCTTGTAAGAATATCTGTTTCGAGAAGATACGGTAAGAAGATTGTCATCAATGCGCTTTACAAGTTGCAAGTCATTTGTCGCGCTGAATGATGGTGTCTCTGTCTTTTGAGAAAGCGACATAGTACCACCGACATTTGATCTTGCGCTATTCCAATCAGCATCGATGTAAAGATTATCTTTGAGAAATATTGTAGGACGGTTTACCTGCAATGCCCATTGCCCGTTCAGCCGATGCGCTTGTGTACGCATTGAATTACGCTCTATGAACGAAGGTATCTCATCGTCGAAATAGTCAGTCTCATACCCTGTCAAATAATCCAGTCTATCCCCTTCGTATGTGAGATTGAATTTCATATCCTTGTTTTCTCCTATATGCCAAGAGTTAGAGGTATTGGCAAGAATTGAGAAATTATCCCTAGTACGGCTCTCGTCAACCGGAGAACTCGATATGCCGATATTGATATAATCACTCCAAAGTTCATCTACATAGCCATTGCCGAAGATATCATTGTAAATATGTTGTGTGCTTTGAGAAGCAGGATTCCATCCTGTATCATTTACACGCACTGTCTCCATATTCTGCCATTTGCCTGCGATGCGCATTGCAAATGCCGAGGCGTCGTACAGAAGAGGAGATGCACCTATGCCTCCATTGAGTATGGCAATCCATTTGTGACGCGCCTCTTCCTTCAATCTGATGTTAAGGCCAGCCTGCTGGGAGAATTCCAGTCCTTTCAGTACCTGCATCGGCTGATGGTTCTCCATTACATCCACGCTTGCCACATCCGCCGGATTGATGTTCTCGGTTGCGATTCCGTAGCGGTCATTCATAAAGTCAGATCCGTCTATGTAAAACTTGTTGATAGGTTCGCCGTTGTACTTGATCTGTCCATTATCCTCGACCTTTATGCCTGGCAGTCGCTTGAGGACATCGGTCATCTTCTTGTCTTCCGCTGTGGCGTACTTGCTCATATAGTATGTGAGGGTATCGCTACGCTGCTCGATGTCCGGAGCCTTGACAATCACATCACGTAACTGAGTAGGCTGCGGTGTCATTACAACAGTCATCGGTGAGTGTGCTGAAATGACAGGAATCTCTTGAGATTTATAACTCATACACTGGAATCGCAGATGATCCGCCACAGAAAGGTCATATTTCAGCGCAAACTCACCTTTTTCATCAGTGATGGCGTACTGATATGTCTTTCCCGCCGTGTCCCTGACTTGGACTATTGCACCTGCAACAGGGGTATTGCCGTCTTTGTCAATCACGGTTCCGCACACTTCCCGGGTCTGGCCGTAAGACACGACCAGACCGAGAAGCATAGAGATTATTGAGACTAAGAATCTCATAGAGATTTGTTTAATAATTTTTCCAGTCCGTCTCGATGTAATCATAAGTCAATTCACGTGGCTTGCTCAAATCTTCACGAGCTTCGCCATTGCTTGTGATATTGACTTTTATACCACTGACTGCTTCAAGGTAGCCTATAGGATTTGTGTCATAGCGATGTTTTGTCTGATAGAACTTCACTCTGGATGTCTTGTTATAGGAGACTTCCGGTATGGTCATAGCGCGGTCTGCCTTCGAGTTGATGCCTACGCAGGTGAAGGAGTAATGATTGTGTGCATCCCTTACCTCCATTATGAAGCCAGGGAGACCTCCGAACTTCCAAGGACCGTCAGCGACAGGCACCTCTTCCGTATAATATGCGATATAGTCTCTGCCCCTGAAGGTACAGGTAGCACTCTTGCACTCGTATCCGAGAATTTCTTTCGTCTCATCTGTCATTGTCCATTCCTGAACCGGAATCAATTCTTCAACGAGGAACCAGTCGGTAGCGATCTTGTCTGTCGTGGTAAACTTTCCTGCAGGATAATTCTTGTATATAGAGAAGGTCTCACCGCCGATGTAGCGATCAGGATTGGCCTGAATCTGATCGGCGGTCGATACTCTGATCAATGAATCAATCTGCATTGTGCGGTAACTGCTGAACTTCGACAGGCCATAGCCTACCTGAAGAATCATCCGGTCAGTAACCTCGGATGTCACGTCCGAAGTATCCCGTAGATGGCGGTAGTCATACATGAATTCCATTACGGCCTTGCCGATTTCCTTGTGTTCTACTGCGGAGACCGAAGCGGATGACATCGAGCCTCCGTCCACTCTGATTACCTGAACATTCTGTGCGTAGGCCGACGATGCAAGCGCGAGGCTGAGCACCATTGCAAATGTGATCTTCTTCATAATCCAATCGTTTTATAGTTACTGTAGGCAAAGTTAGGGACAGAGATTTTCGCACAGAAAAATAATCATTACTCTAACATTGGGAATTATTACTGAATTATTACTGTCAGCATAGTTTTCATTCCTGAGATATGTAGAACCGGATAAAACCTTTAATTTTGTGGTATGGAAAAAAGGATCAAGATACTTCATTGGCTGACAATATCTGCAATCGTGGCCTTCTGCCTGATGCAGTGCTACTGGCTGTACAGCCGATATACCTACACACTTGAGAGTCACGAAGAGGAACTATACAGGACAGTTCTCGACGTGATGCAGGAGGAACGTGAGATCAGGAAGTCTGTAAAAAGGCCAGACATCAATATCCTTACAAGCACGAGGATTTCCGCTTCGTCACAGCCAGGATCTTCCGGTATCTTGAGCACCGTATTTGACATTTATGTGATCGATCTCAACAAGATAGATGTGTCGCAGATGAACGCTACAGATATAAAGGACATCATCAATCTGTATGAGACTCAGAAGCCGGATGGCATAGTACATCATAATTTCGAGATTAACGACAAGCCTTCCGACCCGAACGAGTATGATGCTCTGGAGCGTTTTACCGTGGATGTCCGCAAGCCGTTCAGACTTCAGACTCTTGATTCGCTCTTAAGGGACAGAGGACTTACTGTCGATGAGATCGTTATGGAGAAGGCTGATACAATGGTATGGTTCCCATCGAAAGCCGGACATGAGTCGATCCTTTTGCCAAAGATTTCCGTCACATATCCGTATGACATCTTCGAGGGTGAAACTGTGACGGTGACACTGTCTGTGGGACTGTCCCCTGTAATTGCGAAGATGATGGATCTTCTTATCTTCTCACTCGTTCTTTCCGCACTTCTTATAACATGCCTTGTGGCGCAGATTGCCACCATACGCAAGCAACGCAAACTTGAAGAGCTGCGACAGGATTTCATACATACGATGATCCACGAACTGAAACGTCCGATCTCTACTCTTAAGATGTGCGTGTCGTATATGCGAAATGACAGGCTTATGGAAGACAGGGAAAGCAAGGAGGCCATCATTTCAGACTCCAGCGACGAATTGGACAATCTTTCATCGTATTTCTCGAAACTCCGTGACCTTACCTTCAATGATGCAGCGGAAATACCGCTCACACTGTCGGCATTCAATCTGCGTGATACAATCAGCGACTGTATTGCCAAACTGACCGTTCCTTCAGGCAAGAAAGCAGAAATCAGGATAATGTCTGAAGATGTCGTGATGCTTACTGCCGACCGGATGCATATCGGAAACATAATCAGCAATCTGCTGGAGAACTCAGTGAAGTATTCGGGAGAGAGTGTCAGGATAGATGTCGGTTATCGTGAGGAAGTTAATGACACGATATGTATTACTGTAAAAGACAATGGTATCGGTATCTCCAAAGCTGATATGCGATTCATATACGACAAGTTCTTCAGGAGCCGGAGGGCATCTGACAGGGACATCCCCGGAATGGGATTGGGACTGGCTTATGTAAAACAGTTGGTGCTGGCTCATAGGGGAAGCATTGATATGGAAAGCGAAGAAGGAGTCGGAACAGTGTTTACGATAAAACTGCCGCAATGATGGATATAAGGATAAACATATTGCTTGTGGATGACGATCTCAAGAACTCTATGCTGCTTAAGCGTTTTCTTGAGGTTGAAGGGTTCAATGTAATATACGCGAATAACGGTGCAATAGGCTGGGAACTTTACAACACGTCCAATCCGGACCTTATACTGCTTGACATCAATATGCCTGAAATGAACGGGTTTGAATTGGCGCAAAAGATACGCGAGGTCAACCAAAAGGTCTTGATATTCTTCCTCACCGACCGCACGGAAAAAGATGACAGGCTCAAAGGCTTCAGTCTGAAGGGTAATGACTACATCCCGAAACCGTTTTATCCAGAAGAACTTATAGCGAAGATCCGTGAGCGTTTTGAGAACAGAACTGTAGAGATGCAGAGGCAGTTTCAGGTAGGCAACACGCTTTTTGACAGCAACCTTTCCTCTGTCACATATAACGGAACGTCGCACACGCTTACGGCAAGACAGACCGATATTCTTCTTTTGCTGTCGCAGAATATCGGAGCGATGGTAGAAAGGGAGCATATACTGAAGACCATCTGGGGAGATGACAGTAACGCCAATTCCCTGGCTCTTAATGTCCAGATAACCTACCTGCGAAGGATTCTCGAAGATGACGACAGGATATCCATAGTGTCGTTGAAGAAGAAAGGCTATATATTGCAGGTGAAGTGAAGCAACAAACAAGTGTTGCTATAATCTGAGTTTATTTAATCAAATTGATCCAATTGGTAATATCGTTGAGCACTTCATCTGATATTGTTTCTTCAATGGCTCCATAATTAAGAGCGGTGGCAGGAGTACAATGCTGAAACAAATGATTTAATCCGTCATATTCCTTTATCAAGTTCTTCTTGTTCTTCGGTAAATTCTCCTCAATGACCGACAGGTTATATGAACTTAACACCTGCAAATCCAATGTTCCGTTCAATGCCATAACAGGACATTTGATCTTGCGGATAGCATCTGCAGGGTCATATCCCAAGAACCAAGTCAGCCAATTACCTCCATATGTAATGCATTTCACAAGGTTGGATTTGAAGTTGTCCGGCAATGACAAGCACTTAGTATTGCAGAGATCCTCGATGTATTTTGATTTGTCATCGATATCTTTACCATTCACTCTATCCGCGTAAACTATTCTCAATGCTGAGGCATAGTCTTTTATTGTCTCCTGCGGTACTCCTTGTTGCTGCATTGCCGCTTCATTCTGACCGACAATCAAATCAATACCATTAGCTGCTCCACCAGCGAATGAAATCAGGAAATCAACACATCTATCTGCACCCATCATAAATGCTATGGTACCTCCTTCACTATGCCCCAGAACTCCAATCTTGCCAAACTTATTAAGGTTACGGAGATATTCGACACCTGCTTCTGCATCAGCAAGATTGTTTTCGGTAGTTGTTCCTTTAGTAGGACCAGTAGATTTACCGACTCCTCTGTCATCATATCTAAGTGAGGCAATGCCGTTTCTGGCAAGAAAATCCGCTATCACAAGGAATGGCTTATGGTCAAAGACTTCCTCATTACGATTCTGTTCGCCGCTTCCTGAAACCATCAGTACTACAGGTACCGATTTTTTCTTGTAAGCATCATAGTTCACAGGGTATGTCAGGGTACCTGATAATTCTGCTCCTTCAGCATCATTACTGAACACAACTTCTTCCGTGTCATAGGCAAATGGTCCTACAGGTGTTTGAGGACGTTTCACCTCAAACCCTCCCGGCTTGAGACTAAGAGGCAAAGACATTCCATTTTGAGTAAATGTTCCTTCAACCATATCAGCAGACACCTTTCTGCCCTTGTATGTTGCTCTTAATATAGGAATGGAAATATTCAGACTGTCAGAATCATTCTTGAGCAGTTCAACTGGTATTTCCTTTGCTCCCTGATCCGGAACATCCATTGTGCAAGACTGTTGCCCATCAGGAGTGGTATTAATTACAAAACAGATATTCAGTTCCCTTGCTCCGACATTGATACAGCCTGACCAACTCTCAGAAGTAGTAATCTCCTGCGCATGTCCCAGAAGTACCGTACATAATCCAATGGCACAAAGTGTTAATGTCTGTTTCATAAAATCTCCATTTAGTGTTTACAAACTTACAAAATACTCTTCTTTATAAATATAATTGGTGCAGAAATCCATGCATTCTATATGAATGCTTTATGCCGTCCCCAAATCAGACCTAAAGCAATTGCGCATCCTGCAATGGGCAGCAGTAGGTACTGTTTGTATGATTCTACAATTACTCTGATATCTGAAATGATACTATCATTGATTGCAGACGGGTCAATCGGGTATAGATAAGCAAGTGTCATTGCCAGCGCCCCAGCAAACAGTCCCAGAACCAGTGCCACGACAAGTGCATTTCTTCCGTATCGTCTCTGCCTGTCGACTTCATTCTTGATACCTTCCACAGCACGCATCTTCTGCTGGACTTCCAGCAGGAATGCAGGGTTTTCCCGTACCTGAGGTCTGCTGTCTCTGAGGATTGATTCTATATCTTTGTCTTTCATTGCAGTATGGATTTGAGGTGGTTGCGTCCTGTGGACAGGTAATATTTCACTGTACCTTGAGGTATCTCCAGTATCGAGGATATTTCCTTTATGCTCC
>JAGAIM010000065.1 GCA_017626555.1 Bacteroidales bacterium
CGTACTCGACCTATTACGGAGGAATCTCCGGCACTGCCTACACCTTCACCCTCCGCTGGCCTTACAGGGCCGACACGAAGGAGCCGCGTGACATCAGGACTGACACCAACACGATGTTCTACTACCTCTGGAGGAAATATGTACCGGAAGGCCTTGAGAACACCATCCGCTGGGTCTATGAGCAGGACAACATCCTGTGCCGCTATGCCGAAATCCTTCTGCGCCGTGCGGAATGTCTGAACGAGCTCGGCAGGACATCCGAGGCGGTTCCTCTTGTGAACGAGGTCCGCTCGCGTGCCGGCCACATCCTTCTGAACACCAACGATCACACGACCGTTGCCGGACAGGATGATATGAGGGAGCGCATCCGCAATGAGTTCTACTGGGAACTCGGCGGAGAGGACAGTATGTATTTCAACGAACTTAGATGGGGCGTCTGGCTTGACAGGAAATTCCGCAACCGCGCCTCTGGCCAGTTCGGCGAAATGAACACAAACGGCCTGATGCAGATCTGGGGTACAACGACCTACACCTGGTATGCACTCGGCGACTATGTCGAGGCCTGGCCGATTCCTGCAAAGGAGCGTGAAATGAATCCGAGCCTTACCCAGAACCCTGGATGGCGTGATTAACGAAAAGAAATATGATCAGAATGAACAAATATATCTGTATGTCCATAGCAGCCCTGCTTCTTGCGGGCTGCGCGGACAAGGTCATCGATGAGAGACCGGTAAAAGAGGAAAAGGATGACAATTACACATACACCAAATACCAGAATCCCGTCATCCGCAACAACTGCGCCGACCCTTCAGTGATTGACGACCGCGAGCGTACCGGCTATTTCTACGCCTACAGCACCCAGAACGGGACGAGCGGAAATGCCGACTGCGTCTATCTTCCTGTTTACAGGTCAGCCGATATGGTGAACTGGGAGCTGGTCGGCAATGCTTTCGGGGAGCAGGCCAAACGTCCGCAGTGGGTTCCGGACACCCGTGTCTGGGCTCCGGACATCGAGTACATCAACGGGAGGTATGTCCTCTACTATGCTCTCGGCAGTATGAACGATCCTGCTGTGAGTGCCTGCGGTGTCGCTGTCTCCGACAGCCCGGAGGGACCTTTCACCTGGGAGAACATCAAGGACCTGAATCCGAATGCCAACGAACACGGGATGTTGACAAATATGGCCACCCAGGGCATCTCCAACAACATCGACGCAAACATCGTCAAGGACCAGCAGACCGGCGAACTCTACCTGTTCTGGGGCAGTTACGGCTCCAATTCCGGTGTCTGGGCTGTCAAGATGACGGACGACGGTCTTGCACTTGCTCCCGGAGCGCAGAAGACTTTCATCTCCTACGAGATGGAGGGCACATACATCCACTATAAGAACGGATTCTATTACTGCTTCGGCTCCAAGGGAAGCTGCTGTGCGGGCAAGAGCAGTACATATCACATTGTGGTGGGCCGTTCCAAGAACATCCTCGGACCTTACGAAGGCCGTGACGGAAAGCTGATGAATGTCAGGTCAACCGCATTCGACACTCCTGCAAACACCATCCTGTCAAGTTCCGAGAACCTGATGTTTGCCGGAACGGGCCACGATGCCGAAATCATCACCGACGACCTCGGCCACGACTGGATGTTCTACCACGCCTACTGGCAGGGGAACAACTACGACGGCCGCTGTATGAATATGGACGAAGTTGTCTGGGGTGACGGCTGGCCTTCATTCAAGACCGGCCATCCGTCAGAGTCGAAAATTTCCGGTCCGACCTGGAAGAAGGCAGGTACCAAGGCCTCCGCATCCGTGGTTGACAATGACGGAGCTGAGGCTCTTGTCCAGACCGGTGACCCTTGCTCCTGCAGGAACACCTGGAGCTATTCGGCTCAAAGCAATGATGTAAAACTTTATGAAGTGAAGATTTATGAATAAAATATGCAAATTTCTGACTTTGGCTGCCGCCTCTGCGGCAATGATGTCCTGCGTCAGGGAGATTGACGCCCCTGTTGCGGGAGAACGTCCCCAGCAGCCTGAGGGACCGGCCGTTGTGGAAGGGGCCTTCGAGGTGACGAAAATGGCCTTGACAAACGCCAATGTCAACTGGGTTGACGGAGACGAGGCCCTTGTCTCGGACGGAGTCCAGGAATCTCCGGTGAAATATGTCGCCGAAGGTTCAAAAGGTCTGAAGACCGTCCTGAAGGGGGAGCTCGGCAGCAAGGCCGATTTGTTCTACATCGCATATCCAGCCTCCGGGTGCAAGGCCTTTGCGGATGGAGTCGCGACTTTTGAGATTCCTGCGGAGCAGGTGGCGGGTCCTGCGGGCGAATCCCTCTGCCTTCCTGCGACCGCATTCACCGCGCTTTCAAAGGCGGATGCCGTCAACGATGCTGCGGCCATCGTTCTCAATGTTCCGTCGGATGACATCAAGTCGCTGAAAATCAGTACGACGGAGGGAGAGATGCTTACCGGAACAATTGATGTGGACATCTACGCCAATGAAGTCATAGTCAAGGAAACGGCCTCTTCAACAGTGACCCTCAAGCCCGCTGCGGAGACTTTCCCGGCCGGCACCGTGACCATCGCGGCCCTTCCGGGGACGGTTGCCGGAGGATTCAAGGTTGAGGCCGAAAGTGCCGGCGGACAGGTTTCCACGAGTTGGTTCCGCGGGGAGTACACTCTTGAGGTCGCCAGGGCGGTGGTCCTTGGAGAGGTCAACAGACCTTTGGCTGAAAAAGTCGCATTCGAGGCGCGCCTTGAAGGACAGACCTCCTCTACCCTGACATTCTCCTGGTCGCCGAGCAATTACTCAGATGCTGCCTCCGACATCGCAATCCCTTACTCGTTCGCCCTTTACAAGGACGCTGCCTGCCAGGACCTGCACGTGCAGTTCTACACTCCGGCATCCCTGTCAAACTGGGAGAAGAGACATCCTAAATTCATCTTCACCGGACTTGACCCGAACACGGCCTACTGGTTCAAGGCAGTCAGGGAGGATTACTCATCCGATGCCCTCGAGATAAGCAATGTGCTTGAGGCAAGGACCCTTGAATCAACTGTTGTTGCAGACGCCACTACCGGAAATGCAGGCGATGTCATCCTCAGCGAGGACTTCTCCGAGCTTCTGTGGTTCGGTGACGGAGTGGCACAGGCGATGGGTTACATCAATGTGCCTGCATTCAAGGACGCCACTCTGACATCCAATCCGGGTCCTGCACTCGGCGAGGGCAACGACCAGAGCCGCGTCACATTCATCAGCTACGGAAACGAGTCCCGCCTCTTCAGCAAGATGGCTGCGGCAGTCTCCTCAACCCGTCTTGCACAGTGGGGCCAGATCAACGAAGGCTCATCCAACCTTGTCTGTCTGCGTCCTGGCTATCTGAAACTCGGGGCGGAAAGCCGCATCGGAACCATTGTGACCCCTCAGCTCAACTCGCTCCAGGAAGGCAAGTACTCCGACCTTGAGGTGACCTTCAAGGCTGCAAGGTACGAGAGCGACCCTCTCAATGCCCGCGTGGTCGCCATCAGCGGCGAGATGGACGGAGGCAACACGATCGCATCACCTTCCTACGGCAAGTCCTACCGCCTGAACCTCAACGAGCAGGCAGGATGGAACGAGTACAAGGTAGTCGTGAAGTCAGTCCAGAAGGGCCAGCGCATCGCCATCGGAATGGACAGGGAGGCAAACGGCTCGACCGCAGGCTCGAAGCAGATGAGGATGTACATCGATGACGTAACCATCAAGGTCGTTCAGGTTAACGACAACCCTGAGCTGACAGAGCCTGAGCTTTCTGCAAAGGCAAGGTTCACCGATGCCACCATCAAATGGAATCCGGTTACTGGCGCGACAGGCTACAGAATCTCCCTGAACGGGACCCAGGTTGCAAACCAGACGGAAACCAGCTACTATATGACAGGCCTGGATATGAACACCGAGTACACCCTGAAGGTTGAGGCCTACGACCGCACCCAGACAGCAAACAGCGAGGTCAAGTTCAAGACCAGGAATGTTTGGCAGATCAAGGGCAGGAACCAGGGATGCCGCCTGGCGACATTCCAGTGGGACCCGCTTGAGGCCGATTACGGTTCCATCGACATCAACGGAAACGCAAGGCTCTACCAGATGGAGATTTACTCCGATGCCGCCTGCCAGAATGTTGTCTATACCTGCTATCCTTACAATGGATATTCAAGTCAGAACACCGCATTCGCCAACTCATCCTGGCTCGGCAAGAAGAACGGAACGAACCTTGTCTATGACACGAGAATCACTTTCGGAAGCCTCAAACCGGCAACGACCTACTGGTTCCGTGTCCGCTCTCTCAACTCATTCACAATCACTTACCACGGCACGGGCAATGACAAGAAAATGACAAACCCTGCCGGCACTTCCGAGTGGTCGAAACCTCTGGAGTTCACAACCTCCGCAAGGCACACCCTTGCTTCCAACGAGGTGGCCTACATCGGTTTTGATGACCTCTGCGTCCAGATGGACTACGGCAACGGATGCGTAGGAACGACCCCTGCGACAACAAGCAGGAACGGTTACGCTTCAACCGTCGCAAACGGCGCCAACCACTGGAACGGAAAATTCTGTACCTACGAGTTCGCCGTGAACGGGCATCAGCCTGACACCTGGGGATTCGCATCAGGATCGACCTACATTGACGGCAGCCAGAATCCTACTCCTACCCAGTCCTGCGTCAAGTGCAATGCGAACGCAGGTGATGCAGCAGGATGTTATATGTCGCCTGAGACCCGTCCTGCGATGGGTGCGGTTATGCTCGACGGTGACAAGAGATGGGTTGCAACCTATGCCCTTGACAGCGATCTCCTGAAGACGGACCGGACAACCGCCTGCACCCTGACCTTTACCTACATCGGCGTGTCGAACTCTCCGTCGTCATTCTCCCAGAAACTTGAAATCCGCCAGTACAATCCGTCAGCCATTTATGACAGCAAGACCTACAAGGTTGTGGGAACAGTCACCCTCGATCCTCCTTACCTTGAGGGGGCGGCTGCGACGAACGGTGACTTCACTTTTGACTACCGTGGCGGTACCGCATCTTTCGATGTTGACCTCTACAAGGGCGAGAGCCTGATGATAGTGAACACGACTACAGGCGGAGTCTATCGCCTTGTCATAGATGACATCAGGATTGTGACCAAGTAAATTTCGTTTCATTTTGTTTACTTGAAGCCAGCCGTCAGGCTTCCAAGGAGGGCGGCTGGCTTTTCAATATTTTCATATACCTTATATATTATATATCTATATATTTCATATCTGTTTATATATTTTATCTTTGTCAAAAAAATTACGAAATATGAAATATTTCCGAAAAATGCTTTCCCTTGCGGTCTTCACCGCAGTTGTCGCCGCCTTCGGCGGATGTTCGGACCGTACGGTCTGCGTGAAACCTCCGATGATGGGGTGGAGCTCCTGGAACGCCTATATGGTGGATATTTCCGATTCAATCATCGCCCATCAGGCGGACCTGATGGTTCAGAAGGGTCTGAAGGACGCGGGCTACAACTTCGTCAACATCGACGACGGCTTCTTCGGCCACAGGGATGTCGACGGCTATATGATTCCGCATCCGCAGAGATTTCCGAAAGGGTCTGAGGGTATGAGGGCCCTGGCGGACCACATCCATTCCCTC
>JAGAIM010000066.1 GCA_017626555.1 Bacteroidales bacterium
GATAGTCTTATATAGTCTATTAAAGTATGATGAATCGGTCTTTGAGATAACTCAGAGGCCGATTTGGTTTTTTAGGGTACGATAGAGTTTGAAAGTAATTTGCAAAAAGTGTGGTTAAAAGTGTGGTTAAAACTGTGGGTAGATTTTAAGAGGTGAATGAAACTTGCCAAAAAACTGCAAAAATTTGGTAACGTGAAAAACCCTTTAGAAATTTGAAGAAACACACACAGTGAAAACAGAAAAACAACACACAGTTATAACCACAGTTTGCCCGAAATCTACACACAGTTGTCAGAAAATTTACACACAGTTCGTGCAACTTCTGACCCCTGTTTTTTGATGGTTTCGGCAGTAGCCCCAAACACACACAGTTTTAATAAGAATTTACACACAGTTTGTTGGGATTTACACACAGTAGTAACCTTAAAAAACTGCGCTATGGCACTACAATTTTACTTATCATCTCGCCCTCTTAAATCCGGCGAAAAGCCCATCACGATGTCTGCACACATCGCCAACACCCGTATCCAGACCACCATCGGCATCTCCGTCAATCCAGATTACTGGCTCGACGCCAAACAGAAAGTAAAGAAAGGAGCCGTCAATGCCAAAGGCTTGAAATTCAACGAAATCAACGACAAACTTGATGCTATCGCAAAGGCCTTCAGCACTTTCGAGACAAGCAACAACGGCACACCCACAACAAGGCAGGTTTTAAAGGATATTCTTCGCGATACCCTCTATGGAAAGACCGGCAAGCCAAAGAAGGAACAGCACGACTTCTACGAGACTTTTGACAAGATCGTAGCCACTGCAAGGGTGGAATGCAAGTGGTCAGACAGCACGATCAAGAAGCACAATACCTTCAGGAAACATCTTGTATCCTTCGCAGCAAAGACACGCTTCGCCGACTGGACTTCTGACAAACTCAGCGAATTTGTCGCCTATGAAGGTGCCGAACTCGATATGAAGGACGTCTCTATTCAGAAAGACCTGAAGATGCTCAAATGGTTCTTACGTCGTGCAATGGAGATCGGCGTGAAAGTTCCGGCCGACTTCATCACCTTAAAGCCTAAATTCAAACTCATCGACAAAGAAGTCGTTTTCCTTACCTGGGATGAACTGCTCAGACTCTACAACTTCGATGTCCCTAAAGACGGAACGGAAGTCCGCCTGAAGGACATTAACGGGAAGATATATAAGAAGGTCGTACAGAACCGATCATCCCTGATCAAGACCCGCGACCTCTTCTGCTTCTGTGCCTTTACCGGTCTCCGCTACAGCGATATGGCCGCCCTCAAAAGGACAGATATCACAGAGGACGGAATCAACGTCATCACCGAAAAGACCGATTGTGCCCTGAAAGTGCCGTTCAACGCCTACTCACGCACCATCCTTCAGAAATACGAAGATGAGAACTATCCCGGCAATCTCGCTCTTCCGGTCATATCCAACCAGAAGATGAACGAATACCTGAAAGATATTTGCGAACTATGCGGCTTCACCACTCCGGTAAAGTACAGTTACTATAAGGACAACGCCAGATACGATGAAGTCCATCCGAAATGGGCTGTCCTCGGCACTCACGGTGGCAGAAGAACATTCATCTGTGCCGCCCTCGAAATGGGCATCCCGACCACAGTAATCCGCAAGATCACAGGACACGCCAACGAAGCGGCAATGCGGCCATACATCGCCATCACCGACAAGACAAAAGCAGATGCAATGAGCAAGTTTTCCGATAGAAAAACCGTATGACATCCAAGTGTGGACTGACTATGCAGCAGATAGTCAGTCCGCACTTTTTATATGCCTGTGAATCTCTTTGTCAGATGGAAGTTTCGCTGTCTGAGCAAGAAATACAGCCGCCTTGACCCTCACGCCATAGGTCCGCAACTCACTTGCAAACTCCCTGAGACTGCTCCCTGTCGTTATCACATCGTCAATGATAACCACCTCCTTCCCGATGATCTTCGGAGAAATAACAATATTGGAATTGGATTCTATTGCACTCCGGTTGCGGCTCCTATGCTTGCTTCGCCGTACACCGGTATATTGCACTGCCTCGATGTCCGTATTGTACTTATACCGCCATTTCAGACTCCTGGATAAAGAATCAAACCTCTGAAAATGTGCCTGCTCTCCGCTGCAAGGCATAAATATGATGACCGGTCCGGTACTGCACCTCCAGTTCTCGCCCAGATACCCCTCAAGAGTCCTCAATGCCTCCGAATACAGGTCGGATGAAGGATTCTCGCCATCCTTCAGTTCCAGCACCCTCTGGGTGACTTCCTGCTGTCTCTCGCTGCCGTATGATATATGCCGCTCCCGTATATAATAATCATAGAATATGGCCGTCACATCCACACCATCCTCCAGATGAATGACAAACGGCGTCAGTGGCTTCCTTCCGCTGAACGCATCTGCTGCAGCATATATGTAGAAGAACTTCGCTTTCGGATGTCCGCACATATAGGCATTACGGTAGCCCCACTCGCGTTCCTCTGAAGTGGCAGCCTTCTGTGCGATTATGAAATATGCATTCGCCGCCCTTCGTTGCCATCTGATGATTCTTGAATTTGCAATCAGGGCTGCACCGACACAGACCAACAACACAATGATAAAGCACCCCATATCGTTTTTGCCATAAAAATATGGGAAGCCTGCGGCGACCTCCAAATTTATGTGGCGAAATGCCTGAAGATTTTTCTCTTTTTTATAATCATATCACTTTTTTTATCCTTTTACACCGACATTAAAATAAATTTTAGCCACCATAAAATTTATTTTAAACTCCCCGAAAAACCCTATAAAACTCTAAAAGACTCCAAAATACTTGTAAAAATTTGCGAATTAAAGAAATTACTCCACCTTTGCCTACACAGTAAAGATGGAGTAATTTATGGAGACTATTAAATCAGACACCCCTTTGATGATGCTCACCGTATCGCAATTCCAGGCATTGGTGGCATCCTGCTTTGCCGATAAACAAGAGCAGCCTGCTCAGGAACCGATTCCGGTCAAACGCTATGTCTATGGATTGAAAGGCATCTGCGACCTCTTTGGCTGTGCTCATTCCACAGCTCAACATCTCAAGGATAATGTGATCACCGAAGCCATATCCCAGAATGGCAGGAAAATCATCGTGGATGTCGATCTTGCCCTCCAACTCTTTCAGGAAAACAAGAAGGCCTAAATCCTTCTTGCCTTGTTTATGTCGTTCATTCCCAAAGTAAGCACGAAATTCCTTGACCCTCCAGTCTCATATATGAATATCCGGAGCACCTGTCCCTTCACAAGCGAAATCTTGTCGAAGCCAAACACGATATGTCCTTCTCCATCAGGCTCCACCGGCCCCATACCATATACACAACGAGGAATCACGCTCTTCTCATACACCAGACTTCTTTTAGTCTTCTTCCTGCTCTCGATCGAGAATCGCGGGTCATCAAACTCATAACTCACCTGCGACCCGTTCTTCAGCGAAATGGAGATATACAGCATATCATCCTTGATGAAGATGTTGTCGCATTGCAGGGAAATGTCATATCCGCTGCATCCCAGATGATACAGTTCCTTACCCTGTCCGGATATATCGGCAATCTCTGACACCGTCTCAATCCCGGCACGCTCCTTCCCTCTGGTGTCAATCAAAAGTGATGAAGGATATTCATCATACCTCACTACAAAAGTGTGCATCTGTCCGTTCGACTCCAGGCAGGTTACCGACGTACAGTAATCAAATGCCTCCCGAGCCTTGATCGCAACAATATCCTTACTTCCGTCGATGATCTTCGCCACCATCGATCTGTTTCCCAGATTCACATATTTCAGTTCAGACGCAAAACGAAGGTGCACTGTCTGCGTAAGCGACACTGATAGGGTATCACACCCCTCCGCAGCCATACATCTGCACCCCAACAAACACATAATCACAATACTCATCAATCCCTTCATATCATTTACCTCCGTTCAGATTTTACCAGAAAAAACTCATATCCCGATGACACATTCACCGACACCTCTCCGGAAGAAGACCTCGCGATATTTACTCCAGTGCGGATGATCGTATTCGCAATGTCTCCGACCAGCCCTCCGAATGTCGCTCCCGATGCACTCAAGGCGTCGTTCTCAGCCTTTTTCGCATTCTTGTTCGATGATGTCTCCGGGCAATAGATACCCTTTAATCCGTCCGTGTCATAAGCACATAGATTCAGCGGGATGATCTTCCCGTTCATTTCCACACTCTTTACATTCAATTCCAGTCTGTTGCCTATCTTGCAGATCGCATTCAGATGTGAATTCGCCGGAATACGGATTCCATTCTCTTCGTAAGTCTCCAGAAGTCTCAAAGTTACCCTCTGACCTTCCTTCAACTTCTCATCCCTGATGAACATACATCGGAAAGGCCTCTTGCTATCTTCCGGATAATTGACACCATCGTCTGTAAATTCATCATCCAACGAGAATACTATATCATCGTCAGAATGGTATTTCAGTTCCACCTCATCTTCATCCACGCTGTCAGGAGAGGATGCCCCCTCTGCCTCAGATGAAGTACCTGTAATCACATCACGCACCATTTCAGCCCTCTTCCTGTCATACTCCAGCTGCTCTTCCTCACTCATCTGCCGCTGCCGAACCGCCCCCGAATAGC
>JAGAIM010000067.1 GCA_017626555.1 Bacteroidales bacterium
CAAGGAAGCTAGCGTCAATCCGGTGACATTCGAGGGAACTGCGACCTTCTCGCAGGAAGTGAATGAGAACAGCGGCGTGAGAACGATAGTGATCGAGGATCTGGAATCAAACGTGAGCGTCATCTTCGACGGATATACTATCTAACATTCATAGGGAATCGTTTCATCATTTAGTTAGCGCGGGGCTGTCCGGCCGAGAGGTCCGACGGCCCTTTCTCTTCAAGACAACCATCTAAAACACAATATCATGAGAAGAATCATTTTAATAATCACGGCAGGACTGCTCTTGTGCTCGTGCATCTACGAGGATCTGAGCGACTGCCCGAACTACAACGGGAAGGGTGAAGACTCCACCGCCGTCACCAAGGCGGTTCCCGTGGAGTTCGTCATCAGCACGACGGACACGACCGAGACCCGAAGCAGCATCACTGTTTCTGACACCAAGGTCGCGGACATCAACATCTACGCCTACTACGACGGGATGCTGGAAGCGTCGGTCTATGAGAAGTCGCCTCAGAGTGTCTCTCTCAGTCTGATGAACGGACGCACCTACAACCTGTACGCACTGTCCAACATGGGAGAGATCAAGGGACCTGTCAATGAGGACGAACTCATAGCGATGGACTACTCCATCGAGGCTATCTCGGACATGACCGGCGGTCTTCCGATGAGCTGGTCTCAGAAGGACTTCACCGTAAGCGGAAGTGCGCCTAAGGCAAGCGTCACTCTGATGAGGCTCGTATCAAGAATCCGCTTCAGCATCGACAAGTCTGCCCTTGACGGGCTTAGCGTCACATCTGTGCAGCTCAAGCAGGGAGCGCTGAGAGCGACTCCGTTCATCAGTGGAAGCAAGGCGGCATCCACTTCCGAAGTCGGAGACGGAGACTATGCTACATCATCGGACATCACCAGTCTGAATTCCGGAAACACAGTCACATTCTATGCGCTCGAAAACTGTCAGGGAGTCCTCCTTCCGAACAACAAGGAAGCATCATCGAAGGTTCCGGAAGAGATCGCAGACAAGTCTGCCCTCTGCACGTATCTGGAGATGACTGCATCGTTCAGCGGGAAGTACGAAGGGGTTGACGTGTCATCGGACAATGTCAAGTACCGCTTCTACCTCGGAGAGGACAACTGCACGGACTTCAACGTCATCAGAAACAAGGACGTGAAGATCAACCTGAAGGTCACCGAAGACAGGATCTTCGACGAGAGCTGGAGAGTGAGCTACGGGGAGGACCTACCCAACATCGCTTACGGCCTGACAAACTCCAACTCATCGGTCAGTCTTAATGTAGGCGGCAGCACTACCCTGTCGGCAACATATTACAGGACGGTTGACGGCGTGAAGGATACGGAGACGGATGTGACATCATATGCAGCATGGACTTCAAGCAATCCTTCCGTCGCAACGGTATCCGGAGGAAAGATCACAGGTGTAGCAGCCGGAACCGCCACCATCACTGCGACCTACAACGGATACAAGGCCACAACTACAGTTACCGTCAATAATGTCATGGGTTACGGCCTTGTCATGAGCAAATCGACGCTCAGCGTTCAGGAAGGATCGACCGCCGCTCTGGCAGTGTACTATGTGACCTACACAAACGGCGTGGAGACCACAAGGACGGATGTCACTTCATCGGCAACCTGGAAGAGCAGCTACACATCCATACTCACAGTATCCGGAGGCGTAGTCACCGGAGTGAGTGCCGGCCAGGCAGTCGTGACGGCGACATACCGAAGCTACAGCAAGTCCTGTACAGTGACTGTAACGGAGAAGCCTGTGACATACACATATGCACTTCAGGTGAAACTTGCAGACTCATCCATTGATGTCGGAAAGACGACAACGGCGACGGCTACATTCATCACCTATGCAGATGGCGTGCAATCTTCTTCAAAGGACGTCACATCATCGGCCACATGGAGCAGCGGCACATCGGCTGTGGCGTCGGTATCTGGCGGAACCGTTACTGGAAAGGCGTCGGGCACATCAGTAATCAAGGCCACATACAACGGATACACGGGATCAGCAACAGTTACTGTCAATGATGTATTAACATACGGCCTTGAGCTAAGCCTGACAAGTGCAAGCATATCCGTGGGTAATACCAAGGCGATAGCAGCGAACTATATCACCTTCACAAACGGCACAAGGACTTCATCGAAGACGGTGACATCGTCAGCATCGTGGTCATCTTCGAATCCGGCAGTGGCATCAGTATCCGGAGGTTCTGTCACAGCCAAGGCTACAGGATCAGCGACAATTACGGCGGCTTATAACGGATACAGTGCAACAGCGACGGTGACTGTAGAGGACGATATCACATACGACTATCAGCTTTCTCCGACTAGTGCCAGTGTAGTCAATGGACGTACAACCAAGATGACTGCAATCCGAAGGACATTCACCAACGGCACGCAGACATATGGCGAGGACTACTCGTCGAACTTCACCTGGACTTCCAGCAACACGTCTGTAGCGACTGTAGGAAGCAACGGAGTGATAACAGGAGTAGGTGCCGGAACAGCCACCATTACAGCCAAGTATGGCGGAACGACATTGACTGGAACAGTCACCGTCACGCCGAACTACACCTACGAACTGGTGCTGAACAAGACCAGCATTGACATGGGCAAAGGAAGGACGGAAACACTCGTAGCCACATACAAGACCTATGCTGACGGTGTCCTTGAATCTTCGAAGGACGTCACCTCGAGTGCGACCTGGTCTTCTAGCAGCTCTTCAGTTGCTGGCGTGAGTGGCGGCACAATAACAGGCAACGGAGTCGGTTCGGCAACAATCACGGCGACCTACAACGGCAAAAGCGCGACCTGCAGCGTCAAGGTGACAGGCTCTCCTGCCCTTTCGCTCGGATGGACCTCTGCTGACCTTGAGAAGGGAGATGTCAGGACGAACGCGGCCATCTATAATCCGAACAATGGAACCGCATCAACAAACGTCACTTCGAGTGCAGTCTGGACCACCAGCAATTCAGGAGTTGCGACAGTCGGAGGAGGCCAGATAACCGCACAGGGCAAAGGTACATGCACCATCACTGCGACTTATAATGGAGTCAGCGCGAGCTGTACGGTCAACGTAACTGACAATGACACTCCAAGCACGAACACATATGTTTCCAATATGTCCGTACAGGCGATAAACATATCTGGCACGATGGACTACAAGCTTACACTATCGCTCAGGTTCAGTGACGGCACTGTCGTCGAGGACGCGCCATATACATGGTCTGTAACCTATGCACAGAATACCAGCATTGCGACAGGAACCAGCGGTGACGCTCCGATAGTCTATACAGGAGGAGGCTCGACCTACGTCATGGCCGTAACCCTCACTACAAAGGCCTACTATTACGATGCGAACGGCAACAGAAGGCAACATACCACTGGAACATCGTTCTCTCATAACGTCTCATGGAAACCGTGATGATGAATCCGAAGGAACAACTATAAAAGAGGCTGTCAGGAATCTTCCCGGCAGCCTCTGCTGTATGGTCGAATACCTTGATGGTCTAGTCTGGACAGCTACCTATCAGCAGCATTATGATAAGGCCGATGACCCAGAAGATAGCCTTGAACGTGAACTTCACTACGCCAAAGCAGATGTCGAATAATGTCTTCATCTCACTACAATTTTGTATGTTACACTTGATTGACGGCCTCGCGTACATAAACAGGTTTCAGAAAAAGACATCCGACATAGACAGTCGAATCGTTTGGCCATCTCTTGATGTGTGCAAA
>JAGAIM010000068.1 GCA_017626555.1 Bacteroidales bacterium
CCGTCCAAAAGTTTATTGAGGTCGTAAGTATAGATGTTAAGACGCGGTAGACCTGCGTATGGGTTAGGATCGCCAAAGTGTGTCAAATCCCACTCTGCTTTGGCTCGTTGTTCCATCACATAGTCCCAAGTGTATATCTCATCCTCCTTGTAATCATCGAACAGATTGAACGGTGTTCCTGACAAACGGAGAATCTTGGTCTGTTCCTTTGTCAATTCCTTCATAACCGCCTCGCCCAACTCTGTCTTTGTACCTTCGTGTGCCTCATCAATAATGATCAAGTCCCAAGTAGTTGCAAATACTTGGTGATTTTTATCAAAGTTACCGCCCACAAGAGAAGAACCTCTTAAATCCTGCATGGAAGCAAAATATACATAGTGGATTCCCTCTTTTGCGACCAGTCGCTCCAACGAAGCGTGACTCTCTCCATTATTCTTTGAGCCATAACGATAATTGGGAGTGTCGTAGAAAATCTTGCTAAAGTCCTCAAACCAACCTGCATCGACAACAGGTCGGTGTGTAAGGATAAGAGTACGGGCAAAGTTCATCTCCTTTACCACTTGCAATCCAGACAGAGTTTTACCAAATCTCATCTTCGCGTTCCAAAGCATCTGGTTGCCCTTCTTAAATTGCTTCTTTGTCTTGTTAATAGCATCTCGTTGCTCAGGGCGGAAGATTATTGGACTACGGTCTGTACTAACCTCTGTCGCAGAAAGGGACATTCTTCCTTCTTTAGCAGCATGGATAGCATTCTTGACAGTCTCCAAGTCCGTAATAAACCACTCATTGGCTTTATTCTCAGTATCAAAAACCTTCTTTTTGATACCGGAACGCTCCAATACCTTGTGAACCTCACCATCTGTTAGGCTCATAATTGCTCCACCACGAGTGAATATAGATAACTCCGTATAGAGCAAATCGTAAGTAATGCCAGCCGTCTGCGTGTATTGATTGATACGCTTCTTGGCTGCAACATTAAGCAGATGGCTTGATGGAGAAAGTCCCCACAAGTTCTCTTCATCTGTTAAGGTTGCTTCGCCAACCTTAAGGCATCCAGCATGGGACTTATCATTTATGCGGAAAACATAAATGAGCTTTGCTTTTAACGATGAGACAAATTTAGCCATAGGTTAATATAGTTGTTTGAGTCTTTGCTATTTGAATAAATCTACAAAGCGGATTTTCTTACCTAGTTTATTGGTCTTGGGATCTTTTGCACGCCAATCCTTGATTAGGCAATAGATACCTGTATGATTGTGATATCCACCATCTGTACAACCCCTGCAAGGAGTCCTCATATCATCTCCGAACAAAGATGGCACAACATTATCTGTACACGAATTGGGAACAACCCCTTTTAATCCATCCATCTGCCAAACATTCCAAGAAACAATGTATGCTATATACTTAATTGAAGCAGATAGTGGGCGTTTACCAAATTTCTTCTCATAATTCTCTATAAAAGTACACAACATTGCTTCTCGCGCAAGGAGCAGATTATCACCCTGCCACTCAAAGCCATAAATACTTTTATATGCATCTTGTGCTGCTATAAGCCATTCACCGGAGGTATGTACATTCTCGTTAATAACGCGAAGTTTTCTATCAAGCAAACCTATACGCCTCTCAACAGGAATCAGTTCACCTGTCGTTGCATCATATCGACTAGTTATATATGGAGCCTCTCCGCAAGTAACCTCCATACGATTATCTCTCACATAGTCTTTCCATGTTTTACCCTCTGGGAACTTAATTGGCTCAATGGTTGGAATCCAGGAATGAATACCATTTTCTTCTACTTCGATATTGAACACACCTTCGCGTCCAAACCAGGCTTTGTCAATCAGATTGTTTTGGGCATTACAAACCCATGATGGTGTAAAGACCTCTGCCATATCTCTTGAACGTGCAGTCTGTTGCAGTCTGTCCTTTAAGACACGAGGTATGATCTTGTTGTTGTCGCATACCTTCTCATATATAATCTCATCTGACTCAGCATATCCCTCTCCCCACTGCTCATAATCTTTTGTCGCCCAAAAAATATTGCGCTGGGTCGTATGATCACGAAGCAACACATCTAAAATTTCCCTTGATATGTTACCTTCAAGTATGTCCGCTTTATTCTTCATTTCCCTCACTTAATTTTGCTTCAATCTCCTCAATTGTAGGTATGGTACCTTCCACCTTCTCCGGATAGAATTTTTCAAGGTCATATTCAGAAATGCCCAAAGGCTGGCTACTTGATTCCAGTGCATATTGAGCCTGTACACGGTCCTTCTCTTTGCAAATAAGCAAACCGATAGTAGGATTGTCGCGACCTTCTTTTCTAAGTTGATGGTTACAAGCCACAACATACCCACCCAACTGACCTATGTCGCTAAATTCAAACTTGCCTATCTTTACTTCAATCACCACGTAGCACGACAGATTAAGATTATAGAAAAGCAAGTCTATAAAATTTTCTGTCTTTCCAATCTCTAAACGATACTCCTTACCTACATAGGCAAAACCTGTCCCCAGTTCTGTAAGGAAGTGAGTGATATTATTCAATAAAGCATCCTTGAGAATCCTTTCATTATATGGCTGAGTAATCCCGGTAAACGCAAAGTGATACGGGTCTTTGGTCAGTTCCTGGGCTAATTCACTTGTAACCTCCGGTAAAGTGTTCTTGAAGTTAGTCAATGCCTTACCTTCGCGCTCATATAGGTTGGAATCCATGTGATTAAGCATCACATCGCGGCTCCATCCCTCTTCCATAGTCTTTCGTACATAGTAAAATGCCTTTGCTGGGTCTTTGCTGTATTTATCCATCAGGTAGCGATGATGTCCCCAAGGTATGGAAAAGAGGATTTCATCTAATTGTCCCACAACCTGTGGGATATTTTCAGATAACTGATTTTCTCCAGCAATCTGTGGCGACTCTATTGCTTCAAATTGTCCCACAACCTGTGGGATGTTATTAAAATACTGAGAATAAAGAAGATAAAACTTCTTCGCATAATATATGTTTGTTCGTGAAAGCCCTGTTGCATTCGGATTCCTCTGCTGCAAATCAGCAGAAAGGTTCTTGATAATGCCCTGCCCCCAGCGTTCTTCAACGTGCATATCTTCTATATCCCGACCAAGTTCCCAATAATATCTTAGCAGTTCCCGATTAACCTTTACAGATGCCCTGATCTGGCTTTGACGGTATCGCACACTGAGATCTTCAACCCACTGTGCATAATCTTTGTCCAATATGCTGATAGACTTGCTCATACTCCCTGTGACATTTATTAACCTTGCATATCCTCCATAAATATGTTTGTCCGTAACAAAATTAGTGATTTTATTTCACTTTGCAGTAGATGAAAGGCTTTATTTTGTAGCATATAAACGCCCGGCAAGACTTCAGCCGGCATAACTGTCAGAAGACTTGCACTATGGGCATAGCGGCATCAGAAGATTGTCAGCCTGCCTCCGCTGCGCTCCTGCGTCCAGTCAATCCTCTTCTATCGAATGTTAAATAGTGTTAACGTCTGCGGAGGCAATGGATATTTGAATAACTTTGCAAGGAGATCCCCGATCAGGTCGGGGATGAGCAGAAAGATATGAAGGACAATCTCAGACACATAGCAGTTGCTGTCATTGTTGTGATGGCAGTGCTTTTTGCATATCAGACCTGGTGGCTGGTAAGGATGTACCGCAGTGAAGTGTCCAAGACGGAAAGTGCGGTCAGGATGGCTCTCAGGACCAGCGATTTCAGCGAAATGATGGCCCGTCTGCAGAGAGTCCGCGATGAAAAGTCAGGAATCGGGTTTACCGGAGACATCACGGTCGGTGCCGGATATGGATCTGGAGGTACACTTGTGTCACAGATCAACACGACGCAATATGAACAGGACACTTTGGGCAGACAGATAAACGGTCAGATGACCGGAGTGACAAAGAGGATCAGCCAGACAACCAGCAGTGTGGTCCGGACCGACAGCCTCCCACAGAAGCCGGAGACATCCGAGCAGGAAAGCTTGTTCGAGTCTCTGGATAATATGTCCGTTCAGATGATCCGAGGAATGCACACCGGAATAGATGCGATAGACGGTAATCTGAACTTCGGCCTGTTTGACTCACTGCTCGTAGTGTCTTTGAAGGAGGCCGGACTGGACGGCCAACATAAGATAGAACTGATTACTTTCGCCGATTCGCTTGTGAATCTCAATGTCACTGTAGTGGAGAAAGGAGAACCTAAAGTACTTGCTTCGCTCTGCACGGATGGATATGTGCCAAGTGATGATGCTATTTCATTTGAATATGTCTTCGATGTTCAGGAAACTGCAATGTATAGGCTGTGGATTGAGCCTGTAGGAAAGGCTGTCCTGAAGCAGATGACCGGAATCCTTGTCGCCTCTGTAATGATTCTTGTCGTCCTTGTCGCTGTCTTCCTGTATCTGATGCACGTCATCCGCACGCAGAAGTCTCTCGATGAGATGAAGTCAGACTTCACCAACAATATGAC